>CALZHQ010000038.1:0-2691 GCA_945787295.1 uncultured Desulfuromonadales bacterium
GAGGTTCAACCGCCTCAAGTCTGGCAACGATAACCGAATCGAGGCCACCGCCGATCTCTTTTAGCGCATCGACTTCCAGCCCGACCATGGTCAAACGATCGCACAACTCTTGTGCGCTATAATCAAAATCGACGAATTCCTTCAACCAATTATATGTAACAATCATCTATTTAATTCCTTCCTCAAGCGTGAAATTGTTTGAGGAAACGCAGATCGTTTTCGAAAAACAGGCGCAGATCGCTGACCCCGTACTTGAGCATGGCAATCCGCTCGAGCCCCATCCCGAAAGCAAAACCGCTACAGGCCTCGGAGTCATAATCCACCGATGCGAAGACGGCCGGATCAATCATCCCGCAACCGAGAATCTCCAGCCACCCAGTCCCACTGCAGACCCGACAGCCCTTGCCGCCGCAGATAACGCAGGCAATATCAACCTCAGCACTGGGTTCGGTAAAAGGGAAAAAGGATGGCCGAAAACGCACCCCAAGCCCTTCACCGAAGCACTCCTTGAGGAAATGGGTCAATATCCCCTTCAAATCACCGAAGGTTACCTTTTCGTCAACCAGAAATCCTTCGATTTGATGGAACATCGGGCTGTGCGTTATATCAGAATCGCGCCGATAGACGGTCCCTGGAGCAATCACCCGGACCGGCGGCTTCTTCTTCAACATTGAGCGGATCTGAACCGGCGAGGTATGGGTCCGCAGGACCAGGTCATCTGAAATATAAAAGGTGTCCTGCATATCCCGCGCAGGGTGATCCTTGGGTATATTCAAGGCTTCAAAATTGTAAAAATCCTGTTCAATTTCGGGCCCTTCCTCAACGGTAAAACCGAGCCGGTTGAAGATGGCGACAATCTCCTCCGTCACCAGCGTCACCGGGTGCTTACTGCCAGTGACACTGAGGCGGCCGGGAAGCGTCACATCAATCTTTTCACTTGCCAGCTTAGCGGCAATCGACTGTTGCTGAAGCTCGGTCTGACGCTTGACGAAGGTCGTCTCAAACCGGTCCTTGAGGGTGTTCACCAGACTGCCAACAACCGGCCGATCTTCAGCAGAAAGTTCACGCATCCCCTTCATTACTTCGGTTAATGCGCCCTTTTTGCCAAGAATCTGCACCCGCACATCCTGCAGAGTTTTCAGGTCGGCAGCCTGCTGCAACGCAACAAGTGCCTGCTCCTGTAATTGTTGCAAACGCTCTTTCATTACATAATCCAGATCTGGAACAACCATAAACCTGCGTTGTTGCCAATTTAAACTGAGCTTCATAAAACCGACAGCCACAACACTGCCAGTACTTTCATTAGGGAGTGAACCGGATACAAAAAAGGGAGATGGAGCGTCAACTCCACCTCCCCGGAACGGTTAAAAACCGCTTACTGCAGTTTAGCCTTTGCTGCTTCAGCAATGACAGCAAAACCTGCAGCATCGTTGACAGCAAGATCTGCCATAATCTTGCGATCGAGTGCCACCTCGGCCTGCTTGAGACCGTGGATAAGCTTACTATAGGAGAGTCCGTTTTCACGGGCTGCGGCGTTAATCCGAACAATCCACAACGCGCGGAAATCCCGCTTCTTGACACGACGGTCACGGTATGCGTAATTCAGGGCGCGATCGACTGCTTCGGTCGCTGAACGGAATAACTTGCTGCGGGCGCCACGATAACCTTTGGCAAGCTTAAGAACCTTATTCCGACGACGTCTGGCTTTAAAGCCTCTTTTTACTCTTGGCATCTCACTTCCTCCATCTTTAAGTGTGTTTCGGCATGCGCCGTGGCCGGATCTGCAGGGGGAGATTGTCCCCACAGTTCACAGCCCTGCTCCGCACAGTGGCGGATAAAATATTTACAGGTACGGAATCAGTTGCGCAATGTTGCGATGATCAGACTTGTGCACGAGCACTGCCTGACGCAGATCACGCTTACGTTTCGTACTTTTCTTGGTCAGAATGTGGCTGGTGAAGGCCTTGTTCCGACGGATTTTTCCGGTACCGGTTTTGCGAAAACGCTTAGCCGCACCACGGTTAGTCTTGATCTTTGGCATCGTACTCTCCTGTAACGTCTTAGTTTATCTAGTTCCGGTGTCCCGGTTCACTTCTTTATCGGCCCGACCATCATAGTCATGAAGCGCCCCATCTTGCTCGGATGGGATTCAACCTGCCCGATATCCTTGAGCGCTTCAACAGCTTTGTCCAGCTGCATCCGACCCTGTTCAGGGTGAGCGTTCTCACGCCCCCGGAACATGATGGTCAACTTAACCTTATTACCCTCTTCAAGAAAACGGCGTGCGTGTTTAATCTTGAACTGGAAATCATGATCATCGGTTTTCGGTCGCATCTTGATTTCTTTGATTTCGACCTTAACCTGTTTTTTCTTCGCTTCAGAGGTGCGCTTAGCTTGCTGGTATTTGAATTTACCGAAATCCATAATCCGGCAAACCGGCGGATCAGCCTGGGGAGAAACCTCAACCAGATCGAGTCCGCGCTCAACAGCGATCGCCAGGGCCTGTGCGGTGTCAAGAATACCGAGCGGCGTTTCCTCATTATCAATCACCCGAACCTGACGGGCCTTGATGGCGTCATTAATGTTTGTTTCCTGCTTAGCTATGGCCTTGCCTCCTTAATCTTCCTGGCAACAAATCAGTTGCACCTTATAACACTAAATCACAACGGCGAAAAGACCCACAATGGGTCT
>CALZHQ010000038.1:2702-66507 GCA_945787295.1 uncultured Desulfuromonadales bacterium
AACGGCGAAAAGACCCACAATGGGTCTTTCCAAAGATTATCGATGCTGAATGGTTTCTTCTTCAACAAAACTGACAAAGTCAGTAACGCTCATAGGAGCGAGATTCTTACCGTTGCGAAAGCGTGGTGCAATCGTCTGCTCTTCCATCTCACGATCACCGATGACCAACATATAAGGGATTTTGGCCACCTGAGCTTCGCGTATTTTATACCCGAGCTTTTCATTACGCAGATCGAGCTCAACCCTGACTCCGGAAGCTCTGAGCTGCTGATAAACCTGCTCAGCGTACTCCGCCTGATTGTCAGTGACATTCACTACAATCGCCTGAACCGGCGAAAGCCAGAGCGGGAAACTACCAGCGTAATGTTCGATCAGTATGCCGACAAAACGTTCAATCGAGCCGAGAATAACCCGGTGCAACATGACGGGACGATGCTTCTCACCATCCTTGCCGATATAGGCCAAATCAAACCGATCAGGCAGGGTAAAATCGCACTGGATAGTAGCACACTGCCATTCTCTGTCAAGCGCGTCTTTGAGCTTAACATCAATCTTCGGACCATAGAAGGCGCCATCCCCTTCGTTGACCTCAAACGGCTGCCCACTGTCTTCCAGGGCCGATCGCAACGCACCGGTTGCCTGCTCCCAATCAGCATCACTGCCGATCGATTTTTCCGGTCGGGTCGAAAGCTCCATGGTGTAATCGAAACCGAATATTCCGGCAACGTCCTGAACGAACTGCATGACACCTTTTACTTCAGCGTCAATCTGATCCGGGCGGCAGAGGATATGGGCATCATCCTGGGTAAAACCACGCACCCGCAGCAGCCCGTGCAGGACGCCGGACTTCTCATGACGGTGGACTGTACCCAATTCAAAATAACGCAGCGGCAGATTCCGGTAGGACCGCGGTTTCGACTTGTAGATCAGCATGTGCGCAAGACAGTTCATCGGCTTGATGCCGTAACCCTGTTCGTCGATCTCAGTGAAGTACATGTTCTCGCGGTAATTCTCATAATGACCGGAGGTTTGCCAGAGTTCGGTCTTGAGAATCTGCGGGCCCATAACAATATCGTAGCCACGCTTGAGGTGTTCTTTGCGCTCGAAATCTTCGATGATGGTGCGCAACATGGCCCCCTTAGGATGCCAGATCACCAGACCGGCGCCAGCCTCTTCACTGAAGGAGAACAGATCAAGTTCGCGGCCGAGCTTGCGGTGATCACGCTTACGCGCCTCTTCCAAACGATTCAGGTGTGCCTTGAGTTCCTTCTTGTTCTGAAAAGCGGTGGCATAGACCCGCTGCAGCATGGCGTTCTTCTCATCACCACGCCAGTAAGCACCTGCCAGGCTGGTGAGCTTGTAGGCTTTGAGCATGCCGGTACGCGGAATATGGGGCCCACGGCAGAGATCGACAAAATTGCCCTGCCGGTAAAGCGAGACCTGGGCTTCATCAAGATCCTCGATCAATTCAACCTTGTAGTCTTCGCCCATCTCACGGAACAGCTTGATCGCCTGATCACGGGACAGGTCTTCGCGAACGATCGGCAGATCTGCCTTAGCCAGCTCATCCATCTTCTTCTCGATGACTTCAAAGTCTTCCGGGACGAACTTTTTGCTCTCACTGTAGAAATCGTAGTAAAAACCATCCTTGATCGCCGGACCGATGGTCACCTGAACCTCAGCGCCATAGATATCCTTGACTGCCTGAGCCATCAGGTGAGCACAGGAGTGGCGGATCAACTCCAGAGCCTCAGGAGAGTTCTGGGTGATCAGTTCAAGCTTGCCAGAAGCGGACAAGGGCCGCGTCACATCGATCATCTCGCCATCAAAACGAGCCGCAACCGCTTGCCGGGCGAGCCCTTCGCCAATGGTCAAAGCGACATCATGGGGAGTCGAACCTGACTCAACCTCTTTAACTGACCCATCCGGTAGTTCAATCTGCAACAACGCCATAAGTACGTCTCCTGAAACAAAAAGAGGCATCTTGCTAGATGCCTCGTCGTGCAGTACGGTTTTTTTAGTTGCTGTTTATGGTAGGCACGGGCGGGATTGAACCGCCGACCCCTTCCGTGTCAGGGAAGTGCTCTCCCACTGAGCTACGTGCCTGCAACCAACCGAGGCGTTTTGTATCAAATCGCCCACAACACTGTCAAGCCATTTTGTCTGTTTAGTTCAGTTTTTTTCGGGACTCTGGCCAACAAAGACGGATTGGTGATTTCAACCTTGTCTGCTAGAGTTGACGAAGCTAGAGTAAACCACCGATCAACTGAAGTGCAACAGATTACCAGCAAACTTTTATATTTGATGAGGTGTTTTCGTGCGGACCATTGATCAATTCATTCAAAACAGTTGCCAGAAGCATTCCAGTTTGATTGCCTTGCAGAGCAAGAATCGTGGCCAATGGAAGGGCTTGAGCTACCAGAAACTCTGGGGTTCTGTCGAAAAGCTGGCCTCCGGGTTAAGGCAGCTAGCGATTAAGCCGGGCACCCACATAGCACTCCTTGGCCCCTCTTCCCCCCGTTGGGTGGCGGCCTACCTGTCAATATTACGAGCTGGTTGCGTTGCGGTGCCGATTGACAAGGAACTGAAAGCAGCTGAACTCAGACAGATCCTGGTTGATTCGGATGCCGCAGCAGTCTTCGTCGGCCAACCGCAATTCGAAATCCTTCTGGAGATCATCGATGACTTGCCACAGCTGAAAAAAATCATCCTGCTCGACATTCCACTTTCGGATGTCACTGATCGCAGCGATATTGCCGGCGTACTGGAGAATCTTTCCAACCTCTGGAACAGACTGGCCAACGAACTGAATATCCCGGCTGATAAACGTCAGCAGATTGAAGAAGCCGCTAACGAGGCCTATTCACTGATGAGCGGCAAAGAAGAGCCGGATGGCGAAAAGACCAGCAACTTCCTTTCGCGGTCCGCGACGTCACGCAACAAGCTGTTGAAGGAAAAACGCTTGTTTGCCTATAAAAGCATCTTCAATGACCAGCCGCTTGAGCCGGCCAACAACCAGCCGGACAGCACTGCGGTCATCCTTTTCACTTCCGGAACCACCGGCCGTTCCAAAGGGGCGATGCTGAGTCACCAGAACATCGTCAGCAATATTCAGGCGGCCTGCAATCGCTTCCAGCTGGACAGTTCGATAACGACCCTCTCCTTCCTGCCGATCAACCATGTCTTCGAACAGGTTTGCGGTGTCCTGCTCCCGCTTTCACTGGGGGGCAAAGTCAGCTTCGCGGAATCGCTCAAAAAACTGGGCGACAATCTCAACGAGATCAAGCCGACCTTCCTGCTTGGTGTCCCGGCGGTTTATCGCCTGCTACTCGATCGCATCATGAAAAACATCCACTCGAAGCCGGCCTCGCGCATGCTGTTCAAGTTTACCGCCACCCGCAAAATAGTCACCTCCCAGGTCAAGCAGGCAGTCGGCGACAAGACCACCTTCGTCAGCGGTGGAGCAGCTCTCGATCCGTCCATTGCCGCCGGTTTCAACGCCCTGGGCCTGACATTATTGCAGGGCTATGGGATCACCGAAACCTCTCCGGTCATCTCCGCAGAAAGTCCACTTAAAAGCAAACCGGGTACGGTCGGCGAGGCGATGGATGGAGTTGAAGTCAAAATCGATCAACCGAACACCGATGGCGAAGGAGAAATCCTGGTCAAAGGGCCGAACGTCATGCTCGGCTACTACAAGAACGAAGCCGCCACCAGGGAGGTGCTCAAGGACGGCTGGTACCATACCGGTGACCTGGGCCGCTTCGATGCAGAGGGCATGCTACAGATCTGTGGCCGAGTCAAGAACCTGATCGTAACCCCGAACGGTAAGAACGTTTACCCGGAGGAAGTGGAAAATCAGCTGTTGAAAAGTCCGTTTATTGCCGAAATCATGGTTTACGGCCACAAAGTCAGCCCAATGGCCGAAGAGGTCTATGCGGTGATCTTTCCGGACGAGGAGAGCCTGTTCAATCACGAAAAAGAACAGGGCAAGGGCCCACTGTCTGAGAGCGCGATCGAGACTATGATCCGTGCTGAAGTTCTCAAGTACGGAAAAGATTTAGCGGATTACAAACGGGTGAAGAGATTCACCCTGCGCGAAGATGAGTTCCCCAAAACCACCACCAGAAAAATCAAGCGCTATGTGGTCGAACCGGAGATCTCAACCGACTGACCGCCACCTTCTAACGACGGCAAGCAAGCAACGGGGATAGAATCTCACCTACCCCCGGTTGCCGTTTCCTTAACCCAGATCATTTTCAACCCGTATCAGCCGGGTCGGCTGCTGAACTATCTCCAGCTGATCGATTTCGGCCAGGGCCTGATTGATGTTTGCCTCTTTGGCATCGTGGGTCATGATGACAATCGGCACGGCATCAGCCTCATGCCGCTCCGGCTGGATCATCGACTGAATGCTGATATCGTACTTGCCGAGAATTGTGGAGATCTGCGCGAGGACACCCGGCTTATCGACTGTCGTGAAACGCAGGTAGTAGTGGCTGATGATGTCACTCATCGCTTTGATCGGAAGTTCATCGATACTGTCGGCACAGTAACCCATAATCGGTGTCCGCCGCTTGGCACCAGAGAGCATATCACGGGAGATCGCCATCACGTCTCCCATGACCGCACTGGCCGTGGCATCCATGCCGGCGCCGCTGCCATAAAGCAAAGCAGGACCGAGGAAATCGCCCGATAAGCGGACCGCATTGAAGACCCCGTCAACCTCTGAGAGCTGATAGCTTTTCGGAATCATGGTCGGATGGACGCGGACCTCGATCTGGTCACCGAGATTCTTGCCGATCGCCAGCAGCTTGATCTTGTAACCCATCTGGGTGGCAAACTGGATATCGATCGCCGCGACATTGGTGATGCCTTCAGTGTAAACCTTGTCGAAATCGACCTTGGTGCCGAAACAGAGGGCGGCCAGCAGGGCGATTTTATGTGCGGTATCGACCCCTTCAATGTCGAAGGTTGGATCGGCCTCAGCATAGCCGAGGGCCTGCGCCTCTGCTAAAACCGGAGCAAAATCACTGCCCTTCTCGGTCATTTCGGTCAGAATATAGTTACAGGTCCCGTTGAGGATACCAAGCACATTGCTGAAATCGTTGGCACAGAGGTTTTCCTTGATCGCTGAGATCACAGGGATTCCACCACCCACGGCCGCTTCGAACATCACCTCGACACCCTGTTTTTCAGCAGCGGCAAGAATCTCTTGACCGTGCAGGGCCATCAACGCCTTGTTGGCGGTGACGATATGCTTACCGTTAGCGATCGCCTTGAGGATGAACGACTTGGCTGGCTCGTAGCCACCGATCAGTTCGATGACAATATCGACCTCTGGATTACTGATTATATCTTCAACATCGGTACTTAACAGCTCGGGGGCTACTTTGACGCCCCGATCAGTCGTGATATCCAGATCGACAATCTTTATCAACTCCAGAGACTTGCCTAACCGCTGCTGCAATAAGTCGGCATTTTTCTGCAGTACCCTGATCACCCCGGTACCGATGGTTCCATAGCCGAGCAACCCTACCTTGATCGCATCCATAATTCCTCACACACCATATAGAAATAGAATTAATCTTTATTTTTCCGAACAGTTTGTGCCACTTTATCAAGCAAGCCATTAACAAATGAGGGTGATTCCTTGGTGCCATAGCGCTTGGCTATTTCAATCGCTTCATTTATGGCAACCCGCTTCGGCACGTCAGGTTGATAAAGCAATTCATACGTGCAGATCCGCAGAATAGACAGATCAACCGTGGCCATCCGCTCCAAAGACCAATTCTTGGCGACTTCGCGAATCTGCTTATCGATCACTGCCCGATATTCGACAACACCTTCCACCAACGACTCCGTAAAAGTCCGAGCTGCCGTCGGCAGAGGCTTATCATCAGTCTCAAGCGGCTCCCCCAGGGCATCATCGGCAAAACGGAAGTTCTGCCAGAAATCAGTGAGCAGGCGTGATGCATCAGCCTGCTCATCCAAACGCAAGGCAAATAAAATCTTCAACGCACACTCACGAGCGACGCGGCGATTGTTACTCGACATCGATTCAGACCGCGCCCATCAGGTTCACCATTTCGATGGCACTCATGGCCGCCTCTGCGCCCTTATTACCAGCCTTGGTCCCAGCGCGCTCAATCGCCTGTTCAACCGAGTCGGTGGTTAAAACGCCAAAAGCAACCGGCAGGCCGCTGTCGAGAGAAACGGCCGCCACTCCCTTGGTGACTTCAGAACAAACATAATCAAAATGCGGTGTCCCTCCGCGGATGACCGCACCAAGCGCAATGACCGCATCATACTTGCCCGATTCAGCCATCTTCTTTGCCAGCAACGGAATTTCGAACGCACCGGGGACCCGCACGACCGACAATTGCTGGTCATCAGCACCATGCCGGGTCAAGGTATCGAGGGCACCTTCGAGCAACCGGTCGCAGATAAAGCTGTTAAATCGGCTGACAACCAGACCGAAGCGGAAGCCTTTGGCATCCAGTTTTCCTTCAATAAATTCAGGCATGATTTCCTCCAGAAGTCATGGGCGTACTAGAGATTTTCCAGCAGATGCCCCATTTTTTCACGCTTGGTTTTCAAATACTCGACGTTGGTACAGACCGGAGTCATTTCAATCGGCACCCGCTCAACAATCTCCAGGCCGTAACCCTCAAGGCCGACGATTTTTTTCGGATTGTTGGTCATCAACCGCAGTTTACGCGCCCCTAAATCGGCCAGCATCTGGGCACCGATACCGTAATCCCGCAGGTCGGCACCGAAGCCGAGCGCTTCATTCGCTTCAACAGTATCGCAGCCCTCGTCCTGCAGGTTGTAAGCCTTCAGTTTGTTAACCAGTCCGATGCCGCGTCCTTCCTGGCGCATATAGAGCACCACGCCACAACCTTCCTTGTCGATCATATCCATCGCTGCATGCAGTTGATCACCACAGTCACAGCGCTGTGAACCAAAAACATCACCGGTCAAACACTCCGAATGAACCCGTACCAGAACCGGCTCATCAGGATTGATCTCCCCTTTCATCAAGGCAAGATGCTGTGCCTTATCAACGTCATTTTCATAAACGATTGCCTTAAATTCACCACCGTGCATGGTCGGGATGACCGTTTCAACGGCCCGTCTGACCAGCATTTCCTTGCGCATCCGGTACTCAACCATATCGGCGATCGTGATGATTTTCAGATCGTGCTGTTTAGCAAACTTCTTCAGCTGCGGCATCCGCGCCATGGTGCCGTCCTCGTTCATGACCTCGCAGATGACTCCAGCCGGCTTCAGTCCCGCCAGGCGGGACAGATCGACCGAACCTTCGGTCTGCCCTGCCCGGACCAGCACCCCACCTTTTTTCGCCCGGAGCGGAAAGACATGCCCTGGCCGGGCCAGGTCGCGTGCCGTCATCTCATCATCAACGGCAACCTGAATGGTATGCGAGCGGTCCGCCGCAGAGATCCCGGTCGTCACCCCACGACGTGCCTCAATCGAGACAGTAAAAGCGGTGCCGAAAGAAGAACTGTTATCAGAGACCATCAATGGCAAATCAAGCTCATCGGCCCGCGCTTCGGTCAATGACAGGCAGATCAGTCCGCGCCCTTCCTTGGCCATGAAATTAATGATTTCAGGCGTCACCAGTTCAGCAGCACACACCAGATCCCCTTCGTTCTCCCGATCCTCATCATCGACCAGAATCACCATCTTTCCTTGACGGATATCTTCAAGTGCAGCTTCAATTTTTGCAATCGGCATTATCTAATCCTTTAAATTAATGATATTAGCCGGGAAATATCTCACATAAATCCATTCTTGGCAAGGAACTCAAGGCTCACCCCATGCCCTTGGCCAGCAGTATTTTTTCCGGCCATTAATCGTTCGACATAACGACCGATCAGATCGGTCTCTATGTTCACCCTGGCCCCTTCACGACAACCCTGTAAAGTCGTTTTGTCCAGCGAGTGCGGAATGATCGCCACTGAAAAACCGTTCTCGTTAACATTATTGACGGTCAAGCTGATGCCATCAACGGCAACAGAACCTTTTTCCACCAGATAACGTAGCGCTTCAGGAGGAACACTGAACTCAAAACGGATCGCATTCTCATCGCGATAGCGACGACGCACGGTTGCGACACAGTCGACATGACCACTGACCAGATGTCCACCAAGCCGATCGCAAAGTCGCAAGGCGCGCTCGAGATTCACCTGCATATTCGGCCGCAGTGCGCCCAAATTGGTACAATCGAGGGTCTCCGGGGAGACGTCTGCCGTAAAGCTAGCATCGTTCCAGTCAGTCACTGTCAGGCAGACACCGTTAACAGCAATGCTTTCCCCCAACTGCAAATCCTCTTTGGCAATCTCACTGGCGATTTGTATCGATGCCGAATTGCCATGGCGGTTAAGATTTTCAACCTTGCCAACCGACTGAATCAAACCTGTGAACATCGATCAACCTCTCCTGTCATCAGAACGTCTTCACCGACACTTTCATAGCGCAGATCTTTTACAGGTACCGCGTTTGCAAGTTTCTGGCAACCCTCTCCGGCAAAGATACCGTACCCTGCAGAGCCACCGATCAGCTTGGGGGCGATAAATAGCATCAGGTGATCAATCAGGCCACTCTTCAATGCAGAACCGGCCAAGGTTGCGCCACCTTCCAGTAGCAGCCGCTGAACATCGCGCTTACCCAACTCCCGCCAAAGAGCTAGCAAATCGACCTGAACAGATTGAGATGGCAGAACCAGTACCTCTGCTCCGACCTGCTGCAATGCGGCTATCTTTTCTTCATCAGCAGAGGTCGTCGCAATCAGGGTCGCGGCGGCCGATTCCTGTTGCAGCATGCGTGCAGTTGTCGGCATCCGCAACTGACTGTCAACCACAACCCGCAGCGGGTCTCTGCCGCCACCTTCAGGCAAACGGGTATTGAGCAGCGGGTCGTCGGCGAGGATCGTTTCGATGCCGACCATGATCGCCTCAACCCGGTCGCGCAACTGATGCACCCGCAAACGACTCTGCTCGCCGGAAATCCATTGTGAATCACCGGTTGCAGTTGCAATATTACCGTCCAGGGTCATGGCGGATTTATAGATCGTGTAAGGCATGCCGGATGAGATGAGCCGTGCAAAGGGGGCAATCAAGTGACGACACTCGTTTTCTGCAACGCCGACAGTGACCTCGATCCCCGCCTGACGCAATCTTTCGATTCCCCGACCAGCAACTTGCGGGTTGGGGTCCTGAACACCGACAAACACCCGACCGACACCAGCAGCGATCAGCGCATCGGCACAGGGGCCGGTGCGTCCCTGGTGCGAGCAAGGCTCCAGGGTGACATAGACATCGGCACCACGGGCCCGCCCTGCGGCCTGGCGCAAAGCGAAGACCTCCGCATGCGGTTCGCCCGCCTGCGGATGGTAACCCTCACCAACGATGGTCCCGGAGCCAACAACGACCGCACCGACCGGTGGATTCGGTGCAGTTCGGCCGACCCCCTTTTGGGCAAGGGCCAAGGCCCGTTGCATGTAGTGCTGATGATCGACTGTACTCATCGCAACTCCAAATTTTCTCCAGCTGAAAAAGTTAACAGCCGGAATACAAAGATATCCCGGCTGTTAAGATCATGCTCGCAGAGCGTACCTAGTGTCCCGTGTGGTTAATTCCATTGACCAATTTCGGCCCTTTTTGCCGCTGCCCGCGTTGCTCAAATTCGGCTTAGCTTTGGCTAGGCCTGTATTTTCGCGCCTTGGCAGCAACAAAAATTGCTCGACATTGTCACAACGGACTAACCAAACAGAACACTAGTTCGAATTTTTCAACAGATCGGTCAGTTCCGTCATGAACTCGTTGATATCTTTAAACTGCCGGTATACTGAAGCAAAGCGCACATAAGCAACTTCATCAACGGCATGTAGAGAATCCATGACCGCCTCTCCAATCAGACTGGCAGCTATCTCTTTATCGCCACACTCCTGAAACCTGCGCTCCAGCTGATCGACCATCTGCTCGATCTGCTCCACTGAAACCGGTCGCTTCTCACAAGCGCGTTGCATCCCGGCGATTATTTTCGCGCGATCAAAGGCTTCACGACGGCCATCCTTCTTGATGACCCAGGGCAGAATCTCCTCGACCCGTTCATAGGTGGTAAAGCGTCGCTCACAAGCCGGGCACTCACGCCGGCGGCGGACATTATTCCCCTCTTTTCCGAGCCGTGAGTCGACGACCCGGGTATCGTCATGCTGGCAAAATGGACAATTCATTTATCCTCGCTTTGCGGGTATTGCTGATATTCAATCCCGGCTTCATCCAACATCTGCAGCGACAGTTTATCGGGATAGCCACGCTTGAAAACGATGCCACCGACACCGGCATTTATGAGCATTTTACTACATATAATACAGGGTGAATCGGTGCAGTAAAGGGTCGAACCGTCAATATTGATACCGTGACGGGCCGCCTGAATAATGGCATTCTGTTCAGCGTGCAGACCCCGACAAAGCTCATGCCGCTCTCCGGAAGGCACCTTCATCTGCTCACGCAGGCAGCCGGTAACATCACAGTGAGTGATGCCACTCGGCACGCCGTTGTAACCGGTTGCCAGGATATTTTTCTCTTTCACCAGAATCGCTCCGACCTGTCGGCGCATGCAGGTTGAGCGACTGGCAACCAGCTCGGTAATCTGCATGAAATATTCGTCCCAACTCGGTCGTTGCATGCTGAAGTCCTTACTTCAAGCGGTGCGCATAAAGCGGAAACTCTTTGCAGAGTTCTTTAATCTCTGCGCGGATCTTGGCCAGTTCCTCTTTGTTGTCGATATTCTTAAAGGCCCGGTCGATCCAGCCAGCGACTTTGATCATTTCCGGTTCTTTCAAACCCCGGGTGGTGGTCGCCGGGGTACCGATCCGAATACCGCTGGTCACAAATGGGGAACGGGTATCGAAAGGAACTGCATTCTTGTTCACGGTAATACCAGCCTCTTCCAAAACCGCTTCGGCAACCTTGCCCGTCATCTCGGTGCCAGTGAAGTCCATCAGCATCAGATGGTTATCGGTGCCACCGGAAACCAGTTTGTAACCTTTGGCGACCAGTTCAGCGGCCAGGGTCTGAGCATTCTTGACCACTTGCTGCGCGTACTCTTTAAACTCTGGGGAGAGTGCTTCCTTGAAGGCAACCGCTTTAGCCGCGATGACATGCATCAGCGGACCACCCTGGATGCCAGGAAAAATGTTACTGTTGAGTTTCTTGCTCCACTCTTCGGTGCAGAGGATCATGCCGCCGCGCGGACCACGCAGGGTCTTGTGTGTGGTGGTGGTGACAAACTCAGCGTAGGGTACCGGGTTAGAATGAACGCCAGCAGCAACCAGACCGGCAATGTGGGCCATATCGACCATCACCACCGCGCCGACTTCGTCAGCGATGCGACGGAAAGCCGGAAAATCGATTTCACGGGTATAGGCACTGGCACCGACGACAATCAACTTCGGCTTGTGCTCTTTAGCTAAGGCCTCAACCTCTTCGTAATCTATGGTCCCGGTCGCTTCTTTCACACCGTAAGGAACGATATTATAGAGTTTACCGGAGAAGTTGACCGGAGAGCCGTGGGTCAGATGACCGCCGTGGGCCAAGTTCATGCCAAGGACGGTATCGCCAGGCTGACAGACGGCCATGTAAACTGCCATATTGGCCTGAGAACCTGAGTGCGCCTGAACATTAGCATGCTCAGCACCAAACAGCTCCTTAGCCCGATCGATCGCTAACTGCTCAGCCTTGTCGACAACTTCACAACCGCCATAGTAGCGCTTGCCAGGATAGCCTTCGGCATACTTGTTGGTCAGTACCGATCCCTGCGCTTCAAGCACAGCTTCGCTGACGAAGTTCTCCGAAGCGATGAATTCGAGGTTATATTCCTGACGCTCGGTCTCTTCGACCAGGATTTCGGCAATTGCAGGATCGAATGAGGATAAGTTTTTTTCTGACATCTTTGTTCTCCAGTGCATAAGAAAAAACGGGGCAGATTAAACTGCCCCGCTCGTTAATTTTAACTGTTCTGCTCCGCGGCAGCGATTTTCAGCAGACGGTTCTGGTGTCGGCCACCCTCGAATTCGGTATCGAGCCAGATCTCAACCAGCTTGACACCGTCTTCAACTGAGAGAATCCGGCCGCCCATCACCAGAATATTGGCGTTATTGTGCTCTTTCGACATCTGCGCAGTGAATTCATCATGTACCAACGCCGCCCGGATTCCCGGAAACTTGTTGGCGATGATCGACATGCCGATACCGGTGCCGCAGATCAGGACACCCTTTTCCGCTGCGCCTGTGGAAACAGCACTGGCAACCTTGGCGCCGAAATCAGGATAATCGACCGAATCGCTGCCATTGGTGCCATAATCGGCCCACTCCAGGCCACGCTTTTCCAGCAGTTCGAGAACAGCTTTTTTCAGCTCCAGACCACCATGATCACTTCCAACAACAATCATTTTTCGCCTCAAATCTTGCGGAAAGCCAAGGTAGCGTTCGTACCACCAAAACCGAAAGAATTCGACATGGCAACCTTACACTCCGCCTGCCGCGCCTCATTCGGGACGTAATCGAGATCACAATCCGGATCGGGCTCGTCATAGTTGATCGTCGGTGGAATGACACCTTTGTCAAGGGCAAGGGCCATGTAAACAGCTTCGAAACCACCAGCAGCGCCGAGACCGTGCCCCGTCATACTTTTGGTCGAACTGATCATCACCTTTTTCGCATGTTCACCGAGAACCGATTTGATCGCCATGGTCTCGTAGAGATCGTTGAAATGGGTGGAGGTTCCATGGGCGTTGATGTAGTCAACGTCTTCAGGATTCAGTCCGGCATTGTTCAGGGCCATCTTCATGCAGCGTGCCGCACCTTCGCCACCGGCGGCAGGTTGGGTCAGGTGATATGCATCTCCACTCAAACCGTATCCGGCGACCTCACAGTAAATCTTTGCGCCGCGGGCCTTGGCTGCTTCATATTCTTCCAAGATCAAGATACCTGCGCCTTCAGCCATTACGAAGCCATCGCGATTTTTCTCAAACGGACGGCTGGCTCCTTGCGGGTCGTCATTGCGGGTCGAAAGCGCCTTCATGACATTGAAGCCACCAATTGCCATCGGCGTGATGGTCGATTCAGTGCCACCGGCAAACATGGCATCTGCATCGCCACGCGCGATCATATGATAAGCATCACCAATCGAATGGGTTCCGGTCGCACAGGCAGAGACCGACGAAAGATTCGGCCCCTTGGCACCAAATTTCATCGAAATGTGTCCTGGCGCCAAGTTGATAATCAACATCGGAATAAAGAACGGCGAAATCTTTTTATAGCCGCGCTCGAGCATCACTCCATGATAGTGTTCGATCGTTGGAAGACCTCCGAGACCGGAACCAACCAGCACACCAACACGTTCAGCGTTTTCTTCGGTGATCTGCAGGCCGGAATCATTGTAGGCCATTTCAGCAGCAGCCAAACCATATTGAATGAAGAGGTCCATTTTCTTGATCTCTTTCTTTTCAATAAAGTCGGTTGCCTCGAAATCTTTGACCTCTCCGGCAATCTGGGTCGGTAAATCGGACGCATCAAAACGGGTAACCGGACCTAATCCGGATTGACCGGAAGTAATGGCATTCCAGTTTTTTTCAACACCGGTCCCGAGGGGAGACACGATACCGATACCGGTGACCACAACTCTACGCATAACTTTTCTCTTTCAGTAAGGTATCACCTGACGAGTCGGTGATAGCAGTGCTATTTCGGCGCGAAAACAATGCTCGCTTAAAAACTTTATTGTGTGCGGCGGAAAGCAGAACGGTGGTGGCGAAATCAATCCGCCACCACCGTCTTTAATCAGGAAGCGTTGGTGATGTAGTCAACAGCGTCCTTAACTTTCTGAATTTTCTCAGCATCTTCGTCGGAAATCTCGACGTCGAATTCCTCTTCCAGAGCCATGACCAGCTCTACGGTGTCGAGGGAATCGGCACCCAGGTCATCCATGAATGCTGCCTCAGAAGTTACCTGATCTTCATCAACACCCAGTTGCTCTGCAACAATCTGCTTTACACGTTCTTCAATAGAAGCCATATCGCTTTCCTCCTGTGTGGTTTCGGCTATACATATACATTCCGCCGTTGACTCCGATAACCTGCCCGGTAATGTAACCGGAATTTTCCGAAGCCAAAAAAAGAACCGCGTTGGCAATATCGTCCGGCGAACCGAGGCGCTCCAGGGGAATCTGAGCAGCCAGCTCCTGACGCTTATCTTCCGGCAGTGCGTCAGTCATATCGGTGGCGATAAAGCCAGGAGCGACCGCATTGACGGTCACATTTCGTTTTGCCAGCTCACGCGCGTTGGAACGGGTCAGTCCCATCAAGCCGGCCTTACTGGCGCAGTAGTTAGCCTGACCGGCATTGCCCATCTGACCAACGACTGAGGCGATATTGATGATCCGGCCACTCCGCTGCTTGGTCATCACCTTCGCAGCTGCGCGCGTACATAAGAACGCCCCCTTGAGATTGACGGTCAGAACCGCATCCCAATCCTCATCCTTCATCCGCAGCAGTAAACCATCCCGGGTAATGCCCGCGTTGTTAACCAGAATATCGATCTGACCAAACGTCTCTTTTGCGACCTTGATCATATTTTCAACATCTTCAGTAGCAGTCACATTGCCCTGCACGGCAACAGCTTCAGTGCCCTGCTCTTTCAGTTCCGCGACAAATGCCTCAGTCGCCGCCGGGTCGATATCGACAGCGACAATCTTTGCCCCCTGGGCAGCAAGTGCCAGTGAGATGCTGCGCCCGATGCCACGTGATGCGCCGGTAACAATGGCAACTTTATCCTGTACCATAGTAAAGCTCCTTTTTATTCAAAAACAACGCACGAAAAAATATTAATTGCTGATCGTGCTCAAGCAGTCAGCTTATTTAAACTGTCTACATCAGAAATGTTCTGTACGGTGGAACCCTTGGCGATTCTCTTTGCCAAACCGGAGAGAACCTTGCCGGGGCCGATTTCAACATAGTTGGTCACACCGAGGTCCTTCATTTTCAGGACCGACTCATCCCAACGTACCGGCGCACAGACCTGCTCGACCAGCAGCGGCTTCACACGATCAGCATCCCGATACGGAGCGGCTTCAACGTTACCGACCACCGGGCAGCTGAAAGCATTGACAACAACAGCCTGAAGAGTTTCTTCTAAACGCTTGGCGGCCGGTTGCATTAATGCTGAATGGAAAGGAGCGCTGACCGGCAATGGCAGAGCCCGCTTGGCGCCACGTTCTTTTGCAAGTGTGATGGCCCGTTCGACAGCGGTCGCATGACCGGCGATGACAATCTGTCCCGGGCTATTAAAGTTTGCCGGAGCAACCACTTCGCCTTCAGCGGCGTCGCGACATAATTGTTCTAGCTCAGGCGCTTCGATGCCCATGATCGCAGCCATGGCTCCGACCCCAACCGGCACAGCCTCCTGCATGAAGGTTCCGCGCAGACGAACGGTTCGAACCGCATCGGCCAAGGAAAGCGCACCGACAGCAACCAAAGCGGTGTATTCGCCAAGAGAGTGCCCGGCGGCATAGGCGGGTTGAAGATCTGTTTCTTCCTGCAAAACGCGAAGCGCAGCAACACTGGTGGTCAAAATAGCGGGCTGCGTATTCGCGGTCAGCTTTAACTCTTCCTCGCTACCACTGAAACACAGAGCGGCGATATCAAATCCGAGAGCGTCACAGGCCTCTTCGAAAACCCGCTTTGCCGAAGTAAAATTAACGACCAGATCCTTTCCCATTCCAGAAAACTGGGACCCTTGGCCAGGAAACAAAAATGCATTCATAAGTGCTATTCCGTCTTATTATTTAATTTGGGTTACCAACGGACCAGGGTTCCGCCCCAGGTAAAACCACCACCGAAAGCAGCCATCAACAGTAGACTCCCCTCTTTGAGCAATCCAGCACGACTTGCTTCATCTATCGCAATCGGAATCGTTGCCGCAGAGGTATTACCATATTTACTGACGTTGATAAAACACTGCTCGTCTTTAAGTTTCAAGCGTTTAGCAGTCGCTTCAAGAATACGCAAGTTCGCCTGATGCGGAATAAACAGGTCAACATCAGCACAACTAAAACCGTTAGCTTTGAGAGCTTCATTAGAAATTTCTGTCATCATGCGAACGGCAAACTTATAAACTTCATTGCCTTGCATTTTCAGAAAGGGAAGTCTGGCCTCCAAACCCTCCGGGGAGGCAGGATTCACAGCGCCAAACCCGGGCTGATAAAGCAACTCGATGTGATTACCATCCGTGCGCAGATGGGAAGAAAGCACGCCAGCTTCACCCTCTTGAGCTTCAAGAACAACCGCACCGGCACCGTCACCGAACAGCACGCAAGTGTTCCGATCAGTCCAGTCGAGTGCACGGCTGAAGGTTTCGGCACCGATAACCAAGGCTTTTTTGCCGCGTCCTGCCATCAGAAAGTCGTCAGCATTCGCCAGGGCATAGAGAAAACCGCTGCAAGCTGCTGAAATATCATAGGCATAAGCGTTTTTTGCACCGAGCTTTGCCTGGACAACACAAGCAGTTGCCGGCCAAGGGTAATCGCCGGTTATGGTTCCGACAACAATCAGATCTATCTCATCGGCTGCGACACCTGCGGCATCCAGGGCACGCTGAGCGGCCTTGGCGGCCAGGTCGGAAGTCACTTCATCATCAGCAGCAATATGACGCTCTTCGATCCCGGTTCGGGCGACAATCCAGTCATTATTCGTTTCGACTATTTTTTCGAGATCGAAATTGGTCAGGATCTTCTCCGGAGCATACGATCCTGTGCCAATGATACGCGATTTCATAGCTGGTTCTCCTCTGTCCGAGACACTCGCTCAACCCATTTACCGAACTGACAAACACTCAAAACAAATCTGCCAGGCGTTCTTCGATCCGGATCTTGGCAGATTCACTCGCCTGACGAATCGCGATGCTGATAGCAACAGGATCAGAACTGCCATGACAGATAATACCGGTTCCGGCAATCCCCAACAAAGGGGCACCACCATACTCGGCTGGATTGATCTTCTTCTTGAAAGCCTTAAAAGCAGAGCGGCTCAACAGATATCCGAGCCGAGCCCAAAAACGGCTTTCAATTTCTCGCTTCAACATGGTACCGATGGCAACCGCCAGCCCTTCAGAAACTTTCAACAGAACGTTGCCGACAAAACCGTCACAAACGACCACATCGACCGAACCGTTATAAACGTCTCCACCTTCGACATAGCCGACGTAATTCAGATCAGACTCTTTCAGCAGCTGATGTGCTCCTCGGGTCAGATCGTTACCCTTCTTTTCCTCTGCGCCATTAGAAAGCAAGCCGACCTTCGGACTGGTTTTACCGAGAACCTGTTCAACATAAATGCTACCCATAAAGGCAAACTGAAAAAGATTGACCGGTTTGCACTCAACATTGGCGCCCATATCAAGAACCATTGTCTGGCCTTCAAGAGTTGGAACCAACGTTCCGATCGCCGGGCGATCGATACCCTTGACCCGCCTCAGGACCGCCATACCAGCAGCCATGGTGGCACCGGAGTTACCAGTACTGACGACTGCAGCAGCCGTCCCCTGCTTAACCAGATCAAACGCAACACGGATCGAAGAATCTTTCTTCTTACGAACAGCATCCGAAGCAGAATCCTGCATACCGACGACTTCACTGGCGTGGTGGACATCAATACACAAACCATCTGTCTGGTGCTTGACGAGCTCAGCTTCTATCTTTTCGGTCTCGCCAACCAGAATGACTTCACAACCCCATTGCCGGGCAGCGTCAACAGCACCGGCAACTTCTGAAGCTGGGGCCGTGTCTCCCCCCATGGCATCAATGGCAATCTTCAATGACATAATCGATTTAAATCGAATCAGATTTCGTCACTGTTGATGACTTCTTTACCTTTATAGGTCCCGCAGTTTGCGCAAACGCGATGCGGCTGTTTTGGTTCTTGACATTGTGGGCAGGTAGAAATCCCTGGTGCAGAAATGGCATCATGTGCACGACGCGTATTTTTTTTCGACTTTGATTTTTTACTCTTAGGTACTGCCATCTGTTTTTCTCCTTACAGCCGAACTCTGGTTCAGCTTATTTTTGATATTCAGGCGGATGCCTGTACTTCTGAACTCAATCAGACGAATCTATTTTCAGACCGGCAAGGACTGAAAACTTACTATTAAATGGCTTTTTAACACAGCCACAACTATCGGTGTTCAGGTTGCAACCACATTCGCTGCATAGCCCCTGGCAATCTTCCTGACAGACCGGACTGATCGGCAAGGCCATCACCAGCTGATCCTGCAAAGGAGCAAGCAGGTCGAGAGTGTCATCTTTGTAATAAACCAGCCCTAGTTCATCGGTGTCGAGTTCAACCTCGACCTCCTCGTCCTCTGAACCTATCTCTTCAGCGACATACGGGGTAAAGGTAAAAGCAAAATCCCCTTGTAACTTTTTTTCATACGCCTGCAGACAGCGCCCGCAGGATAGATTTACACTGGTACTGAGTCGGCCATCGACCTCGACTAGCTGGCCGGATTTCTGCAGGCGCAACTCGAAACTGATCGGCCGCAAAAACTGGGCGTCATCATGCTGCATCATTTCCTGCAAAATCGGAAATTGGCCGGCAGCAAAATTCAGTTCCTGCTTCAGGATTCCGTCTTTTATATCTTTTAACTCAAGACGCATTTCTGGCGGCTCCAGAGCAAAAGTGAACAGTATAAAGAGAGCCTCAACCATGTCAAGGGAAAAGGACCGCCTTTAAGTGATTGAGATTGGCGAGTTTTCTTAGCCCATCGAGTGGCAATTTGCAAGGTTTTTTTTCTGGCGATAAGTGGTATCAATATCTATGGTAATTATTACCACAAAAAGACACCAACCCAGCGAAATCTATAAGACTTTAACAATCGCAACAGGAAGGCGCGCATGAGCGATAATATGCACCTGCAAAGCATCCAGGAATTAATTGAGATAATGGCCCGCTTAAGGTCTGAAAACGGCTGCCAATGGGACCGGCAACAAACACCTGAAAGCCTCAAAAAACATATCCTGGAAGAAGCGTACGAATTACTGGAGGCCATTGACGAAGGCAACCCCGCCGAAATATGTGATGAATTGGGCGACCTACTGCTACAGGTGGTCTTTCAGGCACAGATCTTTTCCGAGTCAGAGCATTTCGACATACAGGACGTAGCGAAATCGATCAGCAATAAACTGAAACGTCGCCACCCACATATTTATGCCGATGCCAACTATGAAGGACACGAACAGCGCTGGGAAGATATCAAGCATAAAGAACGTACCGAAAAAGGGCAATCGAACCGCCTGGCAGAGCGGATCCCCAAAACACTGCCGGCACTGAAAAGAGCGACCAAAACGGCGAAGAAAGCACTGGCCTGTGATGCCGTTGAGTCTGTCACACAGCTAGAAGTGTCACTTCAGGAGCTAAAAGAATCGATCCTGGGAGCTTCAACCCAGCACGCCAAACTAGAGGAATCGCTCAGCCAGTTGTTGTTCATTCTCTGCAAACTGTCAGCGGCAACCGATTGCGACCCGGAAGAACTACTTAGAAAAAAAACCACTCAGCTCATCTCAGAAATTGACTCAACAAAAGACGTGTACTAGGGTCATAATTTCTGAAGTCAGCGAAAAACAGACACTTTTAACTGCCGTCCACAACAACTGTGGAAAAGCTGTTGGAAAAGCTGTTGAAAGTATCTTGGAGGCAGTAAAACCTGCCACCCTGCACTGGTTGCCTATTATTTAATCATATTTATTGTCAAGTAATTTCAATTACTTACAGGAAGCTAAAGGCTTCATCATTATAATACCAAATAGCGAACGGCTCTAATTTAGAATTTTTTATGAAAAGGCAAGTTGATGTTTATAAAGCTTTTAATTCTCTTTACTTTAGTCCCAATTCTCGAACTCTATGTCCTGATTGAAGCGGGGCGGCAGATCGGCACGGGAGCCACCATTGCGATGATATTTTTCACCGGAATTGCGGGAGCCTACCTGGCGAGAAGTCAAGGGTTCAATTTAATCACCAGAATCCAACGAGACCTGAACGAAGGACGAATCCCCGCGGGCGAGATGATGGATGGTGCTATGATCCTGGCAGGCGGCTTGCTGTTACTGACACCAGGTTTTTGTACCGATCTGTTCGGATTCTGCCTACTGACACCAACAACAAGGAATATTTTAAAAGCCTGGCTACAGAAATGGCTAGAGAAGAAAATCGCCCAGGGTGAGATTCACATCCGCAGGCATTAACCAGGTTATTCGTCGGTAGGTGATTTTCGTTTCTTGAGCAACTGCCAACCCTGCTGCAACTCTGAAACCCTAAATATCAAGCAACAGCCCAGATAAGTGAGAGCTCCTGCCGTGACCGCACCGAGCAGCACACTTCCTTTTTGCATTACAGCACCTGATTGCTGCCAATCGACTAACGATAATATCACCAGCACAACAACACCCATTAACAGGCATGCAGGGAGAACTTTGAGCAAAGGCGTCCACAGTGAAGCCTGTAAGACAGAGCCAACCCGGCGTCGCAGCAGCCAGAGCAACACGCAGGCATTAAACACGGAGGAGAGAGTTAAAGCGATAGCAAGCCCCAGATGCTGATAGTACTGCATCAGCACCAAGCCACAGACCAGGTTGATCAATAACGTCCAGAATGAAACCAGTACCGGTGTTTTGGTATCCTTCAAGGCATAAAAAGTCTGAGAGGCGATCCGGCTGAAACCGACAAACAGCAACCCGGGAGCATAGCAGATTAATGCCAGAGCGGTGTTTTCCAAGGCCATCAGGTCGAACTCGCCGCCGAGAAAAAACAATGAATAGACCGGGGTTGCGCAAAGAATCAGCCCGACGACTGCAGGCAGAGTGAAAATCGTAATCAGTGACAGTGCAAAGCGTAACGACTCCTGCATGCCGGAATGATCATTTTCTGCAACCTGTCGACTCATCAGCGGCAGAGCTGCCTGCGCCAGGGAAACGATGAAAATCCCTTGCGGAAACTCGAACAAGCGCTGTGCGTAATAGAGGTACGAGACACTCCCCTCCGGCAAGAATGAAGCCAGCAGGCGACTGACGATGATGTTGATCTGATAGATAGCGACCCCAGCGATGCCGGGAAGCATTAATGTGACGATGCGGCGAAGCTGTTGATCGTGCCAAAAGCGAATATCCAACCGGAAACGGATCCGGTATTTAAGCAGTGCCGGGAACTGCATTAAGAGCTGCACCAGCCCACCGGCCAAGACGCCGACTGCGAGAGCAAATATCGGTTGTTCAAAAAGCGTCCCCATCGTCAGGGCACTGAGAATCATTGTCAAGTTGAGAAAAAGCGGCGAAAGAGAAGGCAAAAAAAAGTGCCCGCGGACATTGAGAATTCCGGTTATCAGCGCCAAGATCGAAACAAGACCGATATAGGGAAACATCATGCGGTTCAGCTGATCGGTGAGCAGCAGTTTTCCTTCCACCGCCCCAAACCCGTAGCCGATACCCCGCACAATCCAAGGCGAACAGAGAATGCCCAGCGCGACAACAAACAACATGACCAGCAACAACAGGGTGACGCAACGATTTGCCAACTGCTGCGCTTCTTTTTCGCCACGCTGATGGAAAACTTCCGAAAAAGTCGGGACAAAAGCAGCGGTCAATGATCCTTCACCGAAAAAACGCCGGAGCAAATTAGGGATGGTAAATGCCATAAAAAAAGCGTCGGTCGCAAACCCGGCCCCAAACAGGCGCGCAACAATAACATCACGGACCAATCCAGCGACGCGGCTGAGCGAAGTGGCAAAAGCCATCACCAAGGTAGCAGCGGCTATGTTTTTCCTTGTCGACATTTGGATATTTTAATCCCCGGATTAAAAACGATAACCACTTGAAGCTACGGAAAATTTTACGTCAGATTATCGATTTCTAACTTGACAGCACTGGTCAGCACGACTATTATCCCGACACTTTCAATTAGATCAATCAACAAATCAAGGAGAAACAACGTGGCCAATCACAAATCGGCAGTCAAGCGAAATCGCCAAAATGCGATCCGCAATGCCCGCAATACCCATATCCGCTCCACCATGCGCACCCTCGTCAAGCAGGTTCGCGAAGCCGCTGCTGCAGGCGAGAAAGATGCTGCCGCAGAAGCACTGACCAAAGCGATCCCCTACATTGACAAGACTGCAACCAAAGGGGTTATCCATAAAGCGACTGCCAGCCGGAAGATTTCCCGTTTAACCAAACTGGTGAACAGCATCGGCTAAACAAGCAGACTTATTTTATTAAAAAAGGGGCTTTATAAGCCCCTTTTTTAATAGTTTTTCCGGCTCAACCGTAACAAAAGGCTTTCCAGTAAGGCTTCTGCATCGGCACCACTCGATTTCATCGCCAGATCAGTGTCCAGAAAAAGCTCATAGGCACGCTGAAAATCCAGACGCGAAAAACGTTTCCCCTGTGCGATCAGAGGCTCAACAACAAAAAACGGCACCCCGGCGGTTCCAGCGATCTCACGCGGGTTGCAATTTTGCGCCTGCAGTTCGCGGACCTTCCAAAGCTGGCGGAAATGGCGCACCAGCAAAGATAAAATCTTCAATGGGGCTTCACCGGCGTCAGTCAACTGCTTTGCCAGGCTTAATGCCTTTGACGCGTCTCCCCGCCCGACAGCATTCCCCAGTTCAAAAATATTTTCCGCCCGGCCTTTTGAGACCACCGCTTGCACATCGGTTAGATCAACCAGCGTCCTTTCACCAAGATAGGTCAGCAACTTTTCCAGCTCAGTATGCACCTCGTGCAGACTCCCGCCGACCATACTGCAGAAGAGTTCGAGTGCATCTGCAGAGATGCGATAATCCCGGTCATTGAGAAACGAACGGACGTGACCGGGCAGCTCTCTCTCGGCCAACGGTTTAAACTCAACCAGGCTTCCACTCTTCTTAAACTGTTGAAAGAATTTACGCCGGCTGTCGATCTTTTCCGCGACAAACAACAGACAGGTTTCAGGAACCGGATTTTTCAGGTAGGAGAGCAATCCATCCAGCTCAGCTGCCGGCAACAGGTGTGCATCCTTAATGGTCACCAGGCGTCGCGCAGCAAAGACCGGGAGGGTTTGAGCTGAATCGATAATTTCTATGGCAGAAGCATCCTTGCCATGGAACAGGTTATCGTTAAAATCATCCTTCTCGGCAGCCAGGACCGCCTTACGAACCATGCGCACGGCCCGTTGCACCAAAAAGGGCTCTTTCCCATAAAGAAACAGCAGCTCTGGAACTTTTCCGGCCCTTAAGTTACGCAGCAGCTCGTCAGCAGTCATCTGAACACCGCTTAAAAATCATCGAGCAAGCGTGACAAGAGCTCTTCGGCAATGCGTAAACTTATCTCTTCGATTGCCTCTCGTTCCAGGTCTTCCTGGACATTCTTATCATCAGCTGCAGGATATTCGTCATCCCAGACGACTGTCCCCTGCCAGAGCAAACGACCGTCTGCAACCTGACTTAACTTAGCATCGACCACGAGCGTGGCACGATATTCACTGATGTCATCATTCTTGTCATAAGAGATGGCGCGAGTCGAATAGGAAGTTATCACCCCTTCAAGAATCGCCTCGGCCTGCTTTTGCTCATCGACCAGAGAGATATTGCCGTTACGGCCAAACACTTCACTGACATCATTACTGAGCAACGTTTCCAGCTGCGGCTCAGCAGTCCGATTGACAAACAGCGGAATATACAGTTTTTCCACCTCCCCGGGCAGGCTCCCCCCTTTCCCCGGGAAATGATAGCCACAACCGAGCAGACCGAGCAACAGAATGATGACAGCCAGAGACTTCATCATGACGCCACGATATTGATCAATCGGCCGGGGACAATAATTATTTTACGGACCTGCTTCCCCTCGACAAAGCGCTGCACATTCGCATCAGCTAAAGCCGTGCTTTCGATCGTCTCTTTGTCGGCATCGACAGCGACGTTAATTTTTCCGCGGACCTTACCATTGACCTGGATAACAAGGGTGACTTCATCGGCCAGCAAAGCGGCCTCATCCCACGCCGGCCAGCCGACAGTTTCAAGACTCTCGCCATGACCAAGAGACTCCCAAAGTTCTTCGCAGGCATGTGGCACAAAGGGATTGAGCAGACGGACCACAGTCTCAAGCGCTTCCCGCAGAACGCCCGGGGCCTGTTCGCCATCCTTAAAAGCATAGATGCTGTTGACCAGCTCCATAACTGCGGCAATTGCGGTATTGAAATGGAACCGACCATCGATGTCTTCGGTCACCTTCTTGATCGTCTGATGCGTCTTGCGGCGTAGGTCGGCTGCCGAGCCGGATGCTTCGGTCGCTATTTCTGCCGAGCCGATCAGCGCCAGGTTGTCGAGCACAGCGCGCCAGACCCGGCCGAGGAAGCGGGAACAGCCCTCAACCCCTTGCTCATTCCACTCGAGATCCTTTTCGGGAGGAGCCGCGAACAGTGAAAACAGGCGGGCGGTATCCGCACCGTACTGCTCGATCAGTTGATTCGGGTCGATGACATTCTTTTTCGATTTGCTCATCTTTTCATTGCGACCCAGTTCGGCACTTTGACCACAGATGGTACATTTACCGTCAGCAACCTGCTCCGGATAGAGCCAGCCATGCTCAGGGCAACGCTGGGTTTCCATGCAGACCATTCCCTGGGTCAGCAGATTCTGAAACGGCTCATCGACATCGAGCATTCCCAGATCGCGTAACACCTTGGTAAAGAAGCGTGCATAAAGCAGGTGCATAACGGCGTGCTCGATACCACCAATGTACTGATCGACCGGCAACCAGTAGTTGACCGCCTGTTTATCGAGCGGCCCCTCGGTGTAATCAGGGCAGGCGTAGCGGGCAAAGTACCAGGAGCTCTCCACAAAGGTGTCGAAGGTATCACTTTCGCGACGGGCCGGCTTGTCACACTTTGGGCAATCGACGTTCAGAAATTCCTGATGCCGCGCCAACGGCGAACCACCCTCCCCGGTCAGTTCAACATCCTCAGGCAGCACGACCGGCAAGTCTTGTTCCGGAACCGGCACGGCACCGCAATCCTCACAGTAAATAATCGGAATCGGCGTCCCCCAGTAGCGTTGGCGGGAGACCCCCCAATCGCGCAACCGGTAATTAATCGTCTTACGCCCTTCACTGCGGCTATCGAGGTATTCGGCAATTTTTTCTTTTGCCGCTTCGTTCTCTACGCCATCAAACTGACCGGAATTGACCAGTCCCCCAGGACCAACATACGCTTCAGCCATCGTCTCAGAGACCAGCGTATCCCCTTCTGGCTGGATGACCACCCGAATCGGCAGTTTGTATTTACGGGCAAATTCGAAATCACGTTGATCATGCGCCGGGACAGCCATAACCGCGCCGGTGCCGTAATCCATCAGGACGAAGTTGGCCAGAAAGATTGGGATCTTTTCGCCGTTCAATGGATTGGTGGCGTAAGATCCGGTGAACACACCGAGCTTTTCCAGGTCGCCACTGGTTCGCTGGATCTTGTCCTGACGTTCAACCTGGGCGACAAATTGAGCTACCTGTTCCTGCTGCTCGACCGAAATCAGCGACTTCACCAAGGGATGTTCCGGAGCCAGACTCATGAACGTGGCGCCGAACAGGGTGTCCGGCCGGGTGGTAAAAACCTTGATCCGCTGATCGCTATCGACAACGGGGAACTCGATCTCACAGCCGTAGCTTTTGCCGATCCAGTTGCGCTGCATCGCCAGGACCCGATCTGGCCAGCCTGTCAGCTTGTCGGTCCAGTCGAGTAATTCATCGGCATAATTGGTGATCTTGAAAAACCACTGGTCCAGCTCTTTCTGCTCAACCAGGTTATCGCAGCGCCAGCAACAACCGTCATCGACCTGCTCGTTGGCCAGCACCGTCTGACAATCGGGGCACCAGTTGACCGAGGAGCCTTTCTTGTAAGCCAACCCGGCGTCGAGCATTTTAAGGAATATCAGCTGCTCCCAACGGGAATATTCCGGATCACAGGTCGCAAACTCACGTTGCCAGTCATAGGAGAGACCGATCCGTTTCAACTGCTGACGCATACTGTCGATATTTTCGTAGGTCCATTTGGCGGGATGGGTGCCATGTTCGATAGCGGCATTTTCTGCCGGCATACCGAAAGCATCCCAGCCCATCGGGTGCAGTACATTAAACCCCTGCATCCGCTTGAAACGGGCGACAACATCACCGATCGCATAATTACGAACATGCCCCATATGAATCCGCCCGGAAGGGTATGGGAACATCTCAAGCAAGTAATATTTCGGCTTATTCGAATCTTCGGTGACCCTGAATGCCTGAGTCTGCTGCCAGTTCTGCTGCCACTTCTGTTCGACTTCTTTGGGGATGTACGGCTTTTCCATATTTCCTCCGCAACGGCGATCACTCCGTCACAAAAAATCGTCTCAAGTCAGATTGTATATACACGAAAACCGGCACAGGCCGGTATCGAGTTCTTCATTTCATGGTCGGTATCGGAACCGCCATTCTGTTATCTGTGCCCCAGTTTCAATACACCCTGAACCAGCAGCAACAGATCTTTACTTGGCCCGATAAGTAATTCTTCCACGAGTCAGATCATAAGGGGAAAGTTCAACGGTCACACGGTCACCGGGAAGAATACGGATGTAGTACTTCCGCATTTTTCCAGAGATATGTGCCAGAACGACATGATCGTTATCGAGTTTGACCCTGAACATAGCGTTTGGGAGCGGTTCGACAACTGTTCCTTCTACCTCGATTGCTTCTTCCTTTGACAAAGGATCCTCCTGAAATTATCTGCGTTCCTGTTATTACTGGAATGGCGTCTTATTGCATGTTCCCAGCCGGCTGTCAAGTGCAGAGCAGCACAGCACTGGTATCAACTATCAATCGCCAATAAGCGTTGCGTCGCCTCTATTATTCTCGCCGTCTGAATCGGCTTGGTAATGTACTCATTGGCGCCCAATGCGGTGGCCCTCTCACGATCGAGAGCCGCCCCTTCCGTGGTAATGACGATAATCGGCAAGGCGTTGTATTGACTGTCATTGCGCACGAGGCTGATCAACTTAAGTCCATCCATGATCGGCATATTGATATCTGTCAACAGCAGGTTGTAACATAAATTCGACAGCTTTTTGAGCGCCGCCACGCCATCTCCGGCTTCATCGATTTGCAAGCCGGGAATCCGCCGCAGGGCAAACACGATCAACTGGCGCATGGTCGGCGAGTCATCAACGACTAAAACTCGAACTGGCTGCATCTTGCCACTACCCCTCTATCAGACTTATGAATCTAAAAAAACAAATCACTTTAGCAGGTTATGCTTACAAATACTAGCAATACAAACTTTCAAGCCTGCATATCGAACGGGCGGCAACGCAGCTCAACTTCCCGCAACATTCCGTTTAACGGAACAACTTTCTCGACCTTCCCGGTCATGGCTGCCTCTTTCGGCATTCCGTAAACAACGCATGACTCTTCCGCTTCCGCCAAGACACGGCCACCATGCTTGACAATCTCTTCAACACCAGACGCACCATCGTTGCCCATCCCGGTCAATACCACTCCCAAGGCCCTTGAGCCGTAAACGTAAGCAGCGGTTCGGAACAGAACATCGACAGAAGGCGTGTAAATCTGTTCTTCAGGGGGATCAACAATTCTGACCCGAACAGCACCGGCAAAATTCTGCAGTTCCATATTTTTACTGCCTGGACAAATCAATACCTGCCCGGGAACCATCTGGTCGCCATCGACAGCTTCCTTGACAGCCATCTTGGAATGTTCGTTCAAGCGCTGGGCAAAGGAGCGGGTAAAACCTTCCGGCATATGCTGAGAGACCGCAACTGGGACAGGCAGTTTCTCCTTTAAAGTCGACAACAGATGGTGCAAAGCTGGGGGGCCCCCCGTTGAACAACCGATGAGCAGTGCTGAGGATTTATGCTTTGCAGAGTAGCGCGGTAAACGGTCCAGCCCATTCTTTTCAGAATCGTAACCTAACCGTTGCTTGATTTTTTCACCACTCAACTGTGCAGACGCGACAACCTTGTTGACCAGGTCCTGCTGAATCCGATACAGATCGGAACTCTTGGCCCTGGCAGGCTTGGAAATAAAGTCGACCGCTCCAAGATCGAGCGCTTTAAAAACATCCTGTCGTTGACTTTGCGAAGAGACAACAAGGACCGGCACCGGGCTGTTCAGCATAATAAGCCGCAACAGAGCGAAGCCTCCCATGCGCGGCATTTCCAGATCCAGGGTTACGACATCCGGCTTCAATTCAAGTATCTTTTTTATCCCATCTTCACCATTGACTGCATAACCAACGATGCTGATTCGCGGATCAGTTTGCAGCATTTTACCGAGCGCAATCCGACTGAAGGCTGAATCATCGACAATCAGAACCCGAATCATTGACCAATCCCCTGAACTGCAGATGAACGTTGATAAACCATGTCATGGGTAAAGTGGCGAAGATCAAATGCGGTACTGATATTCATCAGTGATTCTGAGTGGCCAAGCAACAAAAAACCGTTCTGGTGTAACTGGTTGTGAAATCTGGAAATCACTTTCTTCTTGGCTTCCAGATCAAAATAAATAATGACATTCCGACAGAAAATCGCATCCATCTGGCCGAGCAAGGAGACGCGTTTCTGATCGAGAAGGTTGAGATGACTGATCGTCACCAAACGCTTGACATGATCGGAGATTCGCAACTTGCCATCGAATTCGGTAAAGTATCTCTGAATGTAATAATCATCCGTGCTGCGGAACGAGCCCTTACTATAGACCCCTTCGCGAGCGGTATTGAGGACCTGTTTGCTGATGTCGGTGCCGATAATTTCGATATCCCAACGCCGCAGTTCGGGGTTTTGCAACATCAACATGGCGATCGTGTACGGTTCTTCACCGGAAGAGCAGCCGGCGCTCCAGATTCTTATACTGCGATCCCCGGTCCCCCGCTTATTCTTCATAATTTCCGGCAGGATTTCCTCGGTAAAGGTTTTCAACTGAAAATCTTCGCGGAAAAAATAGGTTTCATTGGTGGTCAACAGATCAATAACGGTTGAGAGTTCGTCGTCACGATCTTTACCGTAGCGAAGTTGATAGTAATAGTCTTTGAAGTTGGTAAGATGAAGGCTGGTCAGTCTTTTATTGAGACGCTTTTCCAGCATGTATTTCGCTTCCAGGTCGAAATGCAGACCGCAATAGTCATAAATATAATCGCGGATCTGACGGAATTCATCATCCGTCATTGTAACATCTGGCTTAAAGACAAACATATCCGCTTAGCTCCCCGCTCTGCCTTTGCGCAAAGCATCCTCAAGGGCCTGGCGGACCTGTGGATCTTGTTCATTCGCTAACAGGGTCTCAAAATCAGTCAACCAGCGCTGTTCGTCAAACCTCTGCAATTCACTGACGGCACGCAAGCGGACGATCGGTCGACCGTGATTGAGCAATTGCTTATCATTCTCACCGGAAAGCAAAAGAACGACTGCGGTTGAGACAACGTCGTCATCTTCATGATTGAGAGCTTCGAGCAACAGCGGAACGGCTTTCTCGGGAAACAGCCGATGGGCGGTTTCCAAGCCGGCAATAACAACCAGCCCTACCGTATCATTCAGAGCACGCTCGATAATTGTCAGCAAGGCCTGCTCATCACCGTCACTCACGGCCCTGATCGCTTCCATTCGAACCCATGGTTCCGAATCATCTAAAGCATGTTCCAATATGGGCAATGAACGTTGGGCAGGGAAAGCTCCTATCGCCACAGCGGCAAGCCGACGCACATCTGAGATCTCATCCGTCAAAGCCAAAGAGAGTCCGGAGAGAAGGCGTTGAGATTGATGTCCGGACAGGCCGCGCAATGCTTCACAACGGACCTCGGGGGCAACATCTTTCAGGGCCAGCAATAAATAGCTTTCAACAGAATCGACAGGCAAGGCACCAAGGGTCTTGACCGCTAACAAGCGGAGCGCTGCGTCGGATGATTCCAGATAGGGAGTGACGGTTTTAATCATCGCCGGTGGATTCTCCCGGCCAATCAAGCAAAGCGCCTCAGAAGCGGCAACGCGAATTTCCGAGATTTCGTCTGCCAGCAGATCGCTCAGCAGCGCTGTCGCAGCGACCGAACCAATCTTCCCGAGAGTCATTGCTGATACGTAGCGCAGTTGTGGGTCCTCCGATTTAACTCCCTCGATAGCCAGGGGTTCAATTTCAGCGCAGCCGAGTTCTCCGAGCAGGAAAATCAGATAAACAGCATTTTCATCCTCAAGACGGGTCTCCTCTGTCAGAGAGGTTAAAATTGGCCTGGGAATCAACTTAGCGGCGGCAACGACATCTGAACGCAACTCTTCGATAGCGAGTAAGTTCAGGATTTCAACGACAACCTTTGCCTCTGGAAACAGACTCAGGACATAACAGGCAGCAGAACGGAACTCGAGATTTTCATGCCGCAGATAACTCAGCAGCAGATCGACAACTTGCTCAGACTGTGGATCGACCTCCGGACAATCTTTCACCGGCAGCGATTTGATTAAGCGAGCAAAGGCGAGCAGAGCCACCTCTCGGTTTTTGCGCAGCGGATCAGACAGACCTTCAAGCAAGACGGGGATCGCCTCGGAACTGCCAAGCTGTCCCAGGCAGCTGAAAACAGATTTACGTAGCAACACATTCTGGGCAAACGGAAGAATTCGAGCTGGCGGCACGCCCTGGCCGATGGCCGCCAGTGCTTCAAAAATCGTAAACTGCAATCCCGCATCGGAAGCTTCTAGCAGATCGAGCAACGCGCCGACGGCATCGACTGATCGCAGCTTGCCGATCGTTTCAACGACGGCATAACGAACATTTTCATCCTGATCCTTCAGGTATGGAAGTAAAGCTGTGGCACACGCGGAATGACCGATTTCACCAAGAATATCAACAATAAACTTACGGACTTCGACATCACTCGGCTCAAGCCGTGCCAGTAACACCTCGATAACCTGTGCGCCCAAAGAGATCAGGATCTCTATCGCAGCGTTGCGCAGTCCGGCATTTTCCGGGTGGCTGAGCAAATCAGCAATAATTTCGGCTCGCGAACTGGCGTCCGGCTGCTGCAGATAATAGCTGATCGCTTCCTTGCGAACACGCCAGTCTTCATCGCCAAGGGCCTGAACAAACAAGGGCTCGACAAAACCATCCAGTTGCGACAGGCAACGCGCGGCCTGCAGACGCTTATCGACCAGATGATCCTGCAGTGAGGCTTCCAGTTCCTTCAACTCCACAAATCACTCCCAGTAGGAAACTCTTAATTGTTGGAATATGACTGACAGACGGCATCAAACGCCTGTTGTATAAAATCGGTCTCTAAAACGCCCGCCGCAGGCAAGCGCAACAGCAGCAGACGGCGACCTTCAGCTAATTGCTCTGCAAAAAGCTGATCAAGTTGCCCTGCCTCCAATCCCTGCTCCAGCCGGTCACCATGATAAAGAACGATGTCGGCAACCAGCAGCTTGGCCAGTTTATCGGCCTGAACGGCAACATCATCCTCTGTCAAGCTTCGTTCATCGCCGCTGACCTCAACCGGTGAAACTTTTGCCACCTGATTCGCCAGCGTTGGAAACAATTCTCCCAGTAACGGCACCAGGCGATCACCGATATGATGAAGCTCCAGATAGGCATCTGCACCGTAGAGCGATTCTGGATTTTTCTTATACGCGGTCCGATTATAAACTGACGGCAGCAGGATCACTTTATGCTCCTGATTCCCCGCGGCCTTAATATTATCTATCAGTTGAAACGGGAACGCCCCGTTAAATGCAACATCTAGGAGTAAAGCACAGGGCTGTTCCGGCAAAAGATGCGGCAAGATCTCTTCGTCATCATGGCAAACTGCCGCTTCAAAGCCTAACAGAGCTATCCGCTCCGAAATTTGTTGGCAAATCCGTTCATCCTCATGCGCAATGAGTGCCTTTAGCGCAGCTGTTTCAGAACGTACCTTGAATTTAGTTTGACAATGAGGACAATGAACAGCCAACAACTTGCGTCGGGAAACAGTTCTTTTCAGACGTAAGCGGCGTTTACAGCCGGGGCAGGCAACGATCATCCGCAGCTTAAATCTCCTCGCCCAGAGAAGTGGCCTCTAAAGGTCTCATATCGATACGTTTTTCGCTCGCCAACAATCTCCGCGGATCGAGCAACATCATCAGTTGGTTACCCTTTCGGCAGACTCCAGGGAAAAACTCAGCTTCCGGTCCCGACAGGTAATATGGGGTCGGGCGGACATCCTCTGGCAGACAGGAAACGACTTCCGTCACTTCATCAGACAATAACCCAACGATGCGACCATCTATATTGCAGATGACAATCCGCCGCTTATTTTCTGCTTCGGAGGCTGCTTCCAGTCCAAATCGACTGCGCAGATCGACAACCGGAATTATGGCTTTGCGCAAATTGATCACCCCATCGACAAAGGCCGGAGCTTTTGGCACCGACACAATCGGCAACAGGCGGATGATCTCCTTGATACACATGATATCGAGCGCATAAAACTGCTGGCCGACGCGCAGGCAGGCAACTTTTAGCTGGTGCCGTTCCGGAGTCTGCAGGATTTCTGTCGAAAGATCTTGATTCATTGTCGTTTCAATTAAACACTTAACAGGTTGGCAATGGTGTCCATGACCATCGCCGATTTAAACGGTTTGGTGATATACTCATCGGCGCCGACCTGCTGCCCACGATTGATATCTTCCGGAGTCTTTTTCGCTGTTAACAGAATAACTGGAATATGCTTGGTCGCCGGGTTCTGCTTTATTCGGGAGCAAACCTCAAAACCATCCATTTTCGGCAGCATGACATCTAGCAATACCAGATCCGGCATTTCCTCATCGATTGCCTCCAGAGCTGCCAATCCCGAAGTTACCCCCTGCACCAAATACCCTTTTGTGGTCAGCAGAATACTTTCCAGTTTCAGCAAACTCTCTTCATCTTCCACAATGAGAATTTTTTTCTGCATAATTGCTACTCCCTAGAATGCCGACGAAATAGTCGGATTATGAAAACAGTCCGTATGGGCAACATCGCGCATTATCTAATCTGTAATACTTCATCCGGATTCAACAGTATCAACATCCGTCCCTGATAGCGGCCAACTCCAGAGACAAAATTGTCACCATCTTTAAGAACCAGCGGAGCATGTTCAATTTCATCTTTCGGCATACGGACGACCTGGGTAATGCGATCAACCAGCAAACCGATAGACTGCTGCTCCCCTTCACATACGATAATCCGCTGATAACCGCTGCATTCACCTTCACCAAGCTTAAGCCGCATTTTCAAATCTATGACCGGAACAACCTCGCCGCGCAAGGACAGAATCCCTTTGACATAAGCAGGGACTTCCGGCAAATCGGTATAGGCACGTGGCTTGATCAATTCCAGCACAACGTCAAGGCTTAAAGCGTACTCTTCCTTCCCCAGAAGAAAGGTCAGCCACTGTACGGTTTCTACCTCAAGCGCTTTTTCACTGCCGGAGAGGCCCTGGATATAATCTTCTTCCGATGCAAAATCAAGCTCAGGAAAAAACTGCCGCAATCCGGTCGCCGGTTGTTCTTCTGCCGCGGGTAAAGAAAACTCCGGGGCCTCTTCTTCAAGCAGTTCGGCATCGACAGTCGATTCAACCAGGGCTTGGTGCTCAGCGTTTTCAGCCTGCTTTTGCGCCTTTTTTCTTATTTCTGCCAGATCCATCTGCTAATCCGTTCCTCTAATCGGATAAAACTATAACAAAAAAGCTGCGTCTAATCTCATATTTGAGAATTTTAATCATCCCCCTAGAGGCCATCCAGTTCATCCGCCACGGCACGGATGACGTCCGCATCGATTGTCGAAACAGAGCGGCCGAAGCCTTCCAGAAGGGCCAATGAAGCCAACTGGTTGATCCGCCGGGGAATACCTCCGGAAAACTTCGCTATATCCTCTATGGCAGCGTCGGTAAACAGGCCCTTTTTGCCACCCGCATGATCCAGTCGGTAAGCCAGGTACGCTCCGACCTCTTCACGCAAGAGCGGTTTAAGGTCGAATTGAATACCGATCCGTTGCCGCAGAGGCTCATAAACAGGATGGGATAAACGTTTCGTCAGCTCAGGCTGGCCCATGAGGATGACACTGATCAAGTTAACATCATCCAACTGAAAATTGGTCAGCAAGCGGATCTCGTCAAAAACATCCTTGTGAGGAATCAGCTGTGCTTCATCAATGATCAACACGGGGAGGACCTGTTGTTGATAAAGCTGAAAAAGCTGACTTCCCAACTGTTCAAGAAGTTCAGATTTATTTGTCGCCGGCTGCGCCACTCCAAGTCTCAAGGCGAGGGCGTAAAGAAATTCCAACGGCGACAGGCGCGGATTGGTCAGCAGGACAATCCGATACTGCTCGCCGAGTTCATCCATCAAGGCCCTTGAAAGGGTGGTTTTGCCGCAACCTATTCCTCCGGTCAAAAGAACGATATCGCGTTCTTCAACAGCGTGTAACAACCGGGCCAGGGCCTCGCGGTGACAACGTGACAAATAGAGAAACTGCGGGTCAGGGGTTTTGGCAAAGGGACGGACCTTGAAACCGTAAAAGGCCTTATACACTGAGAGCCCCTTCGCGCTGCAGTGTTTCACCGATCAAACCACTGACATCCAACACCAGAATCGTTTTTTGATTACCTAAATCTGCAGCACCCGCAATTCCCTTAACGAAATCAAGTGATTTGCCGAGCGCCTTGATGACAACATCCTGCTGGCCACGTAACTCGTCGACAATGATCCCCATCCGTTTGTCGCCGAACCCAACCACGACAACAAACGGGTTGGCATCGTTCAAGTCGCCCTCTAAATGAAACTGCTCATCAAGACGCAGCAGGGACAGTGTCTGTTGGCGCAATTCCATGACCTCACGCCCCTCAATTGTCTGCATCACCCCCGGCTCGAGCATCAAGGTTTCCAACACTGAATTGAGCGGAATTGCGTAGTCCTTCCCCCTAACGCGGACCACCAGGGCCTTGATAATGGCCAGCGTGATCGGCAAAGTCAGGCTCATCACCGTTCCCTTGCCGACCTCGCTGTCGAGATCGATCATCCCCGACAACGCTGAGATATTGCTTTTCACGACATCCATACCGACCCCGCGACCAGAATACTCACTGACTTCTTCTCGGGTCGAGAACCCGGCATGGAAAAGCAGGCTGAACAGTTCTTGTCGATTGAGATTGGTCTCGGCGCTGAGCAAGCCTTTTTCAATCGCCTTGTTACGTAAGAGTTCTGGGTCTATGCCGCGACCATCATCATGGACTTCGATCACAACGTGGTTGCCCTTTTGCGAAGCGACCAGGGAAACCGTACCGCTTTCCGGCTTGCCGAGAGCTAAGCGCTGCTCAGGGGGTTCGATGCCATGATCAAGTGAATTTCTGATGATATGCATGAGCGGATCGGCAAGATCTTCGACGATCAGTTTATCCAGCTCGGTATCGCCTCCCTGGATTTTCAGATTGACCTTTTTACCGAGCTCCTGGGCCATGCGCCGGATAATCCGATTCATTTTGTCAAACAGTTGACGAACCGGGACCATACGAACGTCCATTACGCCGTTCTGAAGATCATTCAAGCGCCGCTCTAAGGCATGGATTGCTTTTTCAAGATCACGCGCAACGGGCAAGCCGTCAGACTGCATCTCAGTACAGAGTTGAGCGATCGAGCCCTTTGCCAATGCCAGCTCGCCAACGATCGTCATCAGATAATCAAGTTTGCCGATGTCGACACGGACGGTACTGGTAAAAGAACGGGCCGAGCCCTCTTCTTCCCCCCTTGCGGGTTCATTCTTCACAAGCGGTGGTTCTGATCTCGGGTGAGATTTTTCCACCACCGGCGGTGCCAGCGGAATTTCAGCTGGCGGCGGAGCAACCTCAGTTGCCTGTTCCTTTTTACTATCCTGTGGCGGGGCTGGTTCATCAGTCGAGCCGGCAACGACATCGATCTCCAGACCTTCTACCTCCAGAACCTGTTTAAGGGCAGTTACGGATGCCGATGTGCCGCAGAGAATCCGGAAAGCCAGCCTCTCCGGGTTATCGTTATCTGAGCCTGGCAGGGTACTGATCACTTCACCGTTTTGCTTAATCTTGTCGGTGAGCGCAGCAAGTTCGGTATCGAAGCTCATCAGTGAGAAGGAGATTTTTATCAGGCAGAGCAAATGCCCTTGCTTTAGATTCTCCTGCAGTCGATGTTCTTCATATTCGGTCAGCACATCGAGAAGACTGCGATCAATATCCAGCGCAGTGAAAGGGTCGAGTTGCCCCTCTGAAGGTCCGGACAGCAGGTGTTCAATGCGCGTCAAATATGCTGTTATGTCCTGGGTATAATTTGGGTTATCGGCTTTACCACGAATCAGGCGGGAAAGGCCTTCCAAGGTATCAAATAAACAGTCCAGCAGGGTATCGTCCAGATCCACCTTGCCCATGCGCAGATTATCCAGCAGGTTTTCAAGATGATGGGCGAGTTCAGCGACGTCATCAAAACCGAACATTCCAGCCAGCCCTTTGATCGAATGGGCATCGCGGAAAATTCCGTTAAGCAAATCGGGAGTGCCTGAATTATTGCCCAATTCAGCAAGGTCCTGATTCAACTTTTCCAGCAGTTCTTCAGATTCGGCTAGAAAATCATCAATCGCCTGGTTTGCCATCTACAAGGTCCTTTAGTTGAGCAATTCAGCAACCAGCTGTTGTAACTCTTCAGGATTGAATGGTTTGACGAGATAGGCATTTGCACCGAGTGCCAAGCCCTTTTCCCGGTCTCTCTGACTTCCCTCGGTGCTGATAATCACCAGCGGAGTATCTTTGTAGAGCGGATTGTTCCGGACAAAGCTGACCAGTTCCAGGCCATTGATATCAGGCATATTGATATCTGTCAGGACCAAATCAACCTTTTCCCGTGGCAAAATACGCAAGGCCTCAAACCCGTTGGCCGCCTCAATCAACTCAAATTCACCCATTGCGTCAAGGGTAGACACGATTAAAGAACGCATTGTAGGAGAATCATCGGCAATTAATATCTTCTTCAAAACTACTCCTCAGTTCATTTCAAAACTGTTGCAACCCCTCACCACACAACATGAGCACTAACATTGTTGCTGCAGAGCCTGTTCCATCGCCAGCCCGGCCTGCGAAAGAAAAACTTCAAATGCGCTCGCTGCTTCAATCGGACCGTTATCGGGATAATTATCACCATACAGCAGAGCCACGACTTTACCATCACTGATAAGTGGACCGAGAAAAACTTTATCGGGAGCCCCACCCAGCACTTCCATTAAAGTTTTTTCCGCAAACGTGCCGCTAAGTGGCGAACAGGTCGCGCTTTTTTCCTGCAAGACACGGGCAAACAAAGAGTCAGCTTCTACTTTCAGGCGCAGTTTGCGTACGATCTCATCGGCCGCAGAAGAAAGACTGCTCAAGCCGAATTGTCCCAAGCCGACCAGTTGCCGACCGCGAACATCGAAAATGATCGCACGATTCATAAGTTCACTGGCGTAACGCAAAATCAGCATAATTATCCCACCGCCGATATAGGGATTTTCCAACTCTGCCAACATGCCGCGTAACTGGGTTAAACCTTGACCATCAAGCCGACTTTCTAGTTGTGCAATTTCTTTCTCAATCTTGCTATCGTCAGTGCTGTCAATTGCGCCCGGCTTTTCAACCAGACGCTGCCCTTTTACCACCAGCCGCTGAGAAGAAATCCCTTTTTCAAGCATAAAGTCAAAGGGATTAACTGTGGTACTGCCGAAGGATTCGGGCGCTCCCAACTGAAATGAAAAGGTGCCTTTCTGCCAGGCAAAGAAACTGAAGACAATCTTTTCAATCTGCTGCTTAACAACCGTCTCAATTGCCTCTGACGGGATCTGACAAGAGCGACTGAGTATAGCTCCCAGAGGCTGATGAACCTTCAAGGACTGTTGTTTTTTTAACGCCGCCTCGATCTGCTGTTCGGTCACCAGCTGCTGGCTTTTCAACAGCTGTCCCAGAGAATCAGGCTCCCGACTGGAAGTCGCACGCACAACCTGGCCCTCCAGAAATGTAATACAGCCGACCTCCTGGTCGTGTGCCAAAGAGAGCATCCCAGATTTTTTACTCAAGCTGACGATCTGCAGAATTTCACTGATCCCCAGATCTTCAAGATAGCCTTCAAGGCCCATAAAGGAAAAACCCCAGATAATATAACGGGAAAACCCGATTCATTTCTTAACACTTCTTCTACAACTGCCATTTATAAGGATAGCTTAAGATAACCAAGAAATCTCCAGGAGTAAAGACATTGTTCCCGATCAGGCCTGCTTTCCCCGGCCTTTAAACTGAATCCTGATCGGCACTTGGTCAAAGCCAAACTTTTCGCGGAAACAATTTGTCAAATAACGCTGATAAGAGAAATGGACAGCGTCCGGTCGACTGGTAAAAAGGACAAAGGTTGGTGGTCGCACCGCACCCTGGGCAGCATAATAGAATTTAATCCGCTGACCACGCACCATCGAGGGCGGATTTCTCTGCAGAAATTCTTCCAACCCCTTGTTCAATTGTGCAGTCGGAATCCGACGATTAAACTCCTCGAAAACCTCGGCCACAATCGGCATAATCTTGTTGACCCGCTGACCGGTCAGCGCCGAAACGAAAACCAGTGGCGCAAAAGGTAAATACTTGAACCGCCGCCGCACCTCGGCAACATAATTGCCCATGGTTTTTTCATCTTTCTCCGGCAGGTCCCACTTATTGACAACCAGCACCAGGGCCCGACCTTTTTCGTAGGCATAGCCGGCAACCGAAAGGTCCTGATCGGTGACCCCTTCGGCGGCATCGATCACCATCAGCACCACGTGCGCCCGGTCCATTGCTTTTAGTGCATTGACCGCGCTGTATTTCTCAAGTGTCTGGCTGACCTTCCCCTTACGCCGAATCCCCGCCGTATCGATCAACACATAACGCTTATCATCATAGGAAAACGGGGTATCGATACTATCGCGGGTGGTACCGGCGGTCGGATTGGCGACCACCCGCTCATAGCCGAGCAGCCGATTTACCAGCGAAGAGATCACCGCCATCCGCACCTCATCTTCCTGTTCGGTTTCTTCAGGTGCGGGCGGCAACAATTCTTCCAGGTCATCGATCAGGTCATTAATACCGCGGCCATGTTCGGCAGACACCGAATAAATTTTTTCAATCCCCAGGGCATAAAATTCGCTGGCCCCCAATTCCTGCTTTTCACCATCAACCTTGTTGACCAGGTAAAAAACCGGCTTGTCGATCTTGCGCAACATTTTGGCGACTTCTTCATCTGAAGGCGTCAAACCCTCCCTGACATCCATCAGAAAGAAAATGATATCCGCCTCTTCGACGGCCAGTTGCGACTGTTCCCGCATCTGGGAAAGTAACTGATCCTCGCTGGCCGGCTCGAAACCACCGGTATCGATCAACAGGAAGGGGCTGGCAAAACGGGTCACTTCGGCATAATGACGATCACGGGTCACCCCGGGGAAATCTTCGACAATCGCTTTTCGTTTGCCGAGCAAGCGATTAAAAAGAGTCGATTTGCCGACGTTCGGTCGGCCAACGATGGCAACTACTGGTAACATGTATTCAACTTTCTATTTGTAACCGAGTTCACGCAACATGCGTTCGCTCTGGCTCCAATCTTTATCGACCCGGACAAATAATTCGAGAAAAACCCGGGTCCCGAGAAAACGTTCGATCTCCCGCCGCGCATCCTGCCCAAGGGTCTTAATCATCTTGCCGCCCTTGCCGACGATAATTTTTTTATGACTATCGCGCTCGACATGAATCGTCGCCTGAATCACCACCAGGTTTTTCTCCGGCTTTTCTTCGAAGGTTTCTACCTTGACCGCCACCCCGTAGGGGATTTCTTCACTGGTCCGCCGCATCACCTTTTCACGGACCATTTCAGCGACAATAAAGCGCTCCGGTTGATCGGTCAGCATATCGTCTGGATAAAACTGCGGACCCTCCGGCAGGTAGGGTTCAATCGCCTGGAGCAGTTGCGGAACACCATCCCCAGTCTCGGCACAGATCGGCACCACTTCCTTAAACTCAAACCGCTGGGCATATTCATCGATTAATGCGAGCAGGCTTCGCGGCTCAACCATATCGATCTTATTGATAACAAGACAAACATGTGCCCGGGCTTTTTCCAGCAGCTTGAGGATGTATTCGTCTCCCCCACCCGGCTTGTCGTTCGCTTCAACCAGAAAGAGAACCAGATCAACGTCACTACAGGCACTGATGGCCTGATCGACCATGTAGCGATTGAGTTTGCCTTTCGGCTTATGAATCCCGGGGGTGTCGACAAACAGTGCTTGACCACCGGTAAAATTGTGGATCCCGAGAATTCGGTTGCGGGTTGTCTGTGGCTTATTGGAGGTAATCGCTATTTTCTGACCGAGGATTCGATTCAGCAAAGTTGATTTGCCGACATTCGGTCGCCCGACAATTGCCACAAAACCCGATTTAAACTTATCTGACATCAACAGTTCTCACACTTTCTTACCAAGGAATGGTCAAGGGCGGCAGCGGCAGCTTGCTGCTCGGCGCGTTTTTTACTCGGCCCGCTTCCGCTGCCGAGCAACTTACCATCAAAACGGACCTCCATCGAAAAAGTCCGCTCATGATCAGGTCCTGATACCTGTAGCAGCTGATACTCCGGAAGGCGGCCGTAACCTGCCTGCAAACGTTCCTGCAGGCAGGTTTTATAATCGGTTCCGTAACGCGAGCGGGCCGTCGCCTCGATCGCTGCGGCGAAAATCTTTGCCACCACCTGACAGGCGGCGCTGAATCCACCATCACAATAGACCGCCCCCAATAGTGCCTCCAAGGCATCTGCCAAGAGGCTCGATTTATCACGTCCGCCACTCTTCTCCTCGCCTTTCCCCAGCCGTAAAATTCTTCCCAATCCCAGCTGCCGGGAGATTGCAGCAAGGCCCGTCTCACAAACGACTTCAGAGCGGATGCGCGTCAATCCGCCTTCAGGGATATCAGGATATTGCCGATAGACCCATTCACTGACCGCAAGTTCAAGAACCGCATCGCCAAGAAATTCGAGCCGTTCGTTATGCGCGGCCCCTCCGGTCTGTTCGTTACTGTACGATTTATGCGTCAGTGCCTGTACCGGCAACTGCGGATCTTTAAACTGGTATCCGATCAAGGATTCCAAGGACTTAAGATAAGCGGACACTAAGCTCTCCAGAAGAAAGAGGTGGTTGACGCGGAGTATAGCCAAAAGCCCTGGTCAGTTCAAACAGTTTACGGGGCGACATGAAGCTATTCTGCTAAGAAAATAAAATGTTTAAACTTGATTCACCAACAACGCTTTCCCTATAATGATCTATTTTCAAAGCAGTCAGCTTAAACATACAATATCTGATGAAAAACTGCTTAAGACTCTAGACTCGGAATTCACTATAAATGGCACCGTTCATAACCTTCGAGGGGATCGAAGGCTCAGGAAAAACCACCCAGATCCGTTTACTTGCACAGCGGCTACAGGAAAACAACACTGAAGTATTGCAGACCCGCGAACCAGGCGGCTGTCCGATCGCAGACCTGATCCGTAGCATCCTGTTAGATCCGGACAATAACGCCATGGATTTCCGGACCGAATTGCTGCTGTATGCTGCAGCCCGTGCACAACATATCGCGGAGATCGTCAGACCAGCGCTGCTAAGTGACAAAGTCGTCCTCTGCGACCGTTTTACCGATGCGACCCTCGCCTACCAAGGTGATGGTCGCGGGCTGGATCGCGATCTGATTCTCCAACTCAATAGACTGGCTGCAGGTGATTGTACTCCTGATCTCACCTTGCTGTTCGACCTCCCAGTCGCAATCGGACTCGGCAGAGCCCGACAGCGGGAAACCGATCTACAGGACAGTTCCGAAGGCCGCTTTGAGCGAGAACAGCTCGATTTTCACCAACGGATCAGAGATGGCTATCTGGCATTGGCGAAGGCAGACCCGGAGCGGATTAAAATCGTTGACGCCGACTGCCCTGCTGAGCAGGTCTGCCAACAAGTCAACTCTATAGTCGAGGACTATCTGTTAGTCACGACTGGAGCCCTATGACCTTCGATTCGATTATCGGTCACGACCGACAGAAAAACATTCTTCGCCGCGCCCTGAAAAACCAGCGTGTTGCTCACGCTTACCTGTTCGAGGGCCCGGAAGGAGTTGGCAAACGCCTGATTGCCCTGGCCATGGCCCGCGCATTACTCTGCGCAGTCAATCAGGGTTGCGGTGACTGTGCGCCCTGCCGCAAGGTCGACCACAACAATCATCCAGACATCCACCTGCTCGATGCCGACGGGGCAACAATTAAAATTGACCAGGTGCGTGGCTTACAACAGCAACTGGCCCTGAAACCTCTCGAGGGCCGCTACAAAATCTGTTTGATTGACGGGGCTGAACATTTCAATCCCGCAGCGGCCAATGCGCTGCTGAAAACCCTGGAGGAACCGCAGCCGAATACCGTCATCATTCTGCTCAGCAGTCAACCGGAAGCGTTGTTGGCGACGATCAGATCACGTTGTCAGCGCTTGCCGTTTCAGCGGCTGCCGAAGCAGCGCCTGACTGAAATCCTGGCTGATCGCCTTGACCTGAAAGAGAATGAAGCCGCTGTGCTGGCAGCACTCTCGGATGGCAGTTTCAAAAAGGCCCTTGGGCAGAACAAGGAACTTTTCCTGGAACAGCGGCATGACCTGTTACGTGCCTTACTGGCGCTCTCTTCCGGCAGCATCATTCCGCTGTTTAAATTGGCTGATGAATTAGCCGCAAACAAAGAACATCTCGTAGAGATTTTAGAAATATTCCAGGCGTTTTTTCGCGACTTGTTGCTCTTGAAACATGGTCGCCCGGAAAATGAACTGGTCAATCTCGACATGAAAGAAACCCTCTATCGGCAGCTTGGCTCAGAAACAACGTCAGGCCTGCTCAAAAAACTAACCGCTCTCGACGCAGGGCGTTACTACCTGCAACGTAATGTCAATCGGCAATTGGCAATGGAAATCATGCTGATGCGTATGAATGCTGCCTGACAAAAGTTGTAGATAAAGGACAAAAACTTAGGATGGAAACTCTACGTCTCGTTAGTATCTCATTTCATACCGCGGGCAAAATATTCGATTTTGACGCCCGCACCTTCGAACTGGAAACCGGCACTCAGGTTATCGTTGAAACTGAACGGGGTCGTGCTCTCGGCACCGTGGTCCGCACCCCCCGGGAGATTCACCCGGAAGACGCCCCACCCAAGCTGAAGGCGGTTCTGCGGGTTGCCAGTGAAGCCGACCTGGAAATGTCGGCGAGCAACGCCCAAAGAGAAGCTGATGCCCGGCAATACTGCCAGCAAAGGGTCCAGGAGCGGAATATGGAGATGAAACTCGTTCGCGCCGAGTATCTGTTCGATGGCTCGAAGATTATCTTCTATTTTACCGCTGACGGTCGGGTCGATTTCCGCGAACTGGTCCGTGACCTGGCTCAGCATTTCCGCACCCGTATCGAGATGCGACAGATTGGTGTTCGCGATGAGGCGAAACTGGTCGGCGGTCTTGGCGTCTGTGGACGCGAGCTTTGCTGCAGCAGCTATCTACGGACTTTCGCTCCAGTTTCGGTCAAGATGGCCAAGGCGCAGGGGTTGGCCCTCAATCCAGCGAAGATATCCGGTCAGTGTGGACGGCTGCTCTGCTGTCTTGCTTACGAATATGAAACCTATAGTGAGCTGCGTAAAAACTTGCCAAAATGCGGCAAAAAGATCCAACTGGAATCTGGGACGGCAGAAGTTATTGCCATCGATGTCTTGTCCCAAAAAATGACCGTCTGCCGTGCCGATGGCGAGCGTTGTCAAATCCATGTCGATGAGTTAAAGAAAGGTTTTGACAAACCGGTTGCAGACAAAGCAAAGTCAGCAGATAAAAAACCAGAGAAAACTCGGCAAGCGGATGTTCAGAAGCCGGACGATGAGGCAGGTAAAAAAGATGAGCGCCGCAGCAATAGGCGCTCGAGCACCCGTAATCGCAGACCGAAAAAGCCTCAACAGCAACCTCAGCAACAAAAAGCAGAGCAACGAACGGAAAAACCAGCCGGCCAAACTCAGGAAAACAAACCGGAGCAGGAGAAGAGTCAGAATCGCCGGCGCAGAAGACGGCCGAGACGCCGCTCAAACAACCCGAAGCCGCCGGAAAACAACGCTTGATTTTTTATGCAATCCGTCTTTTCAAGGAGAGCTTGACATGAGTAAGACATTCTACATCACCACGCCGATCTATTACGTCAATGATGTTCCGCATATCGGCCATGCCTACACGACCCTGGCCTGTGACGTTATGGCCCGCTATAAGCGCTCCCGTGGTTATGAAGTTGCCTTTTTGACCGGGACCGACGAACATGGGCAGAAAGTAGAAACCGCAGCCAAGGCAAACGGAGAAACCCCGCTTGAACTGGCGGACCGGGTGGTGAAACGTTTCCAGGCTTTATGGGAGAAGCTGAACTGCTCGCACACCGACTTCATCCGCACCACCCAGGAACGGCATAAACATACTGTCTCGGAGCAGTTCAAAAAGATTCTTGCTTCGGGTGATATTTACCTTGGCGAGTATGAAGACTGGTATTGTACTCCCTGCGAAACCTTCTGGACCGAAACTCAACTACTCGACGGAAACTGTCCCGATTGCGGCCGCGAAACGACGAAACTAAAGGAAGAATCCTACTTCTTTAAAATGAGCAAGTATCAGGATCAACTTCTCAAGCACATTGAGGAGAATCCGGATTTCATACAGCCCAAAACCCGGCGGAATGAAATCCTCAGTTTCGTTAAGGACGGTCTGCGCGACTTGTCGATTTCCCGAACCTCCTTTTCCTGGGGAATTCCGGTGCCGGACAATGACAAACACGTCCTCTATGTCTGGTTCGACGCCCTGACCAACTACATCTCTGCGCTCGGCTACCCGGAAGACAAAGACGGCAACTACGCCAAATTTTGGCCGGGAATTCACGTGATCGGCAAAGATATCCTCCGTTTTCATGCGGTTTATTGGCCAACCTTCCTGATGGCCGCCGGACTGCCGCTGCCGACGAAGGTTTTTGCCCACGGCTGGTGGACCGTCGAAGGACAGAAGATGAGCAAGAGTCTACGCAACGTCGTGGAACCGAATATGCTGGTCGACAAGTACGGCGTTGATGCAATCCGCTACTTTCTGCTGCGGGAAGTCCCCTTCGGACTGGACGGCGATTTCTCTCACAACGCTCTCGTGCATCGGATCAATTCCGATCTGGCGAACGACCTCGGCAACCTGCTGAGTCGCTCGACAGCGATGCTGGACAAATACTTTAACGGCGAGTTGCCGAAACCGGGGCCGGCGACTGAAGCGGACCAGGCCCTGATCGACCTGGTGCCGGCCACTCTCGAAAAGGTTGACAAGCTGCTTGAAGAGATGGCTTTCAACAAAGCCCTGATGGCCATCTGGGAAATGATCTCAGCCGGAAACAAGTACATCGATGATATGGCACCATGGGCTCTGGCCAAGGATCCCGAGCAACAGGAACGGCTTGCCAGCGTGATGTACAACCTGCTCGAATCGATCCGCATTGTCGCCCTGCTGGTGGCACCGTTTATGCCGGAAACCGCAGCGAAAACCATGCAAATCCTCGGCTGTGACAGCAACAATCTTTCCCTCGAAGGGCAGGACCAGTGGGGCGGCCTGCAGCCTGGCACGAAGATAGAAAAAGCCCGTCCCCTTTTCCCGCGTATCGAAACCGAGTAATATCAAGCTAGATAGATGCCACCTGTCGGGGCGCCTATGGCGCCCCGCTGTTTTTGGAGCACACGTATGTCTGCACAACTCCCCCTGCTGGTCGACAGCCACGCCCACCTGGATGGTGGTCAATTCAACAGTGACCGCACGGAAACAATCGAACGAGCCCACGCGAATGGCATCAGCCATATCCTGACGGTCGGCTGTGACATGGAAAGTTCAGCGGCCAGTGTCGCGCTGGCGCTAAAGCATCGGAATATTTATGCTTCGGTCGGTGTTCACCCGCATGACGCGACAGAGATTTCAGCTGCAAGCCTTCAGCAACTCAAAGAGCTCCTGGGCCGGCCGAAAGTCGTCGCCCTCGGCGAGATCGGTCTTGACTTCTTCCGGGACCGGTCACCGCGCGATGTGCAACGTAACGCCTTCCGGCAGCAGATTCAACTTGCTCGCGAGGTTGGCAAACCGATCATCATCCATGACCGCGATGCTCATGACGAAATCCTGCAGATCCTGCAGGAAGAAAATGCAGCTGACGTCGGCGGTGTGTTGCACTGCTTCAGTGGCGATACAGAAATGGCAAAGAAGTGCCTGAACATGGGATTCTACCTGTCATTCCCAGGAACAATTACCTACCCGAAAAATGCTGCAAGCCGTGACGTGGTCAAGGCGGTGCCGATTGATCGGATGCTGGTCGAAACTGACTGCCCATATTTATCCCCGCAGCAATTTCGCGGCAAACGTAACGAACCTGCTTATATCCGCTACACGGCAGAAAAGATCGCCGATATCAAAGGATTGTCGCTCGAGGATGTCGCCCGGGTGACCAGTCGTAATTGCTTCGACCTGTTCGGTTTTGGCAGTGTCGATCAAAGCAGTAAAATTGCCTATCAGATCCGCGACTCTCTCTACCTCAACATCACCAACCGCTGCACGAACAGCTGTATCTTTTGCGCTAAATTTGACGATTTTATCGTCAAGGGGCATGAACTCCAGCTTGATCATGAACCCTCCATAGATGAGATCAAACAGGCAATCGGTGATCCGACTCGGTACAAGGAAGTCGTCTTCTGTGGTTACGGTGAGCCGCTGCTGCGTCTCGACCTGGTTAAAGAGGTGGCCAGCTGGTTGAAGCGACGTGGCATCAAGGTGCGGGTCAACAGCGACGGCCAGGCCAACCTGGTGCATGGCCGAAATATTCTACCTGAGCTGCACGACCTGATCGATTCCATTTCTATTTCGCTGAATGCCGCGAACCCCGAGGACTATCACCGCCTCTGTCAATCAGGTTTCGGCGAGAGAAGCTATCAGGCCGTAAAAGATTTCCTGCAGCAGGCACTCGACCATATCCCTGACGTGACTGCGACTGCGGTGACCTATCCAGGTATCGATATCGCAGCCTGTGAACAGGTCGCAAAAGAGTTGGGCGTCAAATTTCGCGCCCGTGAATACAATGAAGTCGGTTGACAAGGAGGCTGAGATGTCCAGTTACGATTACGATCTGTTTGTCATCGGGGCCGGTTCCGGTGGCGTTCGTACTGCCCGCATGGCCGCTGCCGAAGGGGTGAAAGTCGCCATCGCCGAGCAGAGCAAACCGGGTGGCACCTGCGTCAACCTGGGCTGTGTCCCGAAAAAATTATATGTGCACGCCGCGGAATATGGCGCTGCTTATCTGCAAGCCTCCGGCTTTGGCTGGCAAAGTCCGGTACCGCTGTTCGATTGGCCGACCTTACGCGACAACAAATCGGAGACGATCACCAAACTCAACAACCTCTACACTGAGATGCTGGTGAATTCCGGTGCGGAATTGATCAAAGGTCACGCCCGGATCATCGATCCGCATCGTGTCGAAGTAAATGGTAACGAATATTCGGCTGAACGGATCCTGCTGGCCACCGGCGGTCGCCCTTTTATTCCCGATTTTCCAGGCAACGAACATGTCCTGAGTTCAGATCAGATTTTCGACCTTGAACGACTGCCGAAACGGATGCTGATCGTCGGTGGCGGTTATATCGCAACTGAATTTGCCGGCATTTTTCACGGCCTTGGTGTCGAGGTGACGCAGATTTACCGCGGCGACCTGTTTTTGCGTGGCTTCGACAGAGAGGTGCGCGAGTTTGTTGCTGAACAGATGCGTAACAAGCGGATAAACCTACTTTTCAACTCGGACGTTCAGAGCGTCGAGCATATTGGCAAAAGTATTTATACTGCGACCCTGACCAATCGATCTGTTATTGAAGCAGACTGCATCCTTTACGCGACCGGCCGTGTCCCGAACACAACAGGCCTGGGTCTGGAAAACCTGGTCATCGAGCAATCGTCGAACGGCGCGGTCAAGGTTAATGAATTTTACCAGACCTCCGTTCCGTCAATTTACGCCCTTGGTGACTTGATTGACCGCATGCAGTTGACTCCGGTTGCTCTAGCGGAGGGGATGACGCTGGTCAAACACCTCTACCAGGACGGCAGTGATCCTCTCGATTATGATTTGATTCCGACCGCCGTTTTCAGTCAACCGAACATCGGCACGGTCGGACTGACTGAAGAAGAGGCTTTAGAGCAATATCCGGCAATCGATGTCTACACAACCAACTTCCGCTCACTGAAACATGCCTTGAGCGGTAGCGGCGAGCGTGTCCTGATGAAACTGCTCGTCGACCCCAAAACCGACAAAGTCGTCGGCGCCCATATGGCCGGAGAAGCGGCCGGCGAAACGATTCAAGGGATTGCTGTGGCCCTAAAGGCCGGAGCGACCAAAGCGATCTTCGACAAGACGATCGGCATTCACCCGACCAGTGCCGAGGAATTTGTCACCATGCGCAGTAAAACCAGATCAAGAAACTGACGTTCTTCCCCACAACACTATCTATAACAATGACCTCTCAGCACTCTTAAAAACGAAAAGCGGAACCTTTGTTGGTTCCGCTTTTCGAATCTCTGCAAACAACCTCTTTAGTTGCCCAATATTTTCATCTTGCGTTCTTTCAGAATTGTCGCATGACGATCTTCTTCACCGGCTAACCAGGAAAAAGCATTTTTTCCATCTTCAGTGCGGGCATGGGCCGCCGCTTTATGGAAATACTCGGCAAACTTCTCTTCTGCGATAATCGCTAAATCGAGGGCTTTGATATCTCCCTCTTGGCTGCTGAGTGCTTTTTCTACCTGCTCAACTGTCGGAAAGATGGACTTATCATCAAACTGCTGAAGGTATGGAAGAAACTCTTCTTCATTGTCCCAGAACTCACCCTCCCGATATTTTGGCGTCAGCTTCTCAAGCGTCTGCAAGTGAGCGACTTCATCCTGGGCCAACAGCGAAAACATTTCCCGAGCCAGGTCGGTATAGGCTTTTTCAACCATCGAAGAATAAAATTGATGACCGTGCTTTTCCACTTCCATAGCGGCACGGATTACTTCAAAACCACTGAAATAGTCGGTAACTGACATTGCATCCTCCTTGAAAACTTATCTGATATCCAGCTACGCTACCCGTTTAGCCCCAGCTTGTCGAGACCATTTTCAAAACAAATGGCTTGACCAAGACTTCAATTGCCGAACAATTTATTCAGTGTTCCTTCCAGCAATTGTTTGACCGGCGCCTGTTCTGTACTTCCTTTTGGAGCAATCTTATCAGCGAGCTTCTGTGTCGTCTCTTCTGTCATCTTTTGTGATGCCTGTTTCTGTAATGCCTTGGCATCAAAAGCTATCTTCGGGCGAGTCAGGCTTCCTTGAATCGATAAGGGCAAAACTCCCCAGCCAGCTTGGTCACTGACGGCCTGTTGCAGTCCTGTCTTCACTCCCAGGTTCTGCATCAGTTCCGGAGCGATCCGCGCATCAAGTTTCATATTCAATGTGCCATCAACTCCAACCGTCCCCTCTGGCTTTAATCTGGCCTTGGAACTGTAAAGCTGACCCGACAAGTTAGCCAAACCATCACGCAAGTCGTAGTGGCCTTCCAGAGTCTCAAAGCTGAGGATTTTAAGATCGGGGATCCCGAGAAATGTTGCCAATTTCTCAAGCAGTGGAGAACCGGTGATTTTGCCTTTCTGTAACTGCATGACCCCTTTGACCTGCAAAGCGTTGAGAAGGTTGTCCGGAATCGTTCCGCGGCCGGCAAAATTATTTTGCGACTGTAACAGGCCACTGACATTCTGTTCAGCCTCGGGGATAAGTCCTGAAATCAGGGGGAGCATTTGCGACTGATCCAGCTTCATCGACCCCGAATAACGCAATCCTTTGACCCCCAGATCAACATCGGTGTTGGCCAGGAACTCACCTCCGGCAATACCGCTACGTAATTTAATGACCTGCAGAAGGTTATCTTTCAGGATCAAGTCTGCTCTTACCTTATCAAGGTTCAGTTGCTTATAAATCAATTTCGCAACGGATAAGGTCCCGGTCATATTTACCGGGATATCGAATGGACCTATCTCTTCAGCCACAGTTTGCTGACGCTCTACAGGTGGTAATTGGGATGAAGAGCTTAATCCTGTTTCCGTTGTGGGAGGCTGGCTCGGCAGGATATGGTTCAAATCAAGTTGCTCAGCAGACAGTTGAAATTGACCTTGAATAATCTCGCCCATGAGATTGGCGGCTTTAAAATCAAGCGTAACCTGTTGATCAGCAACCTTCAGTAACAGATTAGTCGCTTCGGCCTGCTGATCAGCATAAGCGATTTTGCCACTGACTCCAGCCCGTAAAGTGTCAACTGTGGCCTGCACATCGATCAGTTCAAGAGCTGCGGACTTAAGCAGCTTGGTACCTGCACTCGGCGTCCCGGCAAGCTCGACCCGTCCATCTATTTGCCCGGCAAGGCTGTACGGGCGGACGCTTTTTGTCAAACCGGGTGGTATTCCTTGCAACAACTTGCGAAGATCTAATTTATTAAACAACAGGGCCAGGTCTAAGTTCGGTTCGGTCTTCGCCAGTTCAACCCCCCCTTCTACCCCGACAATCGAATCGTTGAAATTGACGAACATCGTCGACAGCGTCAATTTCTGCTTTTCAAGGTCGAAGTTCAGTGCATAGTCGACCATCAGTTTTGCATTCTGCACTGCCGCTTCTGGCATATCGTTCAGTAGCAGGTCCAACGTATCGAGAGTAAGCTTGCCTTTGGACTCAATCAGATTCGGCTGCAGTTGTACTTCGAGATTCAGCGCCAGCAATGCAGAACCTAGCTTGCCAGGTAAAAACTGACGATAGTAAGGGGCAAACTGAATCAGATCAAGGCTAGCTAACTGCAGATCCAGATCACCCGTTTGTTTATCTAGATCGTATAGACCGGAAACCTTTATTTTGCTGCCATTTAACTCGGCAGCCAGGGCGACCGGAAATGAATTTTCTAAAGTGATCCGACTGGCATTGAAATCAAGATTATCAAGCTGGTAGCGATAGGGTGACTTAGCATTCTGTGAACGGTCGATAAAGAGTAATTCACCTCCGCTGATTGATACCTTCTTAATCAGCAAGTCAAAAACAGAGGTCGTGTCTTTACCTGCTGGCTTTTCCGTCCCCGCAAGCTCCCCTTGAGCAGCGTGTCCAGACTGCAGATCGCTGAAATTGAATTGACCATCCGGGTTACGGGTTACCTCTATCCGCGGTTCTTCGAGCAGGATCTGATCAATCACCAGGTCACCCGTTAGCAGGGCCAGCAGTTTATAGTGTAAATCCAGCGACTTGATGGTGATAAAATCTCCGGCTGAATCCTTTTTCTGGACCCTGAGATCCGTCAATGAAACACCGGAAAAAATCCCGATATCTATTGCTCCGAAATCAACCTTTCGATTTAAAGACTCTTCTGCCAACGGTAACAGGTTTTCCCGAACCTTTTCCGGGGTAACCATAACCTTGACAAGTAAAGAAAGTGAGACCAAAAGAAAGATCAGCGTCCCGAACAGAGCCATCCCGATTTTTGCCGGAGTAGACATTTTTCCTCCACAACTATAAAAAAATTTATCTTGTCATATTAAGTACATTGGACCATTCAACACGTCAAGCAGACAGATAGCTCAGCAAAAAATCAAACCATTTAAACGGTCACATTCAAATGTAGCTAATAAAATTGGAATGTAGCAGATATACGACAAACATAATCAACAATTTTTTTTATAATTACACAATAAGCTATTGAAATAACAAGCATAAATCAGACATTCAATTCTAATATTAGAATAATTTACTTTAACGTATCAACCCGTTAAAATTCTCAACATTAAACATCTCACATTCTAGAGGGAATGCCACCTATGAAAAAAAACAAAAACTCTCTGCTTATCGACATTGGATGGTGTGAATGGGTTTCCTTTCCTGCGTTAAAGATCCCTGCGATTGAAGCGGAAGTTGTCGCGGAAGCACGCCAGTCGATTCTGAATGTTTTTGATTATTCAACCTTCAAAGAAGGTGAAGACCTGATGATCAGTTTCGGAGTCCATCCGATCCAGAACTCAGATGAAGTAGAAGTTTATTCAGTTATGCCCGTTAAAACCAGACGTTTAGTCAATACGCCAGACGGTGAACGTGAATGGTGTTACGTTATTGAAACGGAAATGCGGATCGGTTCGATGAAAAAGTGTATCGAATTAACTCTGGTAAAAAATGAAGATAACTTATTCCGCCTGCATCTTGCCCCGAAAACGATTAAAAGTCTGGTCAGGATCAACCCACAAAAAAGCTACCTGACCGGCCAGATTTTAGGCAACATGAAAGATCAACCGGTATACAATCGGGCATAAAAAGCAATTATCAAAGAGTTAAAAAGCCGACTCTCCAAAGAGGGTCGGCTTTTCTATTTAATGATTCAAAGCTGATTCATAAGCTCGTTTGGACCAGCCGCTGACCTTTTTACCGTTTATCACAGCAAAAGGCACCCCACGGCCTGGATCTAACTGTTTTTTCCGTTTTGCCGCCGCAGGATCTTTTTCGATATCATAGACTTGAAAATCGACTCCCTCTTGGGCCAAAAAACTTTTGGCCTTGTCGCAGTAAGGTCACCAACTGGTGACATAAAGTTCTATCTGCTGCGCAGATGATTTGCGATGAACCTTTGCTTCTTCAGCGTTGCCATCAGCCGCTAGCAACGACATCAGAAAAGCGCTACTGACAAAAGATAGAAGGACGAATCTTAGGACAAACTTGTTCACTCGTGACTCCAATTTCAAGGGTTAAAAGATAAGGACAGCAGTATAACGCCAACCAACCAGCATACGTCATATATCAAACCGCCTGACGCTGCTTAAAAAACAATCGCACTGACAGAAGCAAAAAAGCGCCGCTGACTACTAATTCAGCGTTCAACATATGAGTTGAAAAATTGCCGTGCGGTCCGCCCGCTATGACTAGCCCGGGACAAAGCGAACAGCCGGGCCGCCGCATGCAGAGTCTCCCTCTCTCCTTGATAATCAACAAACAGACTGTCAACGATCTGGAAGTACTGCTCCATATTACCAGGATAAAAAGCTAACCAGAGGCCAAACCGGTCCGACAACGAAATCTGTTCTTCAACCGCGTCAGTGTAGTGGATTTCACCATTAATCACTTTCGTGCCGAGATTGTCCTGCATTTTTTCTGGCAGCAGATGACGGCGATTGGAAGTCGCGTAAATCTTCACATTCGCCGGAGCGACCTCGATCGATCCCTCAAGCACACTCTTCAGATGCTTATAGGTCCGTTCTTCTTCAGCAAAGGAAAGGTCATCGCAGTAGATGATGAATTTCTGCGACTGACCACGGATCTCGTCGACAATTTCCGGTAGTGACACCAAGTCATCCTTGTCGACTTCAATCAGCCGCAAGCCCTGCTCGACATAGGCATTAAATACTGCCTTCACCAGTGAAGATTTTCCGGTACCGCGTGCCCCCCAGAGCAAAACGTTATTGGCCGGCTGATGAGCGAGAAATCGTTCCGTATTCTCAATCATCTGCTGCTTCTGCTGATCAATACCGATCAGATCTGCCAGCCTGATCGGGTCGATATTTTTAACCGGCCGTAAATACTCTTTGCGTTGCCGCCAGATCGCCGCATATGTTTTAGACCAGTCGAATGCCATCTAATTCCACCAAGAGTCGATCTCATGTTCCAGGATTCGTTTTGCGAAAAGCTACAGGATAGCCGGATTAACAGGTCGCTTTAAATATTCAATCTCAACATGCGGAATCCATGATCTTTTCCAACGTTCGGTGCGCTCCTCAGCCGATTGATTTTCAAGCTGCTCTACCGGTACCACAGCCGCTCGATCAATTTTCAGACCATTGATACTGTTGGCATTCAAGACCGCATAAAGCTGTGATTCAATTTGACCGACGATAAATGGAAACACGCCACATTGCGTGCAGAGAAAAACATCTGCCGACTCGGTTCCGAACTGATAACAATTGACCTGTTCCTTCTCTTTGACCACAACCTGCAGAGTTCCTTTAGGATGTGACGTATAGCAGGCGCCCTGTTTACTACAGAAAGAACAGTCACAGCTTTTGATCGGCAACTCCATCTTTGGGACCGGAGAGATGAATGTGTATTCGATGTTGCCACAGTGACAACGGCCACTGATTTCATGCAAGCCTCCCATAACGAATCCCCCAGTCAAATATGAACTCTCAGCAAACTATAGCAAAAGACTGATTTTTCGGAAAATATTCTAATCTGGAAAAAGAATCAACCAACAGCACCACCCAGTTCGCACCAGCCATCGATCAGTGGGAAGTAGAGTGCGGTGCGGATGACCCGGTCCGGCTCTAATTCAAGCAACAGTCGCTGGTAGCTCTGTAATTGACCACGGTACTGTTCTCGCTTATGGTTGAAGAAGGCTGATTCCGACTCCCCCGTCTTTGGCCTGCTGACTTTATAATCGATCACCCAGCGCACGCCCTGCTCATCAACAAAAGTTCGATCGATGATTGCATGGGTCAATTGACCATCGATCACCCCGGTCAGCGCCAGCTCACAGGCCGACTCCAGGTGCTCGTCCAAAATCCAGCGCCCCTTTTCGCTGGCAAGGGTTTGCTCCACAGCCACCAGTGTTGCTTTGACTGCGGCTTCATGCTCACTGGCAGGGACACCCAAGGCAGCTAACTGCCTTGCAATGACCTGTTCACGCTGTTGTGCAGCAGTTGCCTGCCAGCGTTCCAGCCCCTGCTTGACCAGCAGTTCCAGAAGATGATGGACCAGGGTACCGATATGCCGTTGAGCTTGATTTTCCCAACCGGTAAACAGCAACTCATCATCAGCAAAAGATTCAGCATCCGACGCCCGACCGACCACGACCATTTCCGGCAAAGGAGCGGTCCGCAATTCCGGGGGCTGCCAGTCGAGCGGCAATCGCCGCAGCGGCAGCCGAAGTCGAACAGCCTCTGTCTCCAGAGCTGACACCGCTGTGGCACAGAACGGTGCTTCAACCACAGGCCAGAGGGTTTCCAGTAAGGAGCCCCGCTCCGGATTCAGTTCCCCCTGACTGTTTTCTTTCGCGTGGCCAAGCAGATGCAGCTGAGTTTTGGCCCGGGTCGCGGCCACATAAAGCAACCGGGCGGTTTCCAACTCCTGTTTCTCTTTTTCCAACTGTCCGATCAGTTTATAGATCGGATCCTGCTCACTGCCGTCCCGCGGTGCAATCGGAGCCAACAGCAAGCCGAAGTCGGGATGTTCCAGCCAGCGCAACAGAGGGCTGTCGGCACCGCGCGGCTTGCGCCCCAGACCGGGCAGGATCACCTGATCGAATTCGAGCCCTTTGGCCTTGTGAATCGTCATCACCTGCAGACGGCCGTCCGCCTCGGTGTCAGCCGCGGCAAACAGTTTACTCAAAGCTTGATCCAGGAGATCGAGAGAAGGCAAATCGCCGCCCTCTTCCAGCGATTCGAGCAGTCCGAAGACCAGCCCTGCATTCTCCAGCCCTTCGTGGTCATAACAAGCCGCGCCGCCGAGCGCCAGCCAGCAGCCCTCAACCAGTTGACGCAGACCAAGTCGACCGCGCTTCTTCAAGCCGGCCTCGAGGATTGGCCAGACACGGGTAACCAGCTGTTGTCCCTCAGCAGAAAGAGTGCGAAGACGCACTGTGTCCTGCAACAGACTTGGCAGCGTGGCATAGGGCGCCTCATCGACCAGAGCATGGAGATCGCACAAGCTCAAGGCGGCCCACGGCGCGCGCAGAACCGACAACCAGGCCAGCCGATCGGCGCGATGCAGCAGCGCCCGGGTCAAGGCCAGGATATCGAGCGCGACCGGCTGTTCGCCTAGCAGCTCGATATCCTGCGCTTGGTATGAAATGCCCTGTTGCCGCAGCAAACCCAGGATTTGCGGCAGATGGGTCCGGCTGCGGACCAGGATTGCCACACTCTGCTTGGAATCTTCGGCACGCGCTAACTCAAGCAGCTGCAGAACTGTTTCCGCCTCGGCGGCATCATCACGACCGTTAAACGGATGTAACTGACAAGCGACATTATCCAGTAACGGGTGCACTGCTTCGGCAACCGCCAACGGGACCGCCCCACTCGCTTCATCAACCCTGGCCGGGAAGATTCCGGCGAAACTGTGGTTGACCCAATCGACGATCCCTTGCTGTGAGCGAAAATTACAGCGCAACTGTAAAGGTTCAAGTTGTGGTCCAGACGTTCCTAAACGACCACCGAAGGTACGCAAAAACAGCCCCACTTCCGCTTCGCGGAACCGATAGATCGACTGCATCGGATCGCCAACCAGAAACAGCGTCCGACCATCAGCAGCTTGCCAGCCTGAGGTCAGGGTCTCCAGTAGCTGATACTGCAGCCAGGACGTATCCTGAAACTCATCGACCAGAATATGCTCCAGTTGGCAGTCCAGTTTGAGCAACAGGTCACTCGGATTCTCGGCACTCCGTAACGCGTCCCGGGCTTGCAAGGCAATGCCGGCGAAATCGGCCTTCCCCTCACCACGGAACGCCAGCCATAACTCCGCCACCAGCAGCGGCAGCAATTCAATCAAATCCTGCAGCACCTGCCACTGTTCTGAAGGGTAATGAGCAGCAGGCAGTTCGCGACAACGGACCAGTCCACGAACAAACTCTGAATGATCTTCCAGAGTCGATAAAAGCGTTTGCATCCGCTGTTTGGCTTCGGCACTGTCAGCCCCGGTGGGGAAACCACAGTTTTTGTTCACACCACGCGGTTTACGCAACTCGCCCTTGCCAGTAAGCAGAAGGTCAGCCAGCCCCTGCCAGAGCGGCAGGTGTTCGACTTCTGCCTTTGGCCACCAATCAAGATCCGTCAAGGCCAACAGCGGGCGATCTCCTTGATCCCAAAGTTGGCTGGCAGCGTTACGCCCGCAGAATAGCAACTCCTCCAGCAATAACTGGGGAGTATATTCTGTAAGGTTAAGCAACTGGCTCTGAACCAGCTCCGCCAACCCTTTTTCCAGCAAAGCACGCGAATCACTTCCCTTGATCCCGAGCAGATGCCGCAACCACTGATCTCGCTTACGCAGCATCTCCACCAACATCTGCTGCAACCGTTCCATTCGATTGTCCAGGTGTGCCAGCAAACGAGCAATCTGCTCACTCCCCGGCTGTTCCCTGTCCAATCGGGCCAAAAGATTTTCCGCCGCCTGCAGATAGAGAGGATCGGCATCCTCCGCCAATTCGGGGACTCCACCGAAACGGCTTAACCAGGGCATTTTATTGACCAGTCCGGCGTTGAAACTGTCGATGGTCTGAATCGAAAGCAGGGCCGGGTTCTGCAGCAATTCCCACTGCTGTTTACGATCCTGCTCAAGAACTTGACTGGCCAAATTCCAGGTCAACTGTTTATGTGCTTCTTGCGGACACTCTCCCTGTGCAGCTTCCAGTGCCTCGAGTAACCGGCAGCGCATTTCAGCGGCGGCTTTACGGGTAAAGGTAATGGCCAGAACCTGCTGCGGCCGATCAACGCTGCCGAGCAGCGCAAGAAAACGTTGAATAAGCAATTCAGTTTTCCCCGAACCGGCCGGGGCCTGAACAATAAAGGAACGGCTCGGATCGATCACAGCCCTGCGCTGTGCTTGATCAGCAATCGGTACTGGTGCGCTCATGACTGCGTCTCCTCGCTGGCTGTACCCAGCTGTGCTTCGGAAATCCGGCATAGACCAGCAAGGTCGCAAAACCGGCAGGCGATCTCCACATCGACCGGATCAACGGTCGCTTTACCGGCGACGAAGTCACCAGCCAACTGTACCAGTTGCTCTCGCCAGTATTCGATAACCTGCGGCCAGCCGGACAGACCCAGCTTCTGAGCCGGTTTGCTGCCGGCAACGCCCGGTACCTTCGGCAACAAGCCATCTTCACGGGCAACGCCAATCAGCCGACAATCGCCGCGGCGTACCTGGGCAAAGGCCACTCCGTCAGCGGGTTGCTGGTCACTGGCGATCGCATAGATCGGCAGCTGCGGTTCCAGCAGCCGTTCAGCGAGCAGATTATCCACTTTCACCAGCCCGGTTTTATAGTCGAGAATGACCCGACTCCCGTCCTCCAGTTGATCGATACGATCGACAAAGGTTCTGATTTTCAGCGGTCCGATCTGTTCGAAATGCTCCTGCTCCATTTCCGCAACGGTAAAAGGGCTTCGCTGCTCTTCAATTTCGCTCAGCCATTCGTTCACCAACGCCTGTAAACGGTTCGCTTCAATTTCCAGCAGTTTGCGCGGTGGCTTTCCCTGCTCAGAAAAATAGTCCATCAGCGCCCGTTCGACCTGTTCTGCAATTAAATCACTACGGCGGCTGCCTGTTAATGCCAGCAACTGGTCCTGACTGCGAACCCGGCCCCAGAAAAGTTCCAGCACCTTATGCAGCAGGTTGCCTCGGGTCATCGGATCGAGGCCTGGCTGCGCCGGATCAAAATCTTTCCCACGCAAACGGAAATGGGCAAAAGCCCGGAATGGGCAGAGTGCCTGATCTTTGAGAATTGCTGTTCCACCTTCTCCCCGTTCGGCAGCCAGCGCTGGGCCCTGAATATCATGCAGTTCCAATAAACCCGGGGCCATCGAAGCTTGCTGAGTCAGCGCATCCTGCCGTACGGAAAAGTCCGGATCAGACTCCGGCAGGTCACGAATCAAGGGGCTGGGGCGCAAATCACAGTCCCCGCTGCGCTGCGGGTAGCTGATAATGATGTTACAGCTGGCCGCTTTAAGTCGTTGCAATACATTGCGGGCAAACAGCAATTCCCGCTCGGCGCTGGCATGCGGCATCCCCTTTTCTACCTGCAAACCGATCGGCAAAAAGGGATTCGGCCGAGTGGCAGCCGGAAAGCGCTCCTCGTTGAGTCCCATCACCCAGAGATGCTCGAACACCAGTCCCGCCGATTCCAGCAGACCGACCACCTGCACAGGACCGGTCGCTGCTTCCAGCTGAAACTCGGTTTCTCCAGCCAGCCGGCGCAGCAGCCCGAGAGCCTGGCCACGATCGAGCGGCGGCGAAACCGAGTCGAGAGAAGCGAACCCTGGCAACAGTTTTTCCTGCCAGGCTTTGACCATCTGATATTCGCTGCTCGCCAGGCTCCGCTCCCCCGGCCAACCGACCGCTTGTAACTGCTGTGAAAAACGTCCCGCCCAGGCGCCAGGCAGTAAACGTTCTCGCCCCTCGAGCCCCTTGATAAGGGTCGAAAAAATCCTGGCGGCCTGGTCCGCACGATTCTCTTGGGCGGCTTGCTCAAGCAATTTTTTAAGGCCGATCCGTTGTTGGCGGAAAGACCGCAAGCGGCTATCGAGCAGTGCTCGTTTATCGGCTTCACTCTGACTGCCACCCAGATAAGGCGTTCGCAACAGATAACTGGCTTGTTCAATACTCAACCTGTATCCGGCACCGAGTATTTCCAGGGCGGCATGCACCGGCCCCTGTTCCAGCAAAGGTGCGCCCAGCGACAAACTGAAAGCGGCATCTTCATCCTGCAGTTGCAGATCAGCGGCCGGGTCGATTTGCTGCCGAAAAACCCGTTCAATCTCCTTACGCCGAGCCTGGAGATCGGGAACGACAACCCCGACAGAGGTTGCTCCCTGCTCCAACAATCCTCGCGCCCAGCGGGCCGCCAGTACAACTTCCTGCTGTGGATCGGGACAGGGGTAACGGCCGATAGTGGCATGTGGATCGACGCTGGCATTTAACTCGACCAGCTTGCCGCCAGCCTGCTCAACAACCTGGCGAAGCCCTTCCAGTTCGGGGGACCACTGATCGAAACCGACAATCAACACGTCTGCGGGAAGCGCCAATCTTCCTTCTGACATGGCCGCATAGATCCGTTTCGGCAGCTCGGCTCGATCGAGCCAATGGTGTTCTTCACATTCCCGCAGATAAGCATCTTGCCAGCATCGGAAAACCCGCTGATCCTCGGTTAACGGATAATCAGCCAATTGACAGTCGTAAGCGACCGAGCACTGATGTGCTTCCTGGACCTTGCGGGCCGTAGCAGCAAGTTGCAATAGTTCGAGCTCACTGCCAGCGGATTCCTTTTCGAGCAACTGTTCCCAGAGTCGCAGAGCGGAAATCCCTTCCAACAACCGCCACGATTCGCCCAAATCAGCAAGATTGCGATGCAACCAGCCATCAAAACTGATGATCTGCGGTGTCTGCCAGACCGACTCGCCCCCAGCCTGCATCTGCTGATCGAACGCGGCAACCAGATGCCGCGCCAGGCGTTTATTAGCCGTCAGTACCAGGGCACCAGATTCGGCGGCAGCGATTATTGTTCGTTGAAAATCGGTCAAGGAAATCCTCCGAAGAATGGGGCAATCATATGTTGCTAAGTCTAAGGCAGCGGATTGACAAAATAAGTCACAGTGCCACGGTAAGACGTTTTTCGAGCAACTGCTGTTCATCAGCAACCCGTTGAACACTCCAGCACATTTCACTCGTCATCAACTGCAGAATTCTTGGTGCGGCCTGTTTTGCGAGATCATTATCCAAAAGCGCCAGCGGCAGCCGACGAGCTAGAACATCTATCGCTCTTTCAGCCAGTTCGTAGCGGCAGGCGTAGATCACCTCGGCTTCAATGCAAGGCAGTCCATCACATAAGCTGTCCGCGAACCCTGTTTCAGCAATCCTGGCCACTCCAGCGGCATGGCTGCCGTAATTCGCGTGCAAGCAGCGAGCAATCTTTTCCTCGAGTTGAAATTCAGCACATAACTGCCGCCAGTCGTTCGGTTGCCAGCCTTCAGCTCCGCGGACTTTCAGGTTGGAAGTCTGACATGCATTAGACTTGAAGGACTTTCTGGCCACCACGCGATCAACCAGCTTTTCGGCCATCCGACGATAGCTGGTCCACTTGCCACCAACAATGCTGAACAATCCGGATGCCGATTCTTCGATAACAAAATCACGTAAAATCCGGGCACTGTCATGGGCCTTGGGATCATGTACCAAGGGACGCAACCCGGACCACCTGGCAGTGACGTTCTCCCGCTTCGGTAGCGGGTCGAGAACTTTCTCCAGATGCCGCAGCAAATAATCGACATCCTCATCCGCAACCGGCGGATGCTCCTGTAATGCAGCGGGCTGTTCAGTCGTACCGACCAGACAGCGCCCCTGCCAGGGCAAGACGAACAACACCCGGTCATCTTCGGTCTCCGTAACCAACAAACCGGCTTTCGGAGGTGGATAACTGGTATCGAGCAGGATGTGAATTCCGGAACTGAGCGACAACAACGGCGCGGTCGAAGCGTCATCCAGGTGTCGTAATTGATCGGCAAACGGACCGGTCGCGTTGACAATGGCCTTCGCCTGTACTGAAAACTGCTCACCACTGATCCGATCTTCGAGCAGGGCTCCGGACAATTGGCCATCAACTTTCAGCAACTCAACAGCGGCAAGATGGTTTACCACCAGGGCACCCTGCTCGGCAGCACTCAAAGCCAATGACAACGCCATCCGGCTGTCATTGAACTGTCCGTCGTAGTAGCGAATCCCACCCTTCAAGCCCTGCGGTTGCAAGAGCGGAAATTCGTCGAGGGTTCTTTCCGCCGAACAAAAACCGCTCGGCCCCAAACTGTGAGATCCGGAAAGCTGATCGTATAGTTTCAATCCGAGCCAGACGTATGGCAGTTGACTCCAGCGATAGACGGGAGATATCAGTGGCAGCGGATGGGAAAGATGTGGCGCATTACGCAAAAAATAGAACCGCTCGTGCAGCCCTTCTTTAACCAGCTGATATTGTTCGCGGTCCAGATGTTTGACCGCCATTTCCAGGTAACGAACACCGCCATGCACTAGCTTACTGCTCCGGCCGCTGGTCCCTTCGGCAAAATCGTTCTGTTCAACCAGCACCACCGACAAACCACGACTGGCCGCATCAAGCGCAACTCCACAGCCGGTCGCGCCACCGCCGATGACCAGCAGCTCGCATTGGGGCAGTTGCTTTATCTGTTGCAGGATTTCTGTTCGCTTCATAGGCATCCGGGGGAAATTAGATTTGCTATAGTATACTCACTGACTTAAAGATCCGACAGAGATTTTCTCCAGTTGCTTATTTCAGGAGTTGAGCATGAACAATCAGCCGCTGATCCTTGCGATCGATCAAGGGACCACCAGCAGTCGGGCCATCGTTTTCGACCTTGCCGGCCAAGCAGTCAGTATTGCTCAGCAGGAATTCCGGCAGATTTTTCCGACTGATGGCTGGGTCGAACATGATCCGCAGGAAATCTGGCAATCCACCCTACAGGTTTGTCGTCAAGCGATCAGGGAAGCCAAGACAAGTGGCGAAGTCGTTTGCATCGGCATCACCAATCAACGCGAAACAACCGTCTTGTGGGATCGGCAAACCGGCAAAACGGTCGGCAATGCCATTGTCTGGCAGGATCGGCGCACCGCTGATTTCTGTCAGCAGTTGAAAAAAGCTAACCAAGAGGCCGCCGTCAGTGACAAAACCGGCCTGCTGCTCGACCCCTATTTTTCTGCCACCAAACTGAGCTGGATGCTTGATCAAGACAGTTCGATCCGCACCGCTGCAGAGCAGGGGAAACTGGCGTTCGGCACCATCGACAGTTTCCTGCTCTGGAATTTGACCGGCGGAAAGGTCCACGCCACCGATGCCACCAATGCGTCCCGGACCATGCTCTACAATATCCACGACAATTGTTGGGATGATGATTTGCTGCAACTGTTCAAAGTCCCTGCCGCGATCCTCCCAGAAGTGAAAGATTGTGCTGCTGACTTCGGCAGCACAACGAAAGGCCTGTTTGAAAAACCAATTCCGATTGGCGGTATCGCCGGTGACCAGCAGGCTGCGACCATCGGCCAGGCCTGTTTCCACAAAGGAATGGTCAAAAGCACCTATGGAACCGGCTGCTTCGCTCTGCTTAACACCGGCAACAAAGTGGTTAAATCGAACAATCGTCTGTTATCGACCATCGCCTATCGGATCAACGGCGAAACGACCTACGCCCTGGAAGGGAGTATCTTTATTGCCGGGGCAGCGGTGCAGTGGTTGCGCGATGGTATTAAACTGATCGGTTCGGCAACAGAAACTGAAGCGCTGGCCAAAAGCATCGATTCGAACCAGGGAGTTTATCTGGTGCCAGCCTTTACCGGTCTGGGTGCTCCTCATTGGAATCCGCACGCCCGCGGAGCGATTTTCGGCCTGACTCGCGATACCGGCATAGCCGAGATCGTCCGGGCGACCCTGGAATCAGTCTGTTACCAGACCAACGATCTGATTCAATCGATGAGTGCCGACGGAGGTTTGCCGCTGGCCGCCTTACGCGTCGACGGCGGCATGGTCAATAATGACTGGCTGCTGCAATTCCTCGCCGACCTGATCGACCTGCCGGTACAGCGGCCGGCGACGACCGAAACAACTGCTCTCGGCGCAGCATTTCTCGCTGGTTTACATACGGGACTATTCAATTCGTTTGCGGATCTGGAAAATCGGTGGCAGCAGCAGGCTGAGTTCAATCCGAAGATGGAGCGGAGTAAAAGACAGAAACTTATACAAGGATGGGACTTGTCGATCAAAAAAGTCTTGACCGACC
>CALZHQ010000039.1 GCA_945787295.1 uncultured Desulfuromonadales bacterium
CCTGATGGCGCAACATCGGATCGGCAGAGTGCAGGGTACTGTAATTCATGACAAGCAACACCCCGCCCAGCGCAACCGAGATAACTATCATCGAGATGATCAGTTCGATCAGGGTCACCCCCGCTTGGCTATACAATAGACGTCTGCTCATGGCGCGTCCACATAGCCGGTTTCGGCGACAATCGAAAAGCTGTCCGTACCACCGACGGTTATCGTGACCGGGTTATCACTGCGCCCCATGGCATCAAAGGTAAAGGGAGAAGTTGTTGCTGCGAGGCTAACGGTAACGGTTCTTCCGCTGATCGGATGTCCGGTTAGATTGACAAAACTACCACTACCACAATTGGGCGAAGGGCGTTGCAGAGCATAACTATTAGCGGAGATACTAAAGCGAACATCGCAGCCGGTGGCAACCGCCAGCTTTTGTGCATAACGGACGGCACCGGCGACTTCATCATAGGTCGCACGGGTTTGAAAACTGTTAAGATCAAAAAAACGCGGCAAGGCAAAGGCCGCCAGTATACCTAGCAACACAATGATCACGACCAGTTCTATCATCGTAAAACCTGATGATTTTTTCAGCTTGAGCATAGTATCCGCCCGCCAATCAACAATCTAAAAAAAGCAAAAGCAAAAACGGAACCCAAGCGTCAACTGGATTCCGTTTTTTGGATTTATCAGTAAAAAGCCCCCTTAGCAAAAGGCTCTTCTTGTTACTTCAATTATAAACAAGCCGCCGAAACAGTAATCCCTGGTGGAACATTGGCTCCAGTCGACTGTACATAACTCACCCGACAATCGGTTGGAGAGCTATCTGCATCGAGATCAAAGGTTCCAGTTGCACCAGCAGTGTAAGTAAATCCATCCGAATTTACGGCATCTTCGATACTGGTGCCGTTGGTTCCAGTTGTTACTGAAGCGGGGTAGCCGTTAACCAGGTCGATAGTGGTGCCTTCCATGGTGATTGCTCCAGTTGCTCCAGTCTGCCCTTTAACCAGGGCTTGTGCGTGAGCTATTGCCGAAGCACTCTGTACGGCACCTAACATGCCATTTATTGCCGAGGTCCGCGCATCCACCTGCATATCCACAAATTTCGGCACAGCAACCGCAGCCAAGATCCCCAGGATGACGATAACAACGACCAGTTCGATCAAGGTGAAACCTTTTTGATTCCGCATTTTCTAGCTCCTTCGTGTCTGTCTGGTAAGCAATTCTTGCTCACGTAACAATAATTATTCCTGTATCAATCAGAACTTTTCTGCCAACGATATGGTTCGATCGGTTTTAAGGCCAAACCTGACAAATAGGTCTTTTTCCCAGTTCCCTGCTTCTTTTCGGAATAGGCCGGATAAATCTTAAATCTGGCCCGCGCCGGTTTTAATTCACTCTCGAAATAACGCTGGTTAATAACCAAATAAACCAAAGCATTAATATCGCTATCAAAATACCAGCTGCCGGTTTCGATCTCACCCGGCTCCCGATGGCTGATGACACCGAGATAGTTTTTCGGTTTTTCCGCCAACAGATCCATCGGGTTGCTGTTGACCAGCAGCTGCAGGCCTTCCATATTTCCGGTCAGGAAATGCTCTGCAACCTGCAATCCGACTGCGCTGCGCATGACACCCAGGTCGTGCTGCATCGACGTCCGCTCAACATCAACCAGCAGTCTGGTATAACGATTCAGCGCAACAGCAATGAGAATACTGATGATGACGATCACAATCAGCAACTCGAGAAAAGTATATCCCCGACTGCTTGAGACCAGCTTTCCTCCACCATCATTGGCTTTCACTTATAAAGTATCTCTCACAATAACTAATTAATCAACTCTAAATTTAGATTATTTAGAAATATTCGACAAATTCCACATCGGCAAAAATACGCCGAGGGCTAAAACCAGAACCATACCGCCAATAATAACGATCATAATCGGTTCAATCGCGCTGGAAAGATTCTTCAGATCGTAGTCGACTTCACGCTCGTAAAACATGGCGACATCTTCGAGCATGGTGTCTACCGCCCCGGTTTCCTCACCTACCGCCAGCATCTGCAGCACGAGCGGGGTGAACATGCCGGTTTGCGTGGCACTTCGGGTCAAGGTATCGCCACGTTCGACACCATTGCGAATATCCTCGATCTTTTCCCCAACATAAACGTTACCGACCGCACGCGCTGTAAACCCCAGCGCCTGCGTCAATGGAACCCCCGCGCCAAAACTCATATTGAACGCTCGCGAGAAGCGCACCAACGTAGAACGCAGAATGATATCGCCAACTAACGGCATTTTCAGTTTGTATCGATCCCAGGCATAACGCCCCTGGGGGGTTTTCAGCAGCTGTTTAATACCAATAAACAGCAGAACAAAACCGCCGCTAACGAGCGGCCAGTACTGCAGCATGAAACCTGAGATGCCGAGCAGGATCCGGGTTGCCAGCGGCAGTTCAGCTCCCATTCCGGCAAAAACCTTTTCGAAGGCAGGAATAACAAACAGGCTGATAAAGAAGATGGCAAAAAAGATCGCGACAAGAACAAAGGTTGGATAACGCAATGCCGCTTTGACCCGGTTGATCGTGTCTTTTTCCCGCTCAAAATAGACCGACAGCTGCAGAAAAACATCGTCCAGTTTACCGGTCGCTTCACCGACCTGAACCAAGCGGCAGAGCAGCGGTGGAAAGACCTTCGGGTGGCTGGCAAAAGCCCCGGATAATTCCTGGCCCGCTTCGAGACTGTCAACAACTCCAGCGAGGGCATCGCCAAGGGTCTGGTTGCGGGCGGTATCGACCAGCCCGCGGATCGCCCTGGTAATCGGCACCCCCGCGGAGGTCAGCGTGTACATCTGGCGACATAACAGGATCAGATCATCAAGCCCGACTTTGGTTCGCCGACGCATTTTCAACCGTTGCAGAACTGGCAGGTCCTGTTTTCCCGCAGTTTCAACGATACTGATCGGAATAACTTGACTCGCCTGGAACTGGGAGGCTAAAGCTTCAGCAGAGACCGCCTCAACCTGCCCTTCGAGCAATTTGCCATTATTATCTCTGGCTTTGTAGCGGAAAAAAGGCATCTATTTCTCTCACGTGCTCGGCGCAGGAGCTTCTTGTGGCGGCACAGTTTCCGCTGCCTGCTGCGCTGCCATGGTGGTTTCGTCAATCTGGCCACCAATTCTCAGCACCTCTTCCATGCTGGTCACCCCGTTCAAGGCAAGAATCAGGGTGTTTTCAGCCAGACTGCGGAATTTAGGCTGTTTTTGCGCCAATTCGGCAAATGCGGCGCTGTCATTGCGGCGCAGCGCATCGGCCAACTCAAAGTTGATTTCCAGCAGCTCGAAAATACCGATCCGGCCCGAATAGCCGGTATTATTACAGGCCGGGCACCCGGAACCGGACATGTACTCGGCCATCGTCAGCGGTAAATTCATCTTCCCCTGATAGCTCTCCAGCCAGCTACGGCTGGCCGCATCGAGGCTATCAACCTTCTGGCAACTGGTACAGATCCGCCTTACCAACCGCTGGGCGAGAACGGCCCGTAATGAACTGGCGACCACATAGCCCTCGGTCCCCATTTCCACCAGGCGCAAGGCGGTACTGACCGAATCGTTGGTGTGCAAGGTCGACAGAACCAGGTGACCGGTCATCGCAGCGCGCAAGGCAATATCGCTGGTTTCTTTATCGCGCATTTCACCAACCATGACGATATCGGGGTCTTGCCGCAAACCGGCCCGCAAGACCCGGGCGAAATCGAGACCGATCTTCGGGTGGACCTGCACCTGGTTGATGCGCGGCAGACGATATTCGACCGGATCTTCGACAGTGATGATCTTTTTCTCTTCTTTGTTCAACTCGTTAAGAGCACCATAGAGGGTGGTGGTCTTACCGCTACCGGTCGGACCGGTGACCAGCACCAGACCGTTCGGACGATGCAACTGTTTACGGAACCGTTCGAGCAATTCCGGCGGCATACCAACCTGTTCCAGTTGCAGAATGCCTCCGGTCTGATCGAGCAGACGCATAACCACTGACTCGCCGTACTGCAACGGCATCGTCGAAAGACGGATATCGATACTCTTGCCCTTGACCCGGATATTGAAACGACCGTCCTGCGGCAAGCGGCGTTCTGAAATATCGAGTCCGCAAACCAATTTCAATCGGGAGACCAGGGCAGGAGCGATGCGCTTTTCCTTCATCACCTGCTCATGCAGAATCCCGTCGATCCTCTGGCGGATCCGCAGCACCTTATCGTCCGGCTCGATATGAATATCTGAGGCACCAACCTGAATGGCATCTTCAAACAGGGAACGCAACAAACGGACCACCGGAGCATCTTCAACATCCGCTTCGGCGAGCAACTGATCGAGGTTGCTGTCTCCTTGCGAAAGCTCCTCGCCGAGCTCTTCAGCAATGTTGACGATTTCCTGGGTCCGGCGATATACGCCATCCAGAACCTTGAGCAGTTCCTCTTCGTTGACAACAGCAATACTTATCGGTCGTTTGAGAATTTTAGCCAGTTCGTCATACGCATGCAGATCGGTTGGATCGGCCAGACCGACCAGCATCCGATCATTCTCCAGCGCCAGGGCAATAGCACGGAAGCGTCTTGCCGCAGTCTCTGGTAATGAGCGCACAACATCTGGCTTGTAGTTGTAGTGCTTAAGGTCGATAAAGGGAAGATCGAGTTGTTTGGCGAGAAACTCGTGAAACTGCTGGGAGGTAACCAGTTTCAGCTCAATCAGGGTATTCCCCAATTTAGCCCCGGTTTTTTTCTGCATTGACAGGGCATGCATCAACTGTTCTTCAGTGATGACACCCCGGCGGACCATCAAATCACCGATGCGGATTTTTTTCCTTGCTGGTGCCTGCTCTGAAGCCATTTTTCACCCTTCGATACGAACTCCGGCTACAGGATCTGCAACCGATTACGGATATAATCCTGCAGATCGGGCCGCAAGCCGGTCAAAGAAAGTGCCTGACGGTAGGCTTCCTTAGCCCTAGCGTAGTCCTCGGCCTGGTCATAAGATATTGCCAACCCCATCCACCAAAGAGCTTCCCGGGGACGGAACTTCAACAAGCGTGAGTAACTTCTTACCGCCGCTTTATGCTGCCCGGATTCTTGCTGCAAGGCCGCCAACAGAGCATGATATTCGAGATCAACTGATATTTCCGGCATCGGCTCCGACTGCAGCACGTTCAGTGCCCCTTCCGGCTGTCCAGACGCCAGTAATTGCCGCGCGTATTTCTTACGCAATTCAGGGTTGTCAGGATGAAGCTGCAATCCCAGCTCCATCTGCTTTTCCGCCTCACTTGCGCGCTGCAGGTTCAGCAACAGATCTATCAGCTGCAGTCGAGCTTCGAGCAGACGAGGCTGCATAATCAGCGCATGGGACAGATTTGCTTCGGCGGCCTGCAGATCCTCCCGTTGCAACTGGTCAAGCGCGGCCTTATAAGCCTGCTGAGCCTGTTCTTCACGGCTCAAAGATTTCTCTTTTTTACTGACTTTCTTTGCGGTTCCCTTGTTCGTGGATTGTTTGTCCGTTGTTCCCTTTGCCGAAGAACTGATTGGTGGAGTAAGCTCAACAGTCGTAAGGGACTGTTGAAGATAAAGTTCAAGCAACAGTCGATGACCATGAAAAGGATCGGCGGGCAATTCCAGGGCTTGAACTTTGACCTGTTTGCTCGCATCGATCAGCAACTGCAAGCTTTCCTTTTCCGGTTGTAATGTGACCTGGTTGAGCAACGGCCCCTTCAACTGCGGGATCGACAAGGCCTGACGCACAGCGGTTTTTTTAAACTGAATGAGTAACTGCTGTTTCTCTTTACCACGATACTCCCAGCGGTACTCTGGCAACTGTTCAAACTCGAACATTAATCGTGCAGAGCCAACCGATTCCAAGACCCCAAGGTTCAGCAGTGTCGAAGTAACGTTTCCCCCGGCAGCTCGAGAGTTAAGTCTCGGCACAAGAACGGCCTTTTCCTGAACTGACTTTTCGACAACCGTGCCTGTATCTAGGGGTTCGGTCACTGCAATAGGCTGGCGCACTGAAGGCTGGTCGTCCGACTTCACAGCTGTTTCCGGTCTGTCCCTAACCTTCTCATTGCTTACTGCTATCGCCGAGAGCAGTTTATCCGCACTGTCCATAACTGTATTTCCCACCACAGACGTCTCAACCTGGGCACGTGTTGAGTCAGCCACGGCAGGCATATTCTGCTCTCTGGTTGTTTCTACCGCCGTAGGCTGTTGAACCGTTCCTTCTTGCAGGGCGGCGAATAATTCCTGCCCCCGAACAATTGCGATCCGCTGCGATTTCTCATCTTGCGGTACCAGTTTAATGGTCGGTTTGGCGACAATTTTTTCGGTGGGAAACAGCTCGAGGGCAAACCAGACCAGAGCAATCAGCACCAGCCCTCCTGCCATCAGGTAAAGCAATCTACGTGAAGACGCCTGAGACCCAACCACGGTCGGGTTCTCACCACTCGGAAGTAGGCGACCGTCTGTTTTGCGACGCTTTTCCAGGTCGCGTAGCATCTGGTTGATCAGGCTCATAGCAGCACTCTCAGCAGCAACAGGGTCGCCACGGCAATCGCCATGATGGCTCCCAACTCAACCAGAAAAGATCTTTGTTGCGTCGGCACGGGGAGATTTTCTTCGCCCTTGCTGTCTTTGATGGCAGCGATAACCAGACGCTTATCGATCTGCTGCTTACCCTTTCCGTACGCGGCAAGTAAAGCCTTGTGGGCCAGCAGGTTGATGATTCGCGGGACACCTTGGCTTGCCTTGTACAACAGTCGCACCGCTGCCGGCAAAAACATCCCGCCCCCGTCATAACCTGCAACCTGTAGGCGATGATCAAGATAACCGGCAATTTCCTGTTGACGTAGCGTCGGCAACTGGTAAGAATAGGTGATCCGTTGCCGCAGTTGGCGCAGTTCGTTCTGTGCCAACCGCTGTTCAAACTCGGGCTGAGCAAAAAAGAAAATATGCAGGAGTTTTTCTTTTTCGGTCTCCAGGTTACTTAACAAACGGAGGGCTTCGAGACTCTTCAACGGCATCGCCTGGGCTTCATCGATCAGAACAACCAAGGGCCGATCCATTTCACGCAGCCGGATCAGCTCTTCCAGAATCCGCTGATTGAGCTGCTGAACTGTCGCAGCCGCTGACACTTCAACTTCCAGCTCACTGAGAATTGCCTGGTACAGTTCGCGCGGAGTCAACAACGGATTAGGCAGGTAAACAGTCGCACAATCGTTCTGCAACACTTTCAGCAACTGGCGGCAAAGCAGTGTCTTCCCGGTGCCGACTTCGCCGACAACCCGGACAAACCCTTCACCATTACGCAGTGCCACCAGCAGCACATTCAAGGCTTCCTGGTGACCACTGTAGCGATAATAGTATTCGGTGTCCGGGGTCAGGGAGAACGGCTTCTCCTTGAGACCGAAATACTGCTCATACATCCGTCAATCCTGTATCTTCAGGCTTGTCATATCAATTTACTGCTTTAACCAATTACGTTGGAACTGGGGGGCAATTTTTTCGATCCGTTGCCGAGAGGATTCGAGGCTGGCAGACCAATCATTTGGTCCATGAATCACCTGCGGGCGCAGAAGAATAACCAGCTCGCTCTTGCGTGATCCAGACTTGGTATGTCTAAACAATGCCCCGATCCCAGGAAGTTTACTCAGCACCGGCACACCCGCTTCTTCGTCAATCGCATTTTCCTGCATCAGTCCACCGATGACCACCAATTGTCCGCTACTGGCATGAACGACACTATCCGACTCGCGGACGGTACTGAATGCCAAGGGGAGGCTCTGGTTCACTCCGAAAACATTTATTTCCTTGGTCTGGTCGACAACCTCGCTGATGGTTGGATGAATATGCAAGGTGATGTTCCCCTCTGGATCGATTTGGGGCGTCACATCAAGGGCGATTCCTGAGAAGAATGGAGTCAAGGTAATATCGGTGGTGCTATTGGTCGTGGTACCAGTCGTGGTGTCGCTGGAAATATCGGTAACAAAAAACTCGTCCGAACCGACTTTGATGACCGCTTTCTGATTGTTCACCGTCGAGATCCTTGGACTCGACAACACCTGCACATCACCCTGAGTTTCAAGTAATTCGATAAACGCCCTGAAATCGTTAAAATTCAAGGCAAGCCCGAAAACACCCCCGAATGCCAAGGACTCAAATCCGTTCGGGAGATCACGACCGATGACATTGTCATCGGTCGCTGATGCGGTCCCCTCGTCGAAGATTCGTCCGCCGCCGACCTGGCCGGCAAGAACTCCCTTACCGTCTTTATTCGTGCCCAATGCAACCCAGTTTATCCCCGATTGAAAACCATCGTTAAGGCTGACTTCAATCACCTTGGCTTCAATCACAACCTGCCGCTGCAGGTTGCTCTGGACCGTCTTCAGATATTTCTCAACGATCTGTAACTCATCAGGCATAGCGACGACAACCACGACACTCGCTTGCGGCTGAACCACCACTTTGCGCCCACCATCAGCGCCAACTAAACTCTGGATGGCAGCGCGCAGTTCGCTCCAAAAGTCTGCAATCGATTCAGTCTCAATGCGACTACCGGACACCGACTGGGCCGCGTTTTCCGAGGAATCACCAGAATCATCGTCAGAAGTATCAACCTCTGAAACCTGACCTGAGCTGACCCGGGTCTGCGACATCCCCCGACGAACCAGATTGAGATAGTTGACCTGAAAAGTCCGCGCCTGCAGACCGATCGGCATGACCTGGTAAATGTTGCCGGTTTTAAAATACGGGTAACCATAGACGTTATGGACAACATCAAGGACTTCGGCGACCGTGGTGTTTTTCAGGTCGATACTGATGGTACCGCTGACATCCGGGTGCACCACCATGTTGACCCGACTGTCTTCAACCAGGCTCATAAAAAACTCACTGGCCGAGACGTCACTGGCTGCGATATCGAATACCGCACTATCTTCGTCAGCCGCATCAGCAGCCAAAAGGCTGGCCGATGGAATCAAAGCAGATCTAATTTCCGCGGGTGGTGGTGGCGGAGTCACCGGAGCCTGTTTCGGTGGAGCCGGCGGCACAGCAAAAGATTGGTTGATCGAGTCGAGAGGCTCTCCGCCACGTGGAGCCGGTGCACAGCCGGCAACCAGCGACAGAAAAACCAGACCGGTCATAAGCCTTGAAAACTTCGGCGACAACAGTTTCACTGACGACTCCCTTTCACAACACCCTCAGTTACAGATGTCTTTTTCAAACCGGATCCGGCCCGGCGCAATACGATCTGCTGCTTATTTTTTTGCAACAGAACCTTGGTCGGTTCTATTTTTATCAATTTGTAACCTTCGACCCACTCCCCTAGCACTAACGACTGGCCGTTAATCACGGCCACAGAGCGTTGTTTGGAGGTCAGCACCGTACTCAACAGCCAATTCTTCGGCGTTGTTTCCGCTGACGGCCCAGCAGCTGTCGAATCGGTTTGCGGAGCCTGATAGTAAGCCGGACGTAACGGATCCTGCAAACGACCCGCTTCAGCCATTAGCGACGCCGGACAGAGCAAGATCAACAACACTAAACAGAACGACATCCTGCTAACCACCGATCCACCCCTTCTCCAAGCTCAAGGTATAAACCTGCAATTTAACCTTCGCCACTGGATATTGCTGTGTTTCTATCTCCAGATCCTCCCAGACCAGGCGCCGGGGAAGTTGCTCCAGCTTTTTCAAATAAGCCAGAGTCGCCAGATAATCACCGGCAAATTCGATCCGCAAGCGATGGCGATACAGGTCGGGTGCAACTTCCCCATCTGTCACCTGGGTGTTTATTTGCAACGCTTCAGCCGGCAAATTTTCCAAACTGAGCAACTGCAGCTTATTCTGCCGGGACAACAGGTCCTTAAGCAGCTCAGGCATTTCCCGGGGAGAAACCAGGTTGCCAACATTCTCTTCCAGTTGCTGGCGAACTTTCTTGACGTCAATTTGTAACTGGGTCAGCAACTGCCGATTTTCACGATCAGGATCAAAATCTTTGCGGGCCTCGATCACGGTCTCTTGAGTTGCTAATTGGCTCAATTCAAGGCGCACCGCCTCAGTATTTTTTCGATCCCGGAACTTACGGGCGCTTATGGGGTTCATGACCACAGTGTCCCAGATAAAAAACAGCGCCGCTAAAATGCAGAGCACCAATAAGGCCCGCTCACGCAACGGGCGCTGGCCATACCATTCAGACAATGACTGCAGGGACCCGGAGAAATTCATTTCTGCGCCTCCGCCATAGATTCGAGACTAAAATCGACTTTACCTGGCTGCTCCTGCAATCGGGTTAATTTCAACTGTGAAAAAACCTGTCCATCCAGAACCCCCTTTTCTCCGAGGAATTGCAGATAATGTGGAACCTGTTCTGGCCGCTTGGCACTTCCAGCCAAAGCAACCCTTTGTCCGCTACCATCGAGCTGAATCCGGCGCAACCAAACTCCATTCTGCCGGTGTCGGGCCAAGCCCTCAAGGACCTGTAAAACATCTCCGTTGCCACCTTCTTCGCGTACAGAGAAATAACCAAGCAGTTGCTTCTGGCCATCAAAAAGATGCTTGGTGCGCTCAATTTCTTCTTCAAGCAGGGCATTTTTCTTCCGCTCCGGATACTGCTGTTCCAGAGTCGCAACCAGTGCGGCTTTGTCCGCCTGCTGCCTCTGCAGCTCTACGAGTTGCTGCTCTGTACTGCGCATCTGCCTGTAGCCGAGGACACTCAAAAACAGCAGCAAAACAGCAAATAACAGCAGAATTAAACCAACCTGACGAAACTGCAACGGCTCCGGTTTGTCGATCAATACCGCCTGATAAAGGTTGACCTGCTGCCGCATCAATCGCCCTCCATCCGCAGTGCCCCGCCTATCGACAGCAGGTGACGATTCAGCTCCAATTGCTCGACACCTTCAGGAATGGTCATAACTGAGTCGAAACTGAATGGCTCAACCTGAGTTGTCAGGTAATCATTCAAATAGGTTGTGACAGCGGGGATTTCTCTTTCAGTCTGGGCAACCAACAGCCGTGAAACCATCGGCAAGCGGAAAGAGCTTTCGCAATAATCAAAGGTGCGCTGCAGTTCCAAAACGATCGAATCGAGCTGTTCGGTGAGCGCTTCGTAATCACCATCGGCAAAAGGGATCAGGTCTTTCATTCCTGATGATAGATTCCGCGTCAGATAATGCACTCCATCACGGACTATCGTTAAAATCCCGCTTTGCTCCTGCAACATCAGAATCGCGGTTCCACGGTCATCATCGGTGAACAATTCGGCTAAATTCCGCAAGCAAAATTCAGGGATATCAATAGCCGTCGGTTGTAGTTCAACATCCTGCAACAGTTCGATCCGTTCGCGCAGCAAGGCTTGCTGCGCAGCAACGACATAAGTCAGAGGCTTATTCTCGGATCCGAAAGGAGTCACGTCAAAGATATCAACAACAGCCTGCGCAACCGGAAATTCGAGCAAGTCGCGAATTTGCCAGCGAGCCGCATCCCGACGCTCATCGAGCGGCAACTCGGCTAACTCGACCTGCATCAGCTGGTAATAATCGGGAGGCATAACGGCAACACTCTGGAAACCCTGGAGTTGCTGCTGACGGATAAATCCTTTGAGAGCATCGAGACGGGCCTCTGTCGAGACAAACGGCTCCCAGTTCACCTGTTGTAAAACTGGCAACCCCGTCTTACTGCGCTGGACGCAAGCAACACTTGTCCCCGACGACATTTGGCAAATGCCTACGACACCGCTCCCCCCCTTGTTCTTTCGACTCCAAAAGGCCAGTTTCACCTCCGTCAACATCTACTTTTTTTTGCAAATACTAATATTACATGAAATTTACAATTATTATAGCTTAATAATCAATAAAAAAAGGCGGCTTTACGCCGCCTTTTTCTTTTAGACAAAAATTCTAACCGCTTGGAAGCTGTAGAATTTTTATTTCTGGTTAACTACTTCACTCAAGTAGAAGTGGCTAAAGGGTTCGGAAATTCCATTGGAGGGGTGTCTGGTGCCCGGATGGCACCAGTCAAGCCCCATGGATGGGATCATGCGTCCCTAGAAATGGAATTTTCGAACGCAACTGGAGCGAAATGGATAACCATATTTTTATTTTAAAGCTTGCCAGACTCCTCTGCCAGGTAAGAAGCCACCCCCTGGCTGTCGGCAACCATCGCCTTATCTCCCTGGTTCCAGCCAGCAGGACAAACCTCACCATGCTTTTCATGGAACTGCAGGGCATCAATCATCCGCAGCATTTCATCGATATTACGTCCCAGCGGCAGGTCGTTGACCACCTGGTGACGCACGACACCACTCTGATCAATCAGGAATGAGCCCCGGAAAGCAACGCCGGCAACGTCAAATTCAACATCATAAGCCTGGCAAATCTCATGTTTAACATCGGCGACCAGAGGGTATCTCACTTCACCGATCCCCCCTTCGTTGATCGGCGTGTTGCGCCAGGCGATGTGGGTAAACTGTGAATCGATGGAGCAGCCGATGACCTGCACGCCCTTTGCTTCAAAATCAGCAATCCGATTACTGAACGCAATCAATTCTGTCGGGCAGACAAAGGTAAAGTCGAGGGGATAAAAGAACAGGACGACATATTTACCTTTATAATCTGCAAGGCTGAAACCATCATTGATCGAGCCATCAGCCATTACCGCTGTTGCTGTAAATTCAGGGGCCTGCTTGCCAACAAGAACACTCATGGGCCGGTCTCCTTTCCTATCGGATCAGGGAATTGTCATTAAGTTGATTGCCGTTAGTCTAACGATTTAACAAGGACTGTCAAGGCAAAGATGACCATTTTGGTCACTTTTTCTTGCTGCGGGGATGAGCCCGATCGTAGACCTCTGCCAGATGAGCAAAGCTGACCTTGGTGTACTTCTGGGTCGTTGACAGGGACGCGTGCCCGAGCAGCTCCTGGATGACGCGCAGGTCAGCCCCGGCATCGAGCAGGTGCGTGGCGAAGGAATGGCGCAGGGCGTGGGGGGTAACGTCGGTCGGCAAACCGAACAGCAACAGCCGCTTTTTCAGGTTTCGTTGCACGCTGCGTGCTGTCAGTCGACCGCCTCGATGGTTGAGAAACATAGGCTCCTTAACGTCTTGCCCCCCCCGCTCTTCGAGATAGATCTGCAACGCCCAGCAGGCTTGGCGGCCGACCGGCAACAAGCGCTCCTTGCCCCCCTTCCCGAGGACCCGGACTGAGGCTTCAGCAAGATCGACAGAGCTGACATCAAGCCCGGTGACTTCGCTGACCCGCAGGCCACAGGAATAGATCAATTCAAAGATGGCCAGATCACGCATCACCAGCAAACGATCTCCAGGCAAGGGTCGGTCGAGCAGCTGCCCGGTCTGTTCGGCGCTGAGCACTTTAGGGAGATACTGTTCCCGTTTGGGTGTCGACAAACCATCCGCCGGAGACGTTGGCAGAATCCCTTCGCGCACCAAAAAACGGAAGAACACGCGCAGTGCAGAAAACTTTCGTCCGATGCTGGATCGCCCACAATTCTTGTGCAGTTGCGCGAGATAGCGCCGGAGCAGAAGCAGGTCAATCTGCGCTAACCAGCGTCCTGCCGGGCCCGCAAAACCTGACTGTTGCTGAAGAAAAGCCTGGAACTGCCGCAGGTCGTTCAGATAGGCGGTCACCGTGCGTGGGGACAGATTGCGCTCGATCGCTAAATGCTGCTCAAAACGCTTCAGCAACCGCTCCATCACCCCCTCCACAAAGAACGGTAAAAACAGCGGTACCGGCCGTTGATCAATTGACGCTCACCGGGGGGCATGGCATACTCTGTTCGCAATAGCGTAGGTGTTTTCTGAGCCATCAGAAATCTCCCTATAACTTCAAAAAAGCTGAACTTTTAGTTCCTTGTACTCAAAGAAAGTGTCATAAACCATGTGGTGTTTCTGGTCGACCCTGGTCCTTACCCTGTTTAGCGTTTTTGCTGCCATCAATCTGCTGATAGTCATTCTGACATATAGCATATGCTGGTACGAGTATGCCAATGCTGACCCGAAGTTGATTGAACATCGCTTTCGTGGCCGGACCCTCCGCATGGTCTTTTCTGTCATCTGCCAGGAGACCTTTTTCAATATTCTAACCTTACTCATCGTCCCCTTCGGCCTTATCAAGCCACGCAATTCAAAGAACACGCGTGGAGAAACGCCGATACTGCTCCTGCACGGGCTGTTTAACAATCGAGCCAGCTGGTTCTGGATCAAGCGCTATCTGCGTAAACAGGGCTTTAATAACATTGCAGACATCAACCTCTCGTCCTGGCACAACGAAGAGGTGCTCACCGAACTGGTGGCGAAAAAAGTTGACGAACTCAGGCATCGTCTCGGAGTCGACAAAGTCCATCTCGTCGGCCATTCGATGGGCGGGATTATCGCTCGAAACTACATTCAATTACGTGGTGGCACCAGCAAGGTTGATCACTGCATCTGCCTCGGTTCGCCACATTCCGGCTCCAAGCTGACCCCCTTTGCTCTCTCTCCCCTGGGGCGAATTTTGGTTCCCGGCTCTGATTTTCTGCGCCGACTGAACTCTGCAGCAGTCCCAGAAGAGGTGCGGATGACGAATATTTTTTCCAAAAAAGACAATATGGTGGTACCGAACATCAACTCAGAACTGCACTGGGGTGATGCCGTTACTCTGGATGGGATCGGGCACACCGGACTGATCTATCGATCACCAGCACTGGCAGCGGTCAGTGCAGCGCTGAAAAAAGAGGAACTCTGATGATCCATGAATTGCGCGTTGCAACCGAAACACAGGTTCAACTTCGCGAAATAACCTCTGAGATTCAGCAAGTTATCGGCAAATCGGGCATCAAAGAAGGGGTGGCACTGCTGTTCGTTCCCCACACGACCGCAGCTGTGACCATCAACGAAAATGCCGACCCAGATGTCGCCATCGACATGGTCAACGGCCTCAATGGCCTGATCCCGCTGCAGAACAACTACCGCCACATGGAAGGTAACAGCGCCGCCCACATCAAAAGCAGCCTGATCGGTGCCAGCGAACAGATCATCATCCGCAACGGCAAACTGCTGCTCGGCACCTGGCAGGGGATCTACTTCTGCGAGTTTGACGGCCCCCGCACACGTAAACTGCAAATCAAGTTGATTGAAGGCTAAACTGCCGTGCTCCCAGCACCTGAAGCAACTGACGCCAGAGTTTCGCTGCAAGCCCTGGCCGATTACGATCCCGCAGCCGTCAAAGCCTCCCTGACCCGCTTGCTGGATCCGCTCGGCGGGATACAACGGTTTGTCAAGCCCGGACAAAATGTCCTGCTCAAACCGAATATGCTGGCCGGCAAAGTTCCGGAAAAAGCGGTTACCACCCATCCGGAAATCCTCCGCGCCGTTATCGAGTTGGCGCAGGACGCTGGTGGAAGTGTCCGTGTTGGCGACTCTCCGGGGATCGGCAGCCCGGAAAACGTGGCCCGCAAATGTGGCATTCTCGAGGTGATCGAAGCAACCGGAGTTCGTTTTGCTCCGTTTGAGGAGTCAATCAAAGTCCGGCCCCGAGGCGGCACCTTTCACGAACTGGAAGTCGCCCGGGACATTCTTGATGCCGATGTCATCATCAACCTGCCGAAATTAAAAACCCACCAGATGATGGGCCTGACCTGTGCGGTTAAAAATATGTTCGGCGCGGTCGTCGGGTTGCGAAAACCCCGCCTGCACCTGCAGGCCGGTACCGACAAAAGTTTTTTTGCTTTGATGCTGCTGGAATTGTGTGAAGAGTTAGCGCCGGCACTGAATATTGTCGATGCGGTGGTCGGCATGGAGGGGGAAGGTCCAGGAAGCGGTGAGCCAGTCCAGATCGGCGCCCTCTTAGCGGGCAGCAACGCTCAAGCGGTCGATACAGTTGCGACCGAACTGGTCGGTCTGCGACCGCGTCAGGTCTGGACTCAGCAGAAGGCACTCGATACTGATCGCCCCTTTACCCGCATCGAACAACTGGAACTGGTTGGACACCCACTGGAAGGACTGAAGATCGATAATTTTCGTCCAGCCAAAATGACCGATGTGAATTTCGGTCTCAAAGGAATTTTTAAAAACACCCTTAAACACTCAATCACTGCGCGGCCTGCGGTCGACAAATCGCTTTGCAAACTGTGCAACGACTGCGTCACCCACTGTCCGCCTGAGGCAATGAAGATTGAAAACCGGCAGCTGCAGATCGATTACGATCGTTGCATCCGCTGTTTCTGCTGCCAGGAACTTTGTCCTCATGGAGCCCTGATGACAAAACAGGGGCTGCTACTGAAACTGCATAATTTCCTGCAGGGCCACCGCTAACTGTCCGTAGCGATTTTCCGACATATTAAATCTAGACAAAAGATGGCCGTCAAGCTCATGCTCGACGACCATCTTCTCAGGCCAACACAACCCTGAAACGGGCGGGGGGATGTAGGGAGCAGAGGAGACCTGCCTTAACCTGCCCCTTTTTGTACGCTCGCGCAGTGGGGACAACCATCCGACTTATCCAGGCGCATATCCTCTTCAAGGTATTTCAGTGCATCGTTCATGCGACCAATACTGCCACCGAAACCGGTCTGGAAGCGCTGGGCCATCTCTTCGCTTTCAAAGGTCAACATCGACGGTTGACAGCAGGGGCCGTTGACACTGCCCATGACATAATAGGAATGTTGGGCAGAATGCAGTTTACCGGTCAGGTAATCGGCGGTCAGAGCCATAGCCACCCGTTCTCCCAGCATCAGGTGTGCTGAAATCCCGCAGTGGGGGCAGCAAGCAACTTTCTGCTCACCATTTTTCAGTGTCAGCGTATAGAGAAGCTGTTGGCTCGGCGGCCGGTAACAGATCAGGCAGCTGCCCTGCTCGAGACGCGCTTCATAGCGACCGTCGCGATCCCGGACCAGCTTTTCGATCCGCGCCGCACCACCATGAATCCGCTTCAACACCTGCCGTTGCTCCAGCAGATCAAGGTCACGATGAATGGTCATCTTTGAAACGCCGAAGCGACCCACCATCTCAGACAAGCTCAAGGTGCCCTCCTCCTCAAGCCAGATCAGCAACTCTTTACGTCGTTCTGTCGATTTCATATTCTAATCCTGTTTGCATCAATTAAAAGTCAGCAAGAAGCTGCCCCCTCAGACAAACAACAGCGAAGCACAAAAGTAACAGGAGTGAAAATAACACTATATAGACATCCTTTCCAGATTTTCGTTACCCTGACAACAATAGTAACACAAAACACCCACAGGATACCGTATTTATTTGTCTGCTCCTGCACTACAAAAAAAGAGCCGACACAAACTAGCGCCGGCTCTTTTTTAAGGATCAAGTTGTTCGCAACAAGGGTAATTAGCGAACCTGAACCACTTCTTTGACTTCAGGGATGTTCTCCATCAGGGTCTTTTCGATGCCCATCTTCAGGGTCATGGTCGACATCGGACAGGAACCGCAAGCACCGGTCAGTTTGACACTGACAATCCCTTCTTCGCTCACATCAACCAGTTCGACATCACCACCGTCAGCCTGGAGAGCGGGACGGACCTGGTTCAATACTTCTTGGACACGTTCTTTCATCGAATCATTCCTCCATGTTTGTGGGTATTGTTTGCAGTATAGCGCCCCTGGTTCGGGGCAAGCAAGCGGCAGGGCTAAAACATTCCCGGCGGCATGCTGATATCTTGAATTCGACGGGTACAGATCAAGTCTGGAGCCCCCACATTTTTACCCTGAATCAGAACCTTGAAGCTTTCCCCCATCCCGCCATCCGGCATCACCAGATTTTTCAGAGTCATCCGCAAGGCCTGGGCTTGCTGCGGATCAGATTCCTGCATCTGCAGTTCGATCAAGGCTTCGAAAAAACCGAGCCCCATTAAAAACCGATACTGCTGATCAAGATAGAGGGTCGACAAGCCGTGCTGCTCACCGACTTTCTGCAAGGCCGTAAAATCGATATGCGCGGTGATGTCCTGACAACCGAGCTGCTGGTAGGGATTTTCGTTCGCCTGATGTTTATGGTAACAAAGCAGGGTTCCGTTACGCCGGAACGGAGCGAACAGCTCTTCAGCCGGATACCCGTAATCGATGGTCAACACAAACCCCCGCTCGAGCACCTCGCCAACCCCACGCATCCAGTCGAGAGCCTGCAGATTGACCTCGCCACGATTGCCCTCTAATAATTCGGTGCCGATCAGTGAAAAATATTCTTCTATAGCCGGATTATCGAGAGGGCGTACCTCTTCGACAAAGCCGGCATCACTATGAACAATAAAAATCTCTTTCAGCTCACCATCCCGCTTGTCGACCAGATGGACCGGAAAGGCATCGACCAGCTCATTACTGAGAAAGCACCCCTGCATCCCCTGCAGGTCAGCCAGAGAACACCAGGCCACCCGCCCGGCCTCAACATGTCGCTGCAGGTTTCCCGCCTGTCCCTGCTGATGGTCAGAGCTGATTTCGACGATTCGATAGTTGAGCTGGCGATAGAATTCCGGCGCCTCTTCTGCCAATGCATCAAGGATGTCGAGGCAGAGATGCCCTTCCCCGGCGCCCTGTTCAGCGATCGTGAAATCGCCCTGGCCGAGCAGTTGCCACATCTGCGTTATTTGCCGGGCGATCAGACGCCCGAACAGGGAATGGACACTTGACGAGGTAAAAAAGTCACCCTCTTTACCGATCCGAATCCGGGGAGTTGTGTAATATCCGTAGTTCGGGTGGTAGAGGCATTGCTCCATAAACTCAGTAAAACTGATGCCACCTGTTGCTTCAATTCGGTTACGCAGCAGCTCAACCAGTTCTGTTTTTTCTTCTAACCCTGCAACCATATATGACTCATTCAGAAATAAGATTGGGAGGCGCGATTATAGCCAGCAGCAGCGGTAAACACAAGGGGGCTTTGGAGAACATACTATTTACCTCCGCCGCTGCCATTTAAATATGCTGGATGACTAGCTTCCCTGCACTTCAGGCATTTTCACGCTGACAGATCACGCCACTTGAACTTGGCCGAAATTCATGCCATTATGACCCGCTGACAAGAGCGAGCATTTCTCACCTTTTAGACTGGCGAGCAAAGATGTCAATGGATCGAAACCTGGCCCTGGAACTTGCCCGGGTCACGGAAGCGGCAGCCCTCGACTCCGGCCGCTGGGTCGGCAAGGGGGACAAAACTTCTGCCGATGATGCGGCCACTGAGGCGATGCGGCGCACCCTTGGGGCGATGGAGATCAACGGTGTTGTCGTCATCGGCGAAGGGGAAATGGACGAAGCACCGATGCTCTACATCGGTGAAGAGCTCGGCTGCGGAAAAGACGGTGAGTGCGAAGTCGATATCGCCGTCGATCCACTGGAAGGAACAACGATCTGCTCCAAGGGGATCAACGGTGCGATAGCAACAATTGCTCTGGCTCCCAGAGGAGGCTTTCTGCACGCACCTGACATGTATATGGATAAACTGGTCACCGGCCCCGACGGAATCGGTGTCGTTGACATGCAGAAATCAGCAGGCGAAAATGTACAGGCTCTGGCTAAAGCCAAAGGCTGTTCGCCTCAGGACCTGATGGTCGTCTTACTCGATCGCCCACGGCACGATAAAGCGATCGCAGAGATTCGCAAAGCGGGTGCCCGCATTCAATTAATTACTGATGGCGACGTCGCTCCGGCAGTCGCATCAGCAATTGAGAGTAGCGGTGTCGATATGATGCTCGGCGTCGGCGGTGCTCCCGAAGGTGTCCTGACTGCAGCAGCCATCAAATGCCTGGGCGGCTTCATGCAGGGCCGGCTGGTGTTTATGAGCGAGGAGGAACGGATTCGCGCTCGCAAGATGGGAATCACAGATTTTGATAGGATATATTCAGCTGAGGAGATGGCACAAGGCGAAGTATTCTTTGCGGCAACCGGAGTCACCAATGGTGACCTGGTGCGCGGAGTACGCTACTTCGCCGGCGGAGCAAAAACCCACACCGTGGTGATGCGCTCTAAAAGCCGCACTGTCAGATTCCTTGAGACGATCCATTATTTTGACCATAAGCCCGGCTACACAGCCGACAACTGATTATTTTTTGCCCGACAACACATTGTACGATTGGAGAGAAAGATAATATGGCGATCATTACCATCTCCCGGGAAATGGGTAGCGGCGGCATCCCTATTGTCCACCAGGCAGCAGAAGAACTCGGCTATGAGCTGGTTGACGGCGACACAATCAAAGATGTGGCGTCTGAATACGGCCTGAGCGATGAAGCTTTGCAGCAGATAGATGAAAAACCACCTGCTTTTGTCGAACAGCTTGACCGACAGATTGAGCTGGGCATGAATCGCATCCAGCTGATCGTGCTGGAAAAAGCCCTCAAAGGCAACGTCGTCATCTACGGTCGCGGTGGTCAGGATCTGCTTCCCGGGATTAACAACGTGTTTCGAGTTCGCGTCATCGCCCCCTTTGAAGACCGGGTGGAACGCTGGGCCGAACGGGAATGGATCGACCCCGATCTGGCGCGCTCCCTGGTTCGCAAGAGCGACCAGCAACGGGCCGGTTTTATCAAATATTACTTCGATCGCAACTGGGCCAACCCGATCGACTACGACCTGGTAATCAATACTGCGCGGCTATCGAATGAGACGGCCGTCAAGCTGATTAAAGAAGGGGTTACAGATCAGAACCTGGTGGAAAAGAAAAGCGCCGCCAAAGCAAAATTGAAAGACCTGATTATTCAGAAAAAAGTTCAGATTGCCCGCTTGGCCGATGAGCGGATTGAAGACATCTGGTTCAACATAGAAGTCGATGCTGGCCATGTCACTCTTTCCGGCCATGTCTACAGTGAAGCAGAACGCCAGGCGGCAATCGATGATGCACAGCAAGTTGACGGCGTTGCCGGCATCACCGACAACCTTAAAATCATCGGCTATCGCAACGATCCAAGCGACCATTAACAAGCGTAGCGCACGACCATAAAAAACGCCGGCCGCTGCCGGCGTTTTGCATAGCACATCATTTCAAGGAGCAAGAACCATGGCTGGACACAGTAAATGGGCCAACATCAAACACCGCAAGGGCGCCCAGGACGCCAAGCGGGGGAAAATTTTCACCAAACTGATCAAGGAAATCACCGTTGCCGCTAAGATCGGCGGTGCGGATCTGGAATCGAACGCACGTCTGCGGCTGGCTGTCGACAAAGGCAAGCAGGCCAATATGCCGAAAGAGAACATTGAGCGGGCGATCAAAAAAGGGACCGGCGATCTGGATGGTGTCACCTACGAAGAAGGCACGTTCGAAGGCTACGGCCCGGCCGGGGTTGCCGTGCTCGTTGAATTCATGACCGACAACCGCACCCGGACCGTTGCCGAAGTTCGGCATGCCTTCAACAAGTATGGTGGCAGCCTCGGCGTCAGCGGCTCGGTTGCCTTTATGTTCGACCGCAAAGGCCAGATCATCTTCGGCGAAGGCAATGATTTTGAAGTCATTTTCGAAGCGGCCCTCGAAGCTGGTGCCGAAGATGTCAAGGACGAAGACGGCATCATCGAAGTCATCACCGACCCGGCCGAGTTTGAAACGGTCAGGAACACTCTCGAAGAGCAGGGGCTGAATTTTCAATCGGCTGAAGTGACCATGATTCCGCAGAACATGAATCCTGTCGAAGGAAACCAGGCCGAATCACTGATGAAGATGCTTGATGTTCTGGAGGACAATGATGACGTGCAGAATGTCCACGCCAATTTCGACATCTCCGATGAGGAGATGGAAAAGATTATGGGCTAACGCCAGTTCAATCTAAAATAAAAGGCTAAAGGCAGCAGGATTCTTCTTTTGCCTTTAGCCTTTTTCCTTTATTCTCGCGCTATGCGAATTCTCGGTATCGATCCAGGCAGCAAAGCAACCGGATATGGCTTCATTGAGCAACAGGGCAATCGACTGATCCACCTCGACAATGGTGCCATCTTCACCCACAGCTGTGATGCCTTGGCAGAACGGCTGCAGCAGATTTATCGGGAATTGTGCCGACTGATTGAACAGCACCGACCGGATGCGGTTGCCGTTGAGCAGGTATTTATGGCCCGCAACCCGGCCTCGGCCCTGAAACTGGGGCATGCCCGCGGGGTCGCCCTGCTGGCCGGAATCAATGCTGAGCTGCCGGTCGCTGAATATTCGGCGCTGCAGGTCAAAAGTGCCGTCGTCGGTTACGGTCGGGCTGGCAAAAACCAGGTCCAGCATATGACCCGCACCCTGCTGAATCTCCCCGAGATTGCCCAGGAAGATGCGGCTGACGCCTTGGCTGTCGCCATTTGCCATGCCCACAGTCATCAGTTGGCCACACAGGTTCATCAATCGAGCAAACGACAGCAGAGGACCCGTCGATGATCGCACAACTTACAGGCGAGCTGGCTCATCGCAGCCCGGAACAAATCATTCTTGATGTGAGTGGCGTCGGCTATCGACTGCAGATCCCTCTTTCAACATTCTATGCCCTGCCGGAAAGCGGCAAAGTACAACTGCGCGTCCATACCCACGTCAAAGAGGACGCCATCCACCTGTTCGGTTTTTTAAGCGAGGCGGAAAAAGACCTCTTTGCCCTGCTGATTTCGGTCTCCGGGGTCGGCCCAAAGCTGGCCATCACAATCCTCTCACATATCCCGACCGACGAACTGGCACTGGCCCTGAGCCAGGGGGATGTGCTGCGCCTGACCGCGATTCCGGGAATCGGCAAGAAAAGTGCCGAGCGGCTGATCCTCGAACTGCAGGACAAGGCTGCCCGGTTCGCCATCGAAGGGACCATAACCGCGAACGAAAGCCAACCGTCGAGCGATGAGAACAGCCATCAGGATGCCCTGTCAGCGCTGGTCAACCTGGGCTACAAAGAAACTCTGGCGCGCAAGGCGCTCAAGAGCTTAAGAATCGTCCCGGCCACCCCCCTGGAAGAGATCCTCAAGGCGGCCTTGAAGATTCTGGTGAAATAGAGGGAGAGACGGATGAGCGAGCGCTTGATCGCTGGCGACGGTTTGCCGGAAGAAGAGAATTACGAAGCAGGCCTAAGACCGCGCACCCTTCAGGAGTATGTTGGTCAGAGCAAAGCTAAACTGAACCTGCAGGTGTTTATCGACGCCGCCCGCAACCGTCAGGAAGCCCTCGATCACGTGCTTTTTTTCGGCCCCCCGGGGCTGGGCAAAACCACTCTGGCAAACATCATCGCCCAGGAGATGGGGGTCAACATCAAGAGCACCTCAGGTCCGGTCATCGAAAAGGCCGGTGACCTGGCTGCCGTATTGACCAACCTTGAAGAGGGTGATGTGCTCTTTATCGATGAAATCCATCGCCTGTCCCCGGTGGTCGAAGAAATCCTCTACCCGGCAATGGAGGACTATCAGCTCGACATTATGATCGGCCAAGGACCGTCAGCACGGACCATCAAGCTCGACATTCCCCGCTTCACTCTGGTGGGAGCAACAACTCGCGCTGGCCTCTTGTCGTCACCGCTGCGCGATCGCTTCGGGGTTATCAGCCGGCTCGAGTTTTACTCGAATGCCGAGCTGACCACGATCGTCAAACGCAGCGCCGGAATTCTCGGTATCCAGATCGATGCCGAAGGAGCGGAAGAGATCGCTCGTCGCAGCCGGGGCACACCACGGATCGTTAACCGCCTGCTCAGACGGGTCCGCGACTTTGCTGAAATCGAAGGAGATGGCACAATTACCAAAGGATTGGCTGACCATTCTTTAAAACGGCTTGAAGTGGACAACCAGGGTCTCGACTATATGGATCGTCTGCTGTTGCTGTCGATTATCGATAAGTTTTCTGGTGGCCCGGTCGGCCTCGACACCCTGGCCGCGGCGATCGGCGAGGAGCGCGACACCATCGAAGACGTCATCGAACCCTACCTGATCCAGCAAGGGTTCCTCAACCGCACCCCACGGGGCCGGGTTGCTACGGAAATCTGCTTTCGACATTTCCAGCGGACGCCGGCGGGTCAAGGCCCGAGCGGCACCCTTTTCGGCTGAGCCGATCATTTTAATGAGCAATTCAGAGCTGCAACAATTTGCCCAACAACTGTCGGTCTGGACCGATCTGATCATCGAAAACGGACGCACACCGTTTCGGCGGGTCGATCTTTACCCGCAGATCCAGAGCGATCAAGGTATCCTGCACCCACCCCTGGTTTTCTGGATCAATCGCCAGAGCATGATGGCTGGGGGGATCCTATTACTCCCCCAAGAGGACCTTGAAACTGAGTTAAAGGTTGGCCACAGCTGCTGTG
>CALZHQ010000040.1 GCA_945787295.1 uncultured Desulfuromonadales bacterium
AGACCATCGAGCAGACCATTGATCAGTCCTATTTCTACTCCCTGCCAGCAGAAACGGCAGATGAGGCGGAAAGGACGGAGCAACAAGCGATCAAAAAAGTCATCACAATACCAACCGGACCGCAGAAATGATTTAACGCCCCCCGCCTGGTGACTCTCAAACCGCCGATAACGCAGATGAGCCAACAGCCAGCCGAGCAGGAATACCGCAAGGGCTGTGCCGATCAACAGCAGTTCACTTTGATGCGAGACCTGCGGCAGATCATCCCGACCTAACCAGCCGCTCAACCAGAAATGACCGCCAAACTGGTGCGGCAGATTGAGCAATCCGCCACCGACCCCAAGCAGAGCCAGTGGTGGCAAAGTCCAGAGCATCAGTTTCGGCAGTTCGTGCGGCAGCTCTTCACCGCGATAGTCTCCGGCAAACACCAGGTAAGCGAGGCGGAAGCTGTAAAAAGAAGTCATCGCGGCGGTCAGCACGCCCAGAGCGTAAATCCCCAGGTGGAAATAATCCCCTTTGGCAAAGGCGCTCGCCAGGATCAGATCTTTGGAGAAGAAGCCACCGGTCAATGGCGCTCCGGCCAGACAGAACAGACCGGCCATGAACAGCCAGAAGACCGGCTTGGAACGCTGCCGCATTCCGCCCATCAGGTAGATATCGTTTTCATGCCCGGCCAGGTTGATCAGACAACCGGCGCCCATGAACAGCAGCGCCTTGAAGAAAGCGTGGGTGAGCAGATGGAACATCGCCGCCGAGACGCTGCCGAGGCCGACCGCCAAAAACATGTAGCCGACCTGACTCATGGTTGAGTAGGCGAGAACCCGTTTGATCTCCCGTTGCGCCAGAGCGCAGGTGGCGGCATAAAAGGCGGTCAATATGCCAACCAGGGAGATCACCCCCATCGCCAGCGGCGACAACGAAACCAGCGGGAACATCCGGCAGAGCAGGTAAACCCCGGCGGTGACCATCGTCGCTGCATGGATCAAGGCAGAAACCGGGGTCGGACCGGCCATCGCGTCCGGCAGCCAGCTCATCAGCGGCAGCTGGGCACTTTTGCCACAAGCCCCGCCGAGCAACAACAGTGAAAGGATGGTGACTGTCGTCGGCTCCAGCTCCAGCACCCGGCGGTTGATCTCTTCGATACCGATGGTGCCGAGCAGGGCGAACAGCCAGAGCACCGCGATGGTGAAAAACAGATCGCCGACCCGGGTAACAATAAAAGCTTTGCGCCCAGCTTCGGCATTTTCGGTTTTGCGGTACCAGAAACCGATCAGGCCATAAGAACAGAAGCCGACCCCTTCCCAGCCGAGGAACATCAGCAGCAGATTATCCGCCAGGACGATGGTCAACATGGCGAAGACAAACAGGTTGAGCAGAGCAAAGAAGCGCGCCTGGTCCTTTTCTTCGTGCATGTAACCGGCAGCATAGAGGTGGATCAGGCTGGCGACACCAGTCACCATCAGGGTCATCCCGGCGGCGAGAGGATCGAACAACAGACCGACATCGGCGCGAAAACCGCCACTGGCCAGCCAGGTGAAGAGAGTGGTGCGCAGCCCATCCTGGGCGCCTGACAGAACAGCGAGGCAGACCAGAAAACTGCCGATCACCGCGCCACTGGCAATCACTGCCACCAGCGGTCGCGGCAGACGACTCCCCCAGCAGGCATTGATCACCCCACCAAGCAGTGGCAGTAAGAGTATCAGCGTCAACAACAGGTCCATCAGCCCCTCATCTCATCGAAAGAACGGACATCGATCGATCCTTTGCGGCGTTTCAGATAAACCACCATCGCCAGCGAAATCGAGACTTCGGCCGAGGTCATCGCCATCAGAAAGATCACCATGATCTGGCCATCGAGCTGCTGCCAGAAGGCCGAGGCGCCGACCAGGGTCAGGCCGACCGCATTGAGCATGATCTCGACCCCGATCAGGATCATGATCAGGTTACGCCGGGCCAGAACACAGCTGAAGCCGAGCAGAAACAGAATCGTCGAAAGGATTAAGACATGCTCCAGAGGCACAATCATTCAGCACCTCCGGTTTTAGTTTTCGGCTCGGGTCGACCGACATAAAAAGCTCCGACGGCGGCAAACAGCAGCTGGAAGGAGACAATTTCTACCGCCAGGGCGTACTCCTTGAACAGGGCATAACCGAAATCCCGCGGTGCGGCATGCCAGCGCGGCACCCCTTGTTCAGCAGCCGGATCGAGTCCAACCAGCAGCATGGTACAGGTGGCCAGGGCGATCGCCAGCAGCATGACCGGCACCCATTGCTGCTTGGTCGCGACCAGATTAATTCCGGCAGAGGTGGGAGAGAGCTGCAGCATCATGATAATGAACAGGAACAACACCATGATCGCCCCGGCATAGATGATCAACTCCCAGGCGGCCAGCAAAGGTGCACCGAGCAGGTAAAACAGCAAAGCTAAAGCAAAGAAGCTGTTGACCAGATAGATCACCGCATGCACCGGGTTCTTGCGGGTAATCGCCATCCAGGTGGCAAGCACGGCGATAACACCGAGTATGTAGAACATCAAGGTTGCAATCATGGCAGCAAATCCCTCACATCAACCGGCGCCGTTTCCCCCGGGTTGCCGCCCCGTGGAGCAGCGACACCGATGCCGGACTGGCGGTAAAAATTGTAGTCCGCATGCTGACCGCAATGATCGACCAACAGATCCTCTTTTTCGTAGACCAGTTTCAACGGATCCCGACCGCAAATTTCGAACTCCCCGGTCACCTGAATCGCCAGGGTCGGACAGGCTTCGGTACAGAGACCGCAGAAGATGCAGCGGGTAAAGTTGATCCGGAACCAGGCTGCGTAGCGGCGGCCATCTTCCGCCTCGGTGGCCTGCATCGAGATGCAATCGACCGGACAGGCGGCGCTGCACAGATGGCAGGCGACACAGCGCTCTTCACCATCCGGGTCACGGGTTAAAATCAGCCGCGCCCGGTAACGCTCCGGCAAGACCTGCTTCTGCTCCGGATACTGCACCGTCACCGGCTTACTGAACATATTGCGCAGGGTCACCCAGAATGGCTGCAGCGATCCTTTTATGTCACGATAAAGCGGCATCATCTATCCTATCGACAACAGGACGGCACCGGTCACCAGCACGTTCAGCAACGCGAGAGGCAACAGGACTTTCCAACCGAAGTTCATCAACTGGTCGTAACGTAAACGAGGCATACTGCCGCGCACCCAGATAAAAAAGAAGCAGATCGACAGCACCTTGATGCCGAACCAGACTACGCCAGGCAGCCAGGGACCGTGCCAACCGCCGAGGAACAGGACCGTCAACATTGAGCCGAGGATCACCATGTTGATGTATTCGCCGACAAAAAACAGACCGAAGCGCATCCCCGAATACTCGGTGTGAAAGCCACCGACCAGTTCGTTCTCAGCCTCCGGTAGGTCGAACGGCGTCCGCTTGCTTTCCGCGAGGATGCAGATCAGGAAAATCAGGAACGCCGGCGGATTGAGCAGGGCATAGGGAATCTGCTGCTGGGCCATGACGATCTCGGTCAGCGAGAAGGACTTGGCCATCATGACCACCGGCACCACCGACAGGCCCATCGCCAGTTCATAGCTGATCAACTGCGACAGCCCACGAATACTGCCGAGCAGCGAGTACTTGGAGTTCGAGGCCCAGCCACCGAGGGCCAGTCCGTAGACCGCCAGGGAGGAGAGGCCGAGAAAATAGAGCAGGCCGATATTCAGATCGCAGATCACCAGAGGCATCCGCTGGCCAAATATCTCCAGGGTCGGTCCAAAAGGGATCACGGCAAAGGTCAGCAGCGCGGTCAAAGCCGACAGGCCGGGAGCGAGCAGAAACAACCCTTTGTCAGCGGTTGCCGGGACGAAATCTTCCTTGGTCAGCAACTTGATCAGGTCGGCCAGCGGCTGAATCATGCCGCCCGGCCCGGCCCGGTTCGGCCCGAGACGCAGCTGCATCCGCGCCAGGATCTTCCGCTCAGCCAGCACCAGGTATGCGGCCATCGCCAGCACCACGGCGAAGACCAGCACCAGCTTGACCAGAATCAGAGCGAGCATGATCAGTTGCTCAGTCATGAGTCACCCCCAAGGAGACCTGACAGAAACTGAGTTTGGCACCTGGTATCAGCTGTGGAAAAGCACCACTGTTTTCTACCAGCGCACAACCGGTAGCCAAATCTTCGTTGCAGCTAAGCGGCAAAGTAAAGCTGCCGAGATCGGTATCGAGCACGACCTTGTCCCCTTCCTGCAAGCCGCGCTCTTCAGCATCCCGGGGATTTAGTTGCACTCTCGCTGAAGTAAAGCGTGGCGATAATTTTTCGGAAAAGCGGCTGAGCAGATCACTGCCGTAACGAGCCGGTGTCACCAGTAACTGCAGACTACCCTGCGGCTGTTCCGGCAATCTGTCATCAAGCAGGCTCCGTTCATCAACACCCGCCACCCGGAAGCTGACACCACCCGGCTGCAGACCGGTAAAGTCGGCCAGACGCGGAAATGCCTTTTTCATCTGCTGACGGATTCTTTCCAGATCATCCTGGCTGTCGAGCAGTTGCTGCAACAAGCTCCAGGCCGGCTGAGGGTCACTGCCGGGAACAACCGTGGAAAATTGCCGCGGTGGGTGACCACCGTCGCCGATCACTGATAACGGCAGGCCCGGTTTGATGACCGGGGCGAACAACTGCTGCCGGCCTTCATTATTAACATAGCTGCCGGTCGATTCGATCGGTGAGGTACTGGGCAGAAACAGGCTGGCATGGACACTGAGAGGCGTCGGCAGACAATCGATCACCACCAACTCATCCAGTTTGCTCAGGGCACTGGCAAAGCGCTCCCCTTCCGGGGCTTCGAGCAACGGGTCGGTCTCCAGACAAACCAGCATTTTTATCCGCCCACTCTCCAAACGGGTCAGCAGATCATCCTGTTCGGGCGGACTGAGCAAGGCCGTGCCGAAACTGTTCGGACCACCGAGGACCGGGAAGATTGAGCAGGGGCGTGATTCGTCTGACGCCTCCACCGCCAGTTTCTGTAACAGCAGCAGGCCCTCGGCGCCGAGCAGGTCTCCGCCTCCGACCAGTATCGGACGTTCGGCCTTTTTCAGCAGATCACGCAATTGATCCGACTCAGGGCCCTTGGCTTCGGTCAACAAAGCCTGAATTTGCAACGGTGAAAGCGACTGGTGATCAAATTCACAGGGCAGATCAACCGGCCGCGGATCGTAGACCAGCACCTGGCCACCATTACGCACCATCTGGCGTAAGGCCACCGCCAGCATAGGTGCTTCGGCCAAGGGGTCGACCCCAAAAACCACCACCAGATCGCTCTGCCGCACCCGTTCCAGAGACGCCAGGCGATCAGAAAGGTCGAACGCCGCGACCTGCGCGGCCTGATGGCGTGGCTTGTGCGCTGAGAACAGCGGCGTCCGGCATCCAAGTTGTTTAGCCCACTGTTGCAGCAGCCAGTTACTCTCCAGGCTGGCCCGGTTGGAACCGAGCAGCAACACCGCTTCCGGCCCTTGCGTTTCGATCAATTCACGGGCCAGAACAGCGAGCTGACATAAGGCATCACTGACCGCCACCAGTTGATCGCCACTACGGGCCTGCCGTGGACGATCCGGGTGATTGACGTAAGCGCTGCCGAACCGGCCGCGATCACAGATGAAGAATCCGTTGACCTTCTCGTTGATGCCGCTACGCACCCGCTGCAACTCATGATACCGGCCACCTGGCACGGTTGAACAGCCGAGCGAGCAGTGCGGACAGATCGACGGTGCCTGCTGCAGGTCCCAGTAACGGCTCTTGAACCGGTAGGTTTTATCGGTAAAAACCCCGGTCGGGCAGGCATCGACGATGTTACCGGAGAAATCGCTCTCCAGCGGGCCATCCTTGAAACGACCGAAAAAGACCCGGTTGCGCGAGCCCATAACCCCGAAATCACGGCCGCCGCAGTAGTCCTTATAGGTCCGCACACAGCGGTAGCACTGGATGCAGCGGTTCATCTCCTGGGCGATAAAAGGCCCCAGCTGCTGGTTATTGTAGGTGCGCTTTTTGCCAGTAAAGCGCCGAATGCCGTGGCCACCGGCGATGGTCATCTCCTGCAGCTGGCACTCGCCGCCCTCATCACAGACCGGGCAGTCATGAGGGTGGTTAAGCATCTGCCACTCGGTGACACGGGCGCGAAATTCAATCGACTTTTCATCATCGGTGGTCACCAGCATGCCCTCTTCAGCCTTGACCAGGCAGGACATCTGCAGGCCGGTGAAGGTCCCTTTGTGAACGGTGACAGCACACATCCGACAGGCGCCGACCGCGCCGAGGGCTTTGTGATAGCAGAAATGCGGCACAATAATCCCCAACTGCTCGGCAGCTTCGAGAATGGTGGCCCCGTCGTCGACGGTCACCTGCTGTTTGTCGATGGTCAGTGTCGGCATAAACTCAAATCATTTCATTCGCTGGCAACCGGACATTTGCCGGCTTCCAGATGGTCAACTATTTCCTGTTCAAACAACCGCAACAACCCGTCGAGCGGGCCCATCGCCCCTTCGGCGAGGGCACAGAAACTGTTGCCGGAAATATTGCGCCACTGCTCTTTGAGCATCTCGTGATGTTCGGCGGTGCCCTGTCCGCTCTCGATCGTTTCCAGCAACCACTGCACCATGCTCAGCCCATCGCGACAGGGGGTACACCAGCCGCAGCTTTCCCGGGCGAAAAAGCGGATCAGGTTGAGCGTGGCGGCAACCATACAGGTCCGGTCATCAAAAACCGTCACCCCGGCGGTCCCGTAGCGACTGCCAACTTTTTCCAGCGTATCGAAATCGAGCGCCACATCCATATGCTCGGCGGTCAGATAAGGGGTCGAGGCACCACCCGGCAGACAGGCTTTGAACTTGCGTCCATGACGCACCCCGCCGCCGTAAATCTCAACAATTTCCTGCAAGCTGATACCGACCGGCAACTCGAAGCACTCGGTTATGTTGAGATGGCCGGACATCCCGTACAGCTTGGTGCCCGAGCTCCCCGGAGTCAGCGCCAGGTCGCGGAACCAGAGCGCACCACCGGTAACTATATGCGGGATATTGGCAATGGTTTCGACATTGTTGACCGTGGTCGGCCGGCCGAACAGCCCACGGGTCGCCGGAAACGGTGGCTTCAGGCGTGGATTGGGTCGCTTGCCTTCCAGACCGTTGAGCAGCGCCGTCTCTTCGCCGAGGATATAGCGCCCGGCACTGCCATGCACGTGCAGCTCGAAATCGAAGCCGCTGCCGAGTATATTCCTGCCGATATAGCCGGCTGCTTTCGCCTCTGCGATCGCCCGCCGAAGATATTTTGCCTGCTGTTCGTAGGCGTAGCGGATAAAGATATAACCGATATCGGTCTGCAGGGCATAAGCGGAGAGGATCATCCCCTCGACCAGCTGATGCGGATCGGCCGCCAGCAGCTCACCGTCCTTGTAGGTTCCCGGTTCCATCTCGTCGCAGTTACAAACCAGGTATTTCGGCCCCGGCGCATCGGACGGAAAAAAAGTCCACTTGACCCCGGTCGGGAAACCGGCGCCGCCACGTCCGCGCAGACCCGACTCCTTGACCAGATTTCGCACCTCTTCCGGGGTCATTTTTTTCAGCGCCTGCTCCAGGCCCTGATAGCCGCCGGTGGCCTTGTAGCCAGCGAGGAAAACCGTTTCGCCGGGCCGACGATTTTTAAACAGCAGCTGTGGGGTACTCACGCAGACGCCTCCCGCCGGAATTCGGCCAGCATGTCATCTACCTTCTCCGGAGTCAGAAAGCCGAAAAAGCGCTGTCCGACCATGACCAACGGGGCCCGCCCGCAACCACCGAGACAACAGCTCGGCAACAGGGTAAAGAGGCCATCCTCGGTGGTCTGGCCCAGCTTGATCCCAAGAGTCTGCTGCAGGTAAGCGGCGATCTCTTCACCGCCATTGCTCCAGCAACAGATCGAATCGCAGATATGGATGGTAAAGCGGCCGACCGGCCGCCGGAAAATCTTATCGTAGAAGGTTGCCACCTCCTCGACTTCAATCGGTTCCAGCCCGAGAATCATCGCTGTCAGTTCAACCCCTTCATCCGGCACCCAATCATGATTTTTCTGAATCGCCCGCAGCACATCGATGATCATCTCACGCGGATGTTCGATCTCTCCAGCATGCTGGATAAAAACGGCGAGCTCGTCTTCGTCGAGCAGGCCGAGCTGGTCTATGTTGTTATTCTGCGCCATACAACTCCCTTGATATTGGCACATTACAGTTCAAAAAAATCTAAATGTTCAAAAAAAATATATCTATCATTTTCGAACAGACCACTTCAAGGGCCGATCAAACGGCACCAGATGCAAGGCTTGCGCAGCCTTTCAACCGCAGGCGTAGCAGTGCTACGTCGAGGATTGAAACGCAAGCATAACGCAGCAGGTGGTGTCGTTTCATCGGCCCCTCCCCCCTACCGGTCCAGATCGGCGAGGATGAAGTCTATCGATCCGATATTGGCGATCAAATCGGATATCAACACCCCTTGATTGATCCAGGGCATCGCCTGCATATGAGCGAAGGACGGGGTCCGGATTCGACAGCGGTAAGCACTGCTGCCGCCATCACTGACCAGGTAATAACCGCACTCCCCTTTGCTCGATTCGGTGGCCCGGTAACATTCACCGAAGGGCGCTGCCGGACCACTGCTGACATTGACGAAATGGTGGATCAGGCTCTCAATGTCGTGCAGCCCGTCCTGCCGCTGCGGGTAACAGTAGCGATAATCATCGCTCATCCAGCGACCGGCCGGCATCTGGCTGGCCGCCTGTTTAACAATACGCAACGACTGGCGCAACTCTTCCAGCCGCACCAGGTAGCGATCGAAACAATCGCCGTTGCTTGCTGTCGGCACGTCAAAATCAAAGTTTTCGTAACCACCGTACGGCATACTGCGGCGCAGATCCCATTCGAGGCCACAGGACCGCAGGTTCGGACCACTGAAACCCCAGTCGATCGCTTCCTCCAGGGTGACGGCGCCGACCCCTTCGGTCCGGGCACGAAAAATCGCGCCATCGGTCAGCATGCTGTCGAGCTCATCAATCTGCCTGGCGAAGTCGCTGGTAAACCAGTCAACCTTCTGTTTCCAGCCATCCGGCAGATCGAGCGGCAGGCCACCGATGCGGAACCAGGCCGGGTGCATCCGTCCGCCGGTGACCATTTCGATGATCTCGAAGATCTTCTCGCGGGCTTCGAAACAGTAGAATACCGGTGTCATCGCCCCGACATCGTGGGCAAAGGAGCCGAGCCAGACCAGGTGATTAACGATCCGGAACAGCTCACAGAGCATGACCCGGGCATACTGGGCCCGTTTTGGCACCTCGACCCCGAGCAGGGTCTCCAGCGAATAGAGATAGGACAGGTTGTTCTGCACCCCGGAGATGTAATCGATCCGGTCGGTGTAGGGAATGTACTGTGCCCAATGCTGGCGTTCACCGATCTTTTCCGCGCCACGGTGGTGATAGCCGAGATCGACATCCAGATCGGTTATCTCCTCGCCATGCAAGCGCAAAACGATCCGTAACACGCCATGGGTTCCCGGGTGATGGGGCCCCAGGTTCAGGACCATACTGCCGTCATCGGCCCCTTCGAGCGGCACCAGCTTGTCACCGTCGAGCGGGACATAAACAGCGGCATCATCGGCAGTAAAAGCCGGCATCTCGGTGGCCCGGCCAGGATATTCCTTGCGCAGCGGGTGCCCGTCCCATTCCGGTGGCATCAGAATTCGCCGGAGATCGGGATGATCGATAAACTTGATACCGAACATGTCGAACACTTCCCGCTCATACCAACCGGCCGAAGGCCAGATATTGGTGACGCTCGGCGCTTCGGGAAATTCTCCGCTGAGTGGTACTTTGATGCGCAGGTACCCGGGCTGTTCAAAAGTGAGTAGATGGTAGATCAGGGTAAAACGATGCTCAGGCCGCTGCCGCCGGTTCGATTCATCGACCGCGGTCAGGTCTTCAAGCCGGCGGTATTTCTGACCGGCTTCCTGTTTGAGAAATGTCAGCAGCTCCGATATGAGCTCCGGAGGAGAAATCAACACCGGCATATCAGCCGATAGTGGATCGATCTTCACCTGCCCCGCGAAACGCTCCTGCAGCTGACGGTAGAGCTGTTCGGTATGATCCGGAAACAGTTGCTTCGGTTGCGCCGGGCGCCAGTCCTGGCTGCCGCGCTCACCGAAAAATTCCGGTGGCTGCTGCGAGCTGCCACGGATAGGGCTGTTACCGTAACCCGGCCCGCGCGGATCACGACTCTTGGTCACCCCGTCGATCAGTGGCGGGACGCTGGTCCCTTCGCTGCCTCCCTGCATGCCGAGCACCATGCGGGCCGGTTGCTCTTCGGCGACAATCTTTTTCTGCAGCTCGATCAGCCCCTGCAGAAAAGCTTCCGGCCGCGGCGGACAGCCTGGTACATAGACATCGACCGGCAGCAGCTGGTTGACGCCCTGGATGACGCTGTAAACATCGTACATTCCACCGGAGTTGGCACAGCTGCCCATCGAGATCACCCACTTGGGGTTCGGCATCTGCTCATAGACCCGCAGAATCGAAGCGCCCATCTTTTTGAATGGCGTTCCGGAGACAATCATCAAGTCGGCTTCGCGCGGGGTACCACGCAACACCTCGGCACCAAAGCGGGCCAGATCGTGACGCGAGGTCATACTGGTCATCATTTCGACAAAACAACAGGAGAGCCCGAAGAACATCGGCCAAAGGCTGTTTTTACGCCCCCAGTTGATCAGGTCATCCAGCCTGGTCAGAACGACGCCCTGCGGTAGTTTTTCACTCATCCGCGCCTCCGGGTCATCATCCGTTCACGGCCGCCACTCGCACCCCAGTCAAGGCCGCCCATTTTCCAGAGGTAGACCAGTCCGAGAAACAGAATCACAATAAAGAAACAGATCTGCCAGAAACCTGCCCAGCCGAGCAGGTCGTAAGCAACCGCCCAGGAGACGACAAAGACCGCTTCAAGGTCGAAGACAATAAAGAAAATGGCAACCAGGTAGAAAGGAACGGGTTCGCGTAAGCGGGAATCACCGGTCGGCAAAATGGCTGACTCGTATGGCTGCCCCTTGACCGCAGAGGTGGTCCTCTGCCCCAGATAACGAGCCAGAATCATCAGCAATAAAATCAGACCGGTCGCAATCAGCACATACAATGCGAGAGTAAAAATATCTGCAGAGACGGGTCCGACTGTCGCTGGAACTGTTGATGTTGATTCAACGCCAGGCAAGATGTTCTCCAAACAGCAAAATTCAATTCAATAAAAGGTGTGACTTAACTGTGAATTCTATCATATAGATCTGCACAAAAAAGTATCCAGAGCGCAATTCATTGTAAACAGGTGAGATCAGATCTCAACGCTCGCTGAAACAATGGCTGCCCTGGCCAACTCATCACAGCGTTCATTTTCGTCATGCCCGGCGTGCCCCCTGACCCAGACCCATTCAATTTGATGTTTGGCGGCCTGTTCGAGCAAGCGTTCCCAGAGATCCCGGTTGGCGACCTCTTCTTTCTTGGAATTCTTCCAGCCCTTGCGTTGCCAGCCAGCGATCCACTCGGTCATGCCCTTGACCAGATACTGGGAATCGGTCGTCAAACGCACTTTACAGGGGCGCTTGAGTTCCTCGAGGCCAACAATTGCCCCGAGCATTTCCATCCGGTTATTGGTGGTTTCCGGATCAAAGCCGGAGAGCTCCTTGACGTGCGCTCCATAGCGGAGAATGGTTCCATAACCGCCCGGTCCCGGGTTGCCGGAACAGGCGCCATCAGAAAATATTTCAACGTACATAAAAGTTTCCCCAGCTAAGAGCTTGATGTAGACCCGAAGTAGCCTACCACAGCAACTTTTCTCCCGGGGAAAAAACAACCTTCCTGTGCGCCATAAGCAACGCTAAGAACAGAAGGACAATGATCCACCCATACAGTACAGCAAACGAACCCAGACTACACCAATCGACGTCTACCCGCCTCAAGCAACTCCCTCTCATTCTCCGGGTACGCGGCCAACGCCCTGCCCAAAAGCATCTTCAACTCATCAAGAAAAGGATAGTGCGGGTTGAATTCATAAAGTCGCGTATTACCGACCATCCGGCTATAAAGGACCCCCCCACTCTCGAGATTTTCAAACTGGTTCTGAATGGCCCGCAGACCGGCGGCAAAAAACGTCGCCACTCCTCGAGGGTACCCCTCACCGCGGGCATAGATATACAGGAGAACGTTTTCCTTATTTATGGTTCCGAATATTGGCTCTAACATCCCACCCACAACGTGACTTACATTATTAATCTTTTGACTTATTATTTTAGTCACACTCTCACAAAGTCAAAACATTTTCAACCAAGTTAAATAGACTGCCAAATAAACTGCAGACAACCGGCAAAAGCCCTCATCCGTGTACACAAAGAATCAACATGAGTAGCAATTCAACTCACAAAAACAAGCACCCACCACCGACAAGGTCAACCAGCAGCAGCAAAAGCATATATATTAGGCACACATTGCCTACTTTTTAAGCCATGGGTGTGCTAATTGCATACAGTCCATAACAAAAACCAGCTTCAGGATAAACGTCATCTCTCAATTTGTCTACTTTTTAGGCATACCTTTAGCCAAGGAGGAAACCATGTCACCATCCATTGATGAAAAAGTTGAACCGATCTACAAGGAAGTTCTCGACCGCAATCCAGGTGAAGTTGAATTCCATCAAGCCGTGCGCGAGGTGCTTGAGTCGCTCGGTCCGGTGCTGGTCAAGCACCCGGAATTTGCGGACCACAAAATTATTGAGCGAATCTGCGAGCCAGAGCGCCAGATCATCTTCCGGGTTCCCTGGGTTGATGACAACAACGCCGTACAGATCAACCGCGGTTTTCGTGTCGAATTCAACAGCGCCCTCGGCCCCTACAAAGGGGGTCTGCGCTTCCACCCTTCAGTCTATCTTGGCATCATCAAGTTTCTCGGTTTCGAGCAGATTTTCAAAAATGCGCTGACCGGTCTGCCGATTGGCGGCGGCAAAGGTGGCTCAGACTTCGACCCCAAGGGCAAATCAGATGAAGAAGTAATGCGCTTCTGCCAGAGCTTCATGACCGAACTGTATCGGCATATCGGTGAGCACACCGATGTTCCTGCCGGCGATATCGGCGTCGGCGGACGTGAGATCGGCTATATGTTCGGCCAGTACAAGCGCATCACCAATCGCTGGGAAGCAGGCGTTTTAACAGGCAAAGGGCTGGATTGGGGTGGTTCACTGGTGCGGACCGAAGCAACCGGCTACGGAGCGACCTTTTTTGTCGACGAAATGCTCAAAGTTCGCAAAGATACTTTTGGTGGGAAGCTCTGTAGCGTTTCCGGCTCTGGCAATGTTTCTATCTACACCATGGAAAAGATCGCCCAACTCGGCGGCAAAACCATTGCCTGCTCCGACTCCAACGGCTACATCTACGATGAAAAAGGGATCGATATCGAGCTGGTCAAACAGATTAAAGAAATCGAGCGCCGCCGCATCAAGGCCTACACAGATGTCCACAAACACGCCAAGTACATCTCTAAAGGCAACATCTGGGAAGTCCCCTGCCAGGTCGCCATGCCATCCGCAACACAAAATGAAATCAACGGCAAAGACGCCTCCCTGCTTGTCAAAAATGGCTGTATTGCAGTCGGCGAAGGGGCCAACATGCCGACCACACCCGAAGGAGTAAAAGTCTTTCTCGATGCAGGAATCGCCTACGGTCCAGGCAAGGCAGCCAATGCCGGCGGCGTTGCGACCAGCGCCCTGGAAATGCAACAGAATGCCTGTCGTGATTCTTGGAAATTTAACTACACCGAAGATCGTCTGCGGCAGATCATGGAGAATATCCACGAGACCTGCTATACGACGGCAGAGGAATACGGCACCCCCGGAAACTATGTAAACGGAGCCAACATCGCTGGCTTCATCAAAGTCGCCAACGCAATGGTCGCGTTCGGCGTTATCTAATCTGCAACAGCCTGCGGGTCCGCGGAGAACGTTTCTCTCTGTGGGCCCGCGGCGTCCCCTCGCGCAAACCGCTTGCGATCTCAACATCAGAGGTGCAGACTGACCGACAAACGCCAGCTGAAAAATTTTATAGATGGAGGAACAACAGATGCAATCAGCAGAACGTGTATCCACGGGCTATGCCGGAATGGACGAAGTTCTGGACTGTTTACGGATTGGCGATAATGTCGTTTTGAAAGTCGATTCGATTGACGATTTCCGCTACTTTGTCGGGCCTTTTGTCGACCAGTCCTTAGTTGACGGAAGAAAAGTCATCTACATGCGTTTTGGCGTGCACGCCCCCCTGGTCGACCCATCACCCCACATCACCACCCACGAGCTGGATCCTCGCCAGGGCTTTGAATCTTTCGCGACGCGGGTTCATCAGATCATTACTGACGAAGGGAGAGAAGCTTTCTATGTCTTCGACTGTTTGTCAGACCTACTCTCTGCCTGGGCGACCGACCACATGATCGGCAACTTCTTTCGCGTCACCTGCCCTTATCTTTACGAATTGGACACTGTCGCGTATTTTGCTCTGCTGCGCGACCATCATGCGCTTCGAACCATTGAACGAATTCGCGAAACGACCCAAGTCTTGATCGACGTTTACAATCATGGTGACCACTTCCATGTCCAACCGCTGAAAGTCTGGCAACGCAGCTCACCAACCATGTTCCTCCCCCATCGAAAGCAGGGAGAAGAGTTTATTCCATTAGCCAACAGTTACGAGGCCACCCAACTCCTCAGCAACATCTCGACTCGCGAGCAAGAAAGCACCTCGCGGCAACTTGATCACTGGCAACGGCTGTTTTTACAGGCAGAGCATTTACTCGAAGTGCCCGCCAACGACCTTGAACAAGCCCACATGGTCAAACACATCTGCAAGCACATGATCGGTCGTGAAGAACGAATCCTCGCCCTCTCAATCAAGCATTTAACCCTACAGAATCTGCTGAATATCAAAACACGACTGATCGGTACGGGATTTATAGGTGGCAAGGCCCTCGGCATGCTGCTGGCACAAAACATTTTGCGACAAGACAAGGAATTCGACTGGAGCGACAATCTTGAAGCCCACGATTCATTCTTTGTCGGCTCAAATGTCTATTATACCTTCATCGTACACAACGACCTCTGGCGCCTGTTCATGAAACAGAAAACCCGGGAAGGCTATTTTTCCGCAGCCAGCGAACTCCGCAAAGAGATGATGATTGGCAACTTTCCGGAACCGATCCGCGATGGATTCCGCAAACTGCTCGACTACTACGGCCAGTATCCGATCATCATCCGTTCCAGTTCCTTGCTCGAAGATGGCTTCGGTAATGCCTTTGCAGGCAAATACGATAGCTTCTTCTGTGTCAATCAGGGCAGCCCGGAAGATCGCCTGGAACAGCTGGAAAATGCGGTAAGAAAAATCTTTGCCAGCGCCATGAGCGAAGATGCGCTCACTTATCGCTTGCAGCGCGGTCTCGACCAGCAAGATGAACAGATGGCTTTGCTCGTCCAGAGGGTTTCAGGCTCCTATCATCAGCACTACTATTTTCCAGAGCTTGCCGGTGTCGGTGTCTCCTACAACACCTTTGTCTGGGATAAAGGAATGGACCCGAAGGCGGGGATGCTGCGACTGGTATTAGGGCTGGGAACACGAGCCGTTGATCGCGCCGAGGGGGACTATCCACGGATTGTCGCCCTGGATGCGCCACAAAAAAGGCCGCACAAAGGCTTTGATGACGCACGCAAGTTTTCCCAACGGGATGTCGACCTGCTGAATGTCAACGACAATTCACTACAAACAATCTCTTTACTCAATCTCTCCAAACAAGGGCTCGATATTCCCTGGCGGCGCTATGCAGTTCAAGACCGGGAAACCATGCAGCTGCTTGAACGTCGAGGGCAGAAAAACCAGGATGTCTGGCTGCTGACTTTTGATAAGCTGTTTGCCGAAAAAGAGTTTCCGGCCTTAATGCAAAGAATGCTCAAAAGCCTCGAAGCAGCCTATCAGTACCCGGTTGACGTTGAGTTCACGGTCAACTTCACCGGCGATGGGACGCCGAAAATCAATGTTGTCCAGTGCCGACCACTACAGACCAAGGGAGCAGAAACAGAAGTTTCGATTCCGCATGGAGTGCCTGAGGAAAAAACTTTCTTCCGCACTGATGGGAATTTCATGGGCGGAAACATTTCACAACCGCTGAAATGGATCATCTGGGTTGAGCCAGAGACTTACACAAAACTCCCCCTGAACGATAAACATGAGATTGCCCGGCTGATCGGCAGGCTCAACAAACGGATTGCCGACAAGATCGACAGCCCAGCCCTGCTCCTTGGGCCTGGCCGCTGGGGAACGTCAACACCTGCCATGGGCGTACCTATCTCATTTTCTGAAATCAGCAATTTTTCAGCGATCGGTGAAGTGGCATTTACCAGCGGCAACCTGATGCCCGAGCTGTCATTCGGTTCCCATTTCTTTCAGGATCTGGTCGAAGCTGAAATTTTCTACCTGGCTCTTTTCCCGGAAAACAAGAACTGCTTCCTGAACAACACGTGGTTAGAACAGCAACCGAATGCCTTGGAGGGTTTAGCTCCCGGAAGTGCCCGCTACAAAAACGTGGTTAAAATCTTCCGCATTCCAGAGAAGAACCTGCACTTGATGGCGGATGTCGTTTCACAGGAGTTGATTTGCTGTTTTCAGTAACAAAAAAAGGAGTAACGGTCAGTCACCGTTACTCCTTTTTTATTTTGGTGTCCCCAGGGGGATTCGCCTACTTCGGCGGGCGCATCACGCGCCCTTCTGCGTAGACTCACCTTCGCTCCCTGACGCGGCCTTCCCTGGCCGCTTTTCTGACATTTAGTCAGCGCTCGCTTCGCTTCGAATCCCCCGAATGTAAAAATGACAAAAGCCCTTCCGAGAAAACGGAAGGGCTTTTGTCATTTTGGCGTCCCCAGGGGGATTCGAACCCCCGTCGCCGCCGTGAAAGGGCGGTGTCCTGGGCCAGGCTAGACGATAGGGACTTAACCTTCAAGTCCCTGCGGGAAATGTACCCGCAGAACGCTATATTCGGAAGGCATTTTCTACCCTAAAGACTTTGCCGGTGCAAGAAAAAAATAACCCCGCTCGTTCTACCAGCGGTATTTTTAATATTTTAAGCGTTATGAGCCTTTCAACCGATGCTCCCCAGACTGGCCAGAGCCATCACTCCATCCAGTTTAACCTGTTCCGCGCTGTGGACCATCAACAGATTCGAGCCTCGTTTATGGAATCTGGAATTGCGCAGCACCAGTTCCATTTCCGCCGACGCTAAGACATCAACCAATAGTTCTTTACCCGCCGCGGTTTTTTCCACCACCTGCGTCAACAGCTGGCGATTGTCGCGCGGAAATTTATCAACCGACAGCCAGGGCCCTAATTGCCAGCAATCGACTCCCGGCTGGAGCAAGCCGATGGTTTCGCCACTGCGGTAAATATGCCCGTCATCAGCCAGGAGCGAGAGCAGCGGTGCCCGCGACTCCCCCCAACAGCGCCGATCGAGATCCAGAAGTTCTGCGGGATTGCAGTCAGCTTCAAGTTCCTGCCGCCCCCCGCCGGTGACAACCCAGCGATCGACGCGATCAATGCCGACAAAACCGCGCCGCTGGTAAAGCGGTTGGCCCTCCTCAGATGCGGTCAACCAGATCCGTCGCAAATTCAAGCGGCGCAGAAACTCGAGGGCAAAATCGAACAGGGCCGCACCGTAGCCTTGCCCGCGCCGCCGCGGAGCAACCAACAGGTTACCGATCCAGCCGCTCTCTTTATAGGCGACCGCAGAAACAAAACCGAGCACCTCCCCTTCGCGCTTCAAGACGAAAAAATAGGGTTGCCATTGATTCTGAAACAGCCGCTGTTCCTGAAACGGCACCTGCCAACCTTCTTTCCCAGCCCAGCTGAGGAATAGCGGCCAATCCTCTTCGATCAGATTAAGAAATTGCATGTCCCCTTAAGCCACCCGGCAAAGCTGCAACAGCTCACGATCATCAAGCGCCCTTTTGCGCCGCTGTGATAGCTTGCGTACCCGGAGCAGCAAGGCCTCGATATCAACTGCATGCAAATCGACTTTAAGCTGTTCCAGACGCTGCCTTAACCCGTGGCGGCCGGAATGTTTCCCCAACACCATGTGCCGCTGCAGTCCAACTTCAGCAGGGTCAAAGCCTTCATAATTCAGCGGATTTTTGATCACCCCGTCAGCATGCAGACCCGATTCATGGGAGAAGACCTTTTCCCCGACCACCGCCTTCCATTCCGGGACCGGATGCCGACTGGCCTTGCCGACATAGCGGGACAGTTCAACGAAGCGGCTGGTATCGATCTGCGGGTCGAGATGGCAAGCATGCTTGAGCGCCATCACCACCTCTTCGAGGGCGGCATTCCCGGCCCGTTCACCAAGCCCGTTGACCGTGGTGTTGACAAACCGTGCTCCGGCACGAATCCCGGCGATTGCGTTAGCGGTTGCCATCCCCAGATCGTTATGAGTGTGCACCTCCAGATCGAGCGAAGTCCGCGCAGATAAATACTTCACCTTTTCATACGTGGCGAACGGGTCAAGTATTCCGAGGGTGTCACAAAAACGGAATCGGTCGGCACCTTCAGTTTCGGCAATCTTTAGCAGTTCGACAAGAAAATCAAGATCCGCCCGGCTGGCATCCTCGCCACCAACCGAAACATACAGCTCATGCTGCTTGGCAAAACCGAGCGCCACTTTCAGCTGCTCTTTGACCCACTCCCGACTTTTACCGAGTTTGTGCCTGATATGTAGGTCAGAAACCGACAGCGAAACATCAACCGCCGACACTCCGGTCTGCAAAGAAGCCTGAATATCTGAGATGACTGCCCGATTCCAGGTGAGCAAGCGGGCACTCAACCCCAGATCTACCAGAGCCCTGACTGACGCCTGTTCCTGCTTGCCCATCGCCGGGATCCCGCACTCCAGTTCTCCAACCCCGATTTCATCCAGCATCCGGGCAATCCGTTTTTTCTCTTCCAGACTGAATACCACCCCGGCGGTCTGTTCACCATCACGCAGGGTCGTATCGTCAATCACAATCTGCTTGTTTTTCAGAGGATCCATAGAATATCTCAGCTCAAATAAATAAACCCCGCACCTCATGATGAGGTCGGGGCTACGTTGCCTTTCGCCAATGAATGGCGCCGTTGCCATCCCTGTCCCGGCTAAAAGCAATAGCCATGCCCACAGCAAAATTCCGCTCAATCAGGGCTTCTTGAATTACAGACCTCCGGAGTTGATTAAAAAAAGAGCAGACCTGCACCACTTAGCCCGCAATACACGTCTTCTTCCAAAAATGATCAGAGTTACTGTTCAGTGATTATCAGCGCAACATTGTCGCCGACCTCATAAACCGCGGCAAACACCCTTAAGGCCAGCTGGGTCGCACGCTCAATATCATCCCCGAAACTCAAAATAAAACTGGTCTGGGTTCCGGCAGCATGCCCTCCGGGAGAATCGAACACCTCAAAGGTTTCCGGCCCAGCATGACCGAGTTGCCCGAACAATTGGCACGCCCGATCAAATTCATCAAGAGTCAACAGCTGTCGGGGCAGGTCAAAGACTAGTGGTTCGCGGGTCGATCCGGATATCTGGACATATTTACCAAAGGCAGGGTCTTCTATGATGACGTGGGCACCGAACGGCCGCTTGAGCAAACGGGTCAAAGCGTCTCGAATTTTCCGAGCATTTTGCGTTGCGGCATCCCTCGGTTTCAGCAACCAGAGAACTGTTGCCGCAAAGAATGCCGCCATGGCGATCAGAACGAAGATTGTCTGCATAGCTAAACCCTGATGAGCTTCCAACACAATTGTATAGATTATATCAGCTGAACTAATAGTGGCATCCAGGCAGGCTGATGATTAAAAAACAAACAGTTGCGCACTCTTTTCTCTCATCCGGCAACCGCAAGCACCTCTAACCCTCTGATTATTTGAGATTTTAACAACTGGCAAGACTTTTGCTCATAAGAAAGAACGCGCTACAACGTCGTAGTGCCTTTCTTCCTCCCAAAGACGCGACGGAGATACTTTGATTCTGGAAACTCGGAAAGGTAACAGTCGTGTCCAACAAACCGAAGATCAAGGAACTGCTCGACGAGAGCGCCTGCGAACACAACAAACCCAAAAAAGTCGCCTGTAACGCCCCGACCCCGGGTGCGACTACCGGTGGCTGCGCCTTCGAGGGCGCACAGATTTCCCTCTTCCCCTACGCCGACGCCGCTCACCTGGTGCATGGTCCGATGACCTGTCTCGCCACTTCCTGGGAAACCCGCGCGACGAAAACCAGCTGGCAAGGGCGTGACCTGACGCAGATCGGCTTTACCACCGATGTCAGCCTCAACGACGTGGTCTTCAGCGGCGAAGAGAAACTGACCAGCGCCATCGACTACATCATGGCGCATTACTCCCCGGAGGCAATCTTCGTCTATTCCACCTGCGTCACCGCCTTGATCGGTGATGACCTCGACCTGATCTGCAAGCAGGCGGCAGAAAAGCATAGGGTGCCGATGATACCGGTGCATGCTCCCGGCTTTGTCGGCAGCAAGAACCTCGGCAGCCGCCTTGGTGGCGAAGCGGCGCTGCGTCACCTGATCGGCACGAAAGAACCGGAAACAACAACCCCCTTCGACATCAACCTGATCGGTGAATATAACGTTACCGGCGACATGTGGCAGTACTCGCACCTGCTCGACGAACTCGGCATCCGGATCCTTTCGACCTTAAGTGGTGATGGCCGGGTAGCCGACATCCGCACCGCCCACCGCGCCAAACTCAACGTCATCGTCTGCGCCAAATCGCTGATCTCTTTGACCAGAAAGATGCAGGAGCAGTTCGGAACACCAAGTATCTCGCTCTCCTTTTATGGCAAGCGGGATACCAGCAACGGTTTGCTGGCGATTGCTGACGCCCTCGGCGATGCAGACCTGATCGAACGCACCAAGGCCTTAATCGCCCGTGAAGAGGCGAAACTGGAGGAGAAACTCAAACCGTACAAACAGGTTTTCGCCGGTAAAAAAGCGGTGCTCAACACCGGCGGCAACAAATCCTGGTCGATCGCTTCGGCACTGCAGGACCTCGGTATCGAGGTGGTCGCCACAGCGGTGAAAAAAGCCACCGAGGATGATCGCGAGAAAGCCCGGCAGTATCTCGGCAGTGACGGTGTGCTGATGATGAACCCGGGCACCGAACAAGCCAAGCTGATCGACGAACGGGGGGCACACCTGCTGCTGGCGGGTGGCAGGTCGCTGTACACGGCCATCAAAAAAGGGATCGCCTTCGCGGATGTCAACCAGGAGAAAAAGAAGAGTTACGGCGGCTACGACGGTTTGCTGAATCTGGCTGAAGATCTGAAAAACGCACTGGAAAATCCGGTATTCAAAAACGTTGCACGGAGGGCGCCATGGGAGAAGTAAGCCATAAATCGATAAAACCGCTGCAGGTCAACCCGTTCAAGCTGAGTCAGCCGATGGGCGCAACCCTCGCCTTTCTCGGTATTGACGGCTGCATGCCGCTGATGCACGGCGGCCAGGGCTGCACCAGCTTCACCAAGGTCTTCTACACCCGGCACTTCTGCGAGCCGATCGCCATCCAGACCAGCGCGGTCACCGATGCGATTGCCGTACTCGACGGTGGCGACTACAGCATCGTTGAGTCGGTGAAGAACATCACCAGGAAGGTCACCCCGAGCCTGATCGGTCTGCACACCACCGGCCTGCCGGAAACCAAGGGGGATGACGTTCGCGGGGTCGCGGCCCAGGTCGAGCACCCGCTGGTTTACGTCAACACTCCCGACTACGAAGGTGGCTTTGAAAGCGGCTGGGCATTGACCTGTCAGGCGATCATCGAGCAGTTGGTGGAACCGAGCGAGACCAGCAACGAAAAGAAAATAGTCATCCTGCCACATGTCAGCCTGCAGCCGATCGAGGTGGAAAAGATCAAGCAGCTGGCCGAAGCGTTCGGGTTTGAAGCTTACGCCCTGCCCGACCTGTCGACCTCGCTGGATGGCCATCTCGGCGAGAAGCAGAGTGCCCTCTCGAGCGGCGGTATCAGCGTGGAGGAGATCAAATCCCTTGGCGATGCGGCACTGGTGCTGACCGTCGGTGATTCAATGGAGAAATCTGCCTCAGCACTACTGGATAAAAATCCAGCGATCCGACACCAGCATTTTTCCCACTTGAGCGGCCTGGAAGCGACCGACAGCCTGATTACCCTGCTGATGGATATCAGCGGCGTGGAATTGCCGCCAGCGAATATCATCCGCTGGCGCAAGCGCTTGCAGGACGCGATGATCGACTCCCACTTCTCTCTTGGTCAGACCCGGTTTCTGGTGGCCGCCGAACCGGACCAGCTTGCCGGGATTTGCCAGTCGCTCACTGAAGCGGGCGGAAAGGTGACGGTGGCGATTTCCACGGTCGATTCTCCGCAGCTGGAGAAGGTTAAAGCGGAGAAGGTGCTGGTCGGGGATCTGGAGGACGCGGAACGGTTGGCGGATGACTACGATTTGATCGTCGGTAATTTCCACTGCGAAGCTTTGGCGCATCGACTGCATAAAGGGCTGGTGGTGCGAGGGTTTCCGAACTGGGAGCAGGTCGGGAATGCGTTGAAGAATGATGTTCTCTATGAGGGGGGAGCTTATATTTTGTTTGAGTGTGCGAATGCGGCGACGTTGCTGCGGGAGCATTCTGCGGCGTCTTGATTTCTAGGTCAGAACCGGCGGGTTCCGGCCCGCCAGCCGGGTTCATTTTCTTTGGGTCGACAAAGAAAACGCAACCAAAAGAAAACGACCCCAATGTTTCCGCCCGCTGCGCGGGAACCTCCGCTCCACAAATAATTCGGGGCCGCTCCCATGCGCTTCGCTTAACCTCGCGGCAAAGCTCCCGAACCGCTTGCTCCACTCCGGCGGAAGCCAAAGGGGATTTGAGGGTCAAAAGCTTTTGAATTCACACCCCGTGTGACGCAGCCGGAGTGCAGTGGAGTTTGGCAGGATTTCGAGGAAAAATGTTTGAGGCGATAGCCGAGTTTTTTTCCGAGCTGCCAAACGGAACGAAATGGAGGGAACCCGCAGGGCAAGGAAATCGGGCGCATTTCTTTGCTTCGTTTCTTTGGGCGCACAAAGATATGAAGGCGGCGGGCGGGACCGCAACCCCGCGAGCTTGACCTTGACTTCAGACTCTAAAATGAGAGCACAAATATGCAAGGCTACACAGACACCATCTTAAAATACGCCGCTGACGAAACCCATGTCGGGCTGCTGAAGAACCCGGACGGCACCGGCGAGGTCGGCCTGACCGGGCAGGAGGTCGGCAAGCGCCTGGCGGTCCGCTTCACGCTGAAGGTCGCGAGCAATCAGGTCAAAGAGATCCGCTTTCAGGTTTTCGGCTGCGGCTTCACCATCGCCGCCTGCGCTGCAGCAGCAGAACTGAGTAAAGGACGGAGCCTCAATGAAATCCAGCGGTATGATTCGAAACTGATCGATAAACGTCTCGGCGGTCTGCCAGGGGAAAGAGATTACTGTGCCGAACTGGCCAACCAGGCACTGCAGGCAGCGATTGCCAGTGCCAGAAGCGGCGCGACGCCGGTCCAATCCAACCTGAAGCCGCAACAGGCTGACAAGCACGGTCCACGGATCGGAATGGGTGATCCAATCTACCGTGCACTTATGGAGACGCCTGCTCCGCTCGGCATCGAGGAAAAGGATCGGCAGATGTTTGCCGGTCTGTTAGCAACCGTCTGCCAGGAAAAAGGTCCACTGCCAGCGACACTCGGTTTGGCTGCTGATGAGATCAGCGCATTATTATCAACATTTTTCCCCGGTTACGACCAATCAGTCATCGCTCATTCAGCTACCGACAAAGCGCTTGCTTCGGCCATCAATCCGGACCTCCTGGAAATCATGCTCTCGCATGTCCCCTGTGATGCCACTGGTGGTCGCAACCAAACCTCTGAGTGGCTGGCACACATCATCGCAGCCCGCACAGTGCAACCGGGCCACCTCTGGGTCGCAATGGGCTTTTTCGAACGCCCGCAGCTGACCGCGGCCATCCGTCGCCACCTGCCGACCCTGGCCGCGGCCAACAACCAGGGCATGCGCTGGAAACGCTACCTGTTCAAACAGGTCTGCGACCTGAACGG
>CALZHQ010000041.1 GCA_945787295.1 uncultured Desulfuromonadales bacterium
AATGGTGTGCCGCGTAGGGATCGAACCTACGACCATCTGATTAAAAGTCAGATGCTCTACCAACTGAGCTAGCGGCACGCAACGGAGACCTTTTATACGTGAATCAATTTAGTGGGTCAACCTTTTTTTAAACTTTTTTGCAGCTTTTTTATGCAAACGGATTAGACCGCTGAATTGTCTGATCACGGCGCGGTCCAACCGACACCAGAACCACTGGACAACCGGTCCAGGCCTCGATCTTATCAACGTAATCACGCACCTGCTGAGGCAGATGCGGGTACTCTTTTGTTTCATTAATATCACACTGCCAGCCGGGCACTTCTTCATAGACCGGAGTGCATTCTTTGAGCACATCATAATCCTGCGGGAACTCTTCGAGCAGTTGCTCGCCGTGACGATAGGCGGTACAGACCTTGACCGATTCCAGTTCGTTGAGCACGTCCATCTTGGTCAATGCGATACCGGTCAGACCGTTGGTGCGCACCGCTTCCTTCAGGGCAACGATATCGAGCCAGCCGCAACGTCGCGGGCGACCGGTGGTCGCTCCGAACTCGTGACCGGCAGCACGCAACTGCTCGCCCATTTCGTCATGCAGTTCAGTTGGAAATGGACCCTCGCCGACGCGAGTGACATAGGCCTTGGAGATGCCGATCACCTGATCGATCTTATTCGGACCGAGACCTGTTCCGGTACAAGCGCCACCGGCGACTGTCGAAGAAGAGGTGACATACGGGTAGGTGCCGTGATCAACATCGAGCAGGCTGCCCTGCGCCCCCTCGAAAAGCACATTGTCGCCAGCCTTGATGGCAGTATCGAGCAGGGTCGACACCCGGCCGAGGTAGCCGCGCAAACGCTCGGCATAGCCCAGATACTCTTCGACGATCTCGTCGGCTGAAAGCGGCTGCTCACCCAAATACTTTTCCAGGTAGAAATTTTTCTCCGGCAGCACCTCGGCCAGCTTGCGCTTGAAGGTTTCCGGCTTGAGCAGATCGGCAAAACGGATCGCCCGGCGCCCGGCCTTGTCCTCATAGGTGGGACCAATGCCGCGCCCGGTGGTGCCGATCTTTTTTGCGCCGGCTTTCAGCTCGCGGGCGATATCGATCTTCTTGTGATACGGCATAATGATGTTGACCGCGCCATCAACGACTAACTGGCTGTCGTCTTTCAGGTAGCCCTTCTTCTTGAGGCCGTCGATCTCCTCGAGGAAGACCTTCGGATCGAGGACCACACCGTTACCGATCAGGCAGCGCTTGCCTTCGTGCAGAATCCCCGACGGGATCAGATGCAGAACGGTTTTCTCATCACCGACCACCAGGGTATGTCCGGCATTGTTGCCGCCCTGAAAGCGCACAACCTGCTGGGAATGCTCGGTATAGATATCGACGATCTTGCCTTTGCCTTCGTCACCCCACTGGGCGCCGACGATAATTACATTGGCCATATTATATTCTAACTCCTGTCTCGCCGATTAAGTCATCGGCTGGATAATAAACAAACTAGAGTTCAAGTCCATCCTGATGCAGTTGCTGCCAGGGAAACTGCCGGATCTGGCCATCGGCCAGACAGATCAACTCGACATCATCCTCTTCTCCGGCAACCACCGCCAGATATTTAAAATTCATCTGTTTTGCATAGTCGATTGCCGCCTGCTTGTCCCGCGGCAGGATATCGCGCGCAACTGAATATCCCTGCTGACGCAGTCTACAGGCCAGCTGCTGGGCCGGACGCAACTGAGCGCTGCTGGCATATATCAGCAGATCGGTCGCCGGCTCTACCCGGGCGTCGAGAGCGTTATCGAGGGCGAACAGCAGGTGCAGCAGACTGAAGGTGAAACCGGTCGCCGGTGCGTTAAAACCGTATTGACCGGTCAGGTTGTTATAGCGGCCGCCACTGCAGACGGCCCGGCCGACGCCGGGCAGAAAGCCCTGGAAAGTGATGCCGGTGTGGTAGTTGAGGCCTCTTAGCTCTCCGAGGTCAACAGTGACATGATCGAGCACCCCGTAGACCTCCAGCACATCGAGGACCTGGGCCAGGTTATCGAGGGCTTTGCGCGAGCGCTCGTTACGCACGACCTTTGCGGCACGCTGCAGCACTTCACGACCACCGAACAGGCGCGGCAGGGCCAGCACCTCATCGCGGGCCGCGTCATCCAGATCGACATCCCGCAAAAGGGTCTGCAGTTCAGAACTGTCTTTGCGCAGAATCGCGTCAGCGACCTGATCAGCATGCCGTTTATCGAGGGACAGTCCGTCCATAACGCCACGGAAGAATTCGACCTGACCGATATCGATGGTGAAATCTTCGGCACCGACCGCCTGCAACGCTTCGACCGCCATAGCGATCATTTCAGCGTCCGCTTCGGGACTGTCGAGGCCGATCAACTCGACACCGGTCTGGAAGATATCGCGATCCTTGCCCATCTGTTGCTCGGTGTGGCGCAGCACCCGACCACTGTAACTCAAACGCAACGGCATTGGCCGCTCACTCATGCGGGTGGCGGCGATGCGGGCGATCTGCGGAGTCATATCGGGCGGGAAAGCGACCAGCCGGCCGCTCTGGCGATCATCAAACCTAAAAGCCCGATCTCGCAGCCCCTCGCCTAAACCGAGTTCGAGAACATCGAGATATTCAAGCTGGGGGGTGATGACCGGCCGGAATCCCCAGGCGGCGAAGACCTGGCGAAGTTGCTGCTGGAGAAAATCAGCCTTGGCCGCTTTGAGCGGCAGAAAATCTTTGACCCCTTTCGGCAGATCGGTTTCCAGCGACATATTGGAAGAACGCATTTGCTAACTCCATGCTGCCGACAAATCGGTCCCGGCAGTGATGGTAAATAATCGGTTTAATGCCGTCTACAATACTGCGACGACCAGCATAAATACTCCGGCCGAACGTGGCAATCTAGCAACAGTTAGGTGCCGCTGTCAAGGGAGCGAAAGTCCGCCGCGGGTGAATTGTTTGTCAGGCAAAATATACGCAAAGTTGACGGAAAGAAATCTGCGTTAAAATCCGTTGCATGTTACAGCAAAAGACTCACTCGGCATCACCAAGTCCTGTGGGCAACACCCCTGGAGAGACCGAACGGATATGCAGATCGTGCTGCGAAAACGGAATCTCGATGTTTTCTTCACGGAAACGCCGGTCGATAAAGAGCAGCAGCTCATTCTTGATCCGCGGGCGATTGTCGACATTACTGATCCAGACCCGCAACTCGAAATCAAGAGAACTGGCCCCGAACTGAACAAACAGAGGACTCGGCTTCGGCTTTTTGAGCACTTCCGGGTGCTGTTCGCCAGCCTCAGTCAACACGGCCAGAACCTTTTCCAGGTTACTTCCGTAGGCAACCCCGACCGGTGCGACCACCCGCACCCGCCGGTTGGACAGGGTCCAGTTGGTCACTTTCTGCGAAATCATATGCGAATTGGGAACAATCAGTTCCGCTTCATCCAGGTTCTGCACCACGGTCGAGCGCATACCGATCCGCTGCACAGTCCCATATTCGCCATCAATGACGACTCCGTCTCCAACCTTGATCGGCCTTTCGAAGAGCAGGATCAGCCCCGAGAGGAAGTTATTGACGATATCCTGCAGGCCAAAACCGATGCCGACGCCAAAAGCGCCGAGCAGAACGACGAAATTTTGCAAGCCCATGCCGAGCATGCTTAAAGCCAGTAAAAAGCCGATCAGAACAATTGCGTAGTGAATCAGCTTCTTAACCGCATCGCGCACCCCCCGGTCAATGTCACGCTGGGCAAACACATGTGCTTCACTCATCCCCTGCAGCACCCAGGACACCTGCAACGCCAGATAAAAAGCGATCACGGCCGAACCTAGCATTTGCAGGGAAAGACTCAACGTGCCGACTTCAAAGGTCAGCTCAGCAAAATAATTCCAGCCATCTTTAACGGTCGCAAACAACCGCCAAACGGGCAGAAGGTAAAAGATTGCGAATCCATAAATCAGAAATTTCAGCAGCCTTTTCAGACGTAAAGACAGCTCCGCCCCATATTCCCTGAAAAAACTCTGATTCGATTTCACCAGCAGGGTATTGCCCAGATCAATTCCGCCGGCAACGAGCATCACTGACATCTTGGCAAACAAAAAGGCGACACCGGACTCGAAGGTTGCCAGAATCAACCAGGCTGAAAAATTCATAAACCCGCTGACCTGACCGATCAGGCTGACGGTCAACACGATAATCGCCAGTCTCGACAGAGCCCGAAAGCCTCTCCCTTCTCCCTTCTGGCAAGATCTTTTCGACTGCTTGAATTTTGACACCAGCAGCGGAATCAAGATGATCGCCAACAGCGCGATATAGATCCGTAACAGGGGCTGGGGAAAAGAAATCAGACGCAACGCATTGGTAACAAGCACAACGCCTGCAGCAAGGATCAGCATCCCTCGCTGGCGATTGTTTGCCAACAGGGATTGTGTCAGCAGGGTGGCCGATACGACAGCGAGTACCAGAAAAGCAAAACGGAACAGGGGTGGCGGGGCAGGCATCCAGATCCAGGAGCTCGCAACTGCCAAAAATGCTGCCGCAGCCACGGGGCGCTGAAGGATAAACAGCCATTCGTCAGCCTCCTGCAGTTTATAGCGATACAATCGCAACAGCCAGACGATAACTAAAAACAGCAGCCCCACCAGCCCGGCGCGCCAGCCATTCTCTTGCAGATAACTGGGATTGAACTTTACCGCCGCTGTCACCCCTTCGGCGGCCTGAGTACTGAGTTTCTGGTCAAATTGTTGATAAAACTCCGCGCTGAAAAATGAATAGGCATTGCGACGAAAGGTCGCCTTACGCAACATCCCGAGAGCGTGGACCAGATTCTCATTAACGGCGAGAATATCACGATCAAAGACACCGATCTGTTCCTGTAGCAGCAATAACTGCTCAGAGGTATTTTTCTGTTTATTTGAGAGTTGCAGCAAGAGTTTATTCACTTGCTCAATCGTCTGCTTTGGCAGCTTGACATCCTGCGTTTTCAGCTCCTCTTCCCAGGCTGCCCAAAACAACTTATCTTTTTCTGCCTGTTCCCGAATCCTCTCAACTGCCAACTGACGGTCGGCCAACTTTTGCTGTAAACCACCAAGGCCTTGGCGAAGCTGAACGAGACTATTGGTGTAGTGGTTCAGGCGATCGACATACCAATCTTCCGGCGAGCCAAGCGGCTCCATTTCTACGACCGCTTTATTGAACTGCTCGGTCAGTGTCGCCAAGGTTTCCCGCGCCGTTGACAACTCGGCCAGTTGCAACAACCTCTCTTCCGATTTGGCAACAAAATTTGCCAAAGCAGAAGAGCGTGGGCCCACCTCTCCAAGCCCCGGAAAAACCGGCCCCGCCGATGCAGACGAGATCGTATTTTCTACACCGGGATCCACAGCCCAGGTTTGAAAGGGACAACTCAAAACCAGCAAGAGCAGGATGGATAAAATTCTCAGAACCATTTTTTCCTCTTGAAAAACCAGAGCATGCCAACCACGCAGGCCAGCATCAGCCCCCAGACCATCGGGTAGCCGTAGCGCCATTTCAGCTCCGGCATCAGCTCGAAATTCATCCCGTAGATGCCGGCAATAAAGGTCAGCGGGATAAAGATCGAGGCCATGATGGTCAGCAGCTGCATCACTTCGTTCATCCGCTGGCTGACACTCGAGATATACAGGTCAACCAACCCTGAGGCGGTTTCGCGGAAGCTTTCAACGATATCCAGAACCTGAATGGCATGATCGTAAAGATCGCGCAGAAAGACGTTGGTCGAATCCTCCAACAACGTCGATTCGCTATGCAGCAGGTTGCCAACCACTTCGCGCATCGGCCAGACCGCCTTGCGCAGAAAGATCAATTGCCCCTTCATCTGGTGAACCTGCTGCAACAGATCCTGGCTCGGCTGGGCAATCAATTCGGTTTCCAGGTAATCGAGCCGGTCGCCGATTTTTTCCAGCACATGAAAATAACTGTCGACCACCGAGTCGATCAGAGTGTAGGCGAGATAATCAGCTCCCCGCTGTCTGATCCGGCCACTTTTCCGCTTCAGCCTGTCGCGGACCCCGTCAAAGACATCGCCCGGTCGTTCCTGAAAGGTCAGCACATTTTCCGCCGTCAATACCAGGCTGATCTGCTCCGCCTCAATCCGGCTGGTCTGTTCATCAAAATAGAACATCTTGGTGATGATCAGGGCGCAGTTGTCGAACTCTTCGAATTTGGGCGGGTGACCGGTATCGAGGATGTCTTCAAGAGTCAGCGGATGCAGGTCGAAAGCCTGGCCGAAAGCTTCAACCTGGCTGACATCATGAATACCATCGAGGTTGATCCAACTGACACTGTCAGCAGATTTCAGTTCCAGGCATTCATCAAGCGAAACATCTTTTCTGGCCCGATAATTTTCTGCGGTGTAATCGATATAGGAAAGATACGGACGCTCAACCTTCTGCTCACCAACATGAATCAAAGTGCCAGGTGAAAGACCGACTTTTTTCGGTGTACTGCGAAACAGCGAAGTCACTGTCTGCAAGGGGTTGAAGAGTTCCATTATTTCACCCTCCTTAAAAAATCGGACACAGGTCAGCGTTCGAGCCCGTAATCCTCGTCGGTCAGAGACGAAGCATATTCATCCATCGCACCCTCAGCCTCATCGGGATCGGGCACTTTCGCCAGATGGATCAGGGCATCCCCTTCGTGTGCCAGTGGCAGGTTCAACTGGCCGATCACTACCCCCCGGAACGGCGCACGTACATCCTCACGATCATCACCCAGCGGATCGCTCAAAGTACCAAGCAAGCCAGCCTTTTTCACCATATCACCCAGTCTAATACTGCGAACAAAAGTCCCACTCATGGTGGCACGAACCCAACTTGTTCGGTCGGTTACAATGGCGTCTCTTTGTTTAGCACGACGACTTTCGGGCAGCATTCCGACGTGCCGCAGCAGATTTAATATCCCGCGCAAACCGACCCGGATTGCCGCGTCGTTAAAATAGAGAGCTTCCCCAGCCTCATAAACCAGCACCGGTTTGCCGACGGCAGCGACAGCTTCCCGCAAAGAGCCTTCTCGCAGTTCTGAAGGAACAACAATCGGAGCACCGAAGGCCAAAGCAAGTTCGAGGGTTTTCTGGTCCTCCAGACAGGCGCGGATTTGCGGCAAGTTGGTGCGAAAGTTCGACCCCGTATGCAGGTCGATACCATAATCGCAACGCCCGGCGATTTCGGTCATGAACAGGTGGGCCATGCGCCCGGCCAACGAGCCCTTCGGCGTCCCGGGAAAAGACCGGTTCAAGTCTCGGCGATCCGGCAGATAGCGGGAGCGCTGGATAAAACCGAACGGGTTGACGATCGGTATCGCCAACAGGGTGCCGCGCAGATTGATCAAGGTTTTGCTGATCAACAACCGGCGGATGATTTCCACGCCGTTGATTTCATCACCGTGCACGGCAGCACTCACAAACATCACCGGGCCGGGCCTTTTGCCATGCACCACCTGCACCGGCAAGGTCATTTCGTTACGGGTGTACAACCGCGCCATCGGCAATTCGACCGTGAGCCGTTCGCCCGGCCTGATCGTCTCGCCGCCAAATTCGAAAGGAACTGCCCGCGCTCTTTTCATCCCTTGCCTCGGGTTTTGGTCCGGCCAGGCTTGGCCTCTTTTTCAATAAACTTGATGATCATCCCGGCGACATCCTTTTCGGTTGCCGTTTCAATGCCTTCAAGCCCCGGAGAGGAATTGACCTCCATCACCACCGGGCCATGATTGGAGCGGAGCAGATCAACCCCGGCGACATTCAAGCCCATGATCTTGGCTGCTCGGACCGCTGTCGAACGCTCTTCAGGGGTCAAGCGGACAATACTCGCCGTCCCTCCCCGGTGGATATTGGAACGAAATTCACCTTCTTTACCCTGACGTTTCATTGCCGCGACAACCTTGTCACCGATAACCAGACAACGGATATCCGCCCCTTGAGCTTCTTTGATAAATTCCTGAACGAGGATATTTTCCTTCAAGCCGCGAAACGCTTCGATAACACTTTCAGCCGCTTTTTTGGTTTCCGCCAGAACCACCCCGATCCCCTGGGTCCCTTCCAGCAGCTTGATGACCAGTGGTGCTCCACCAGCAAGCTGGATCAGGTCGCCGGTATATTGGGTTGAATTGGCAAAACCGGTCACCGGCAGGCCGATCCCCTTACGGGCAAGAAGTTGCAGGCTGCGCAACTTGTCCCGCGAGCGACTGATCGCCACCGATTCGTTGACGCTGTATACGTCCATCATTTCAAACTGGCGAACAACAGCGGTGCCGTAAAAAGTGATCGATGCCCCAATTCGTGGAATAATGGCATCGTAACCTTTGAGCTCATCGCCTTTGTAGTGGATGGTCGGTCGCTGGCTGGCGATGGTCATATAACAGCGCAACGGGTCAATTACCCGGACTTCGTGGCCTGACTCCTTACCCTCTTCAACCAAACGCCGGGTTGAGTAGAGATTCGGGTTACGGGATAAAATGGCAATCTTCATAAATACCTCACTCTTAAAATCTGGCTTTTTTGGGACGACCGAATATAAACGACTGTTCGGGCTCAACCACTATTCCAGACATCGCCGTGCGACCGAGCAACATACGGAATTGCATACTATCGCGATTGGTCAGGGTCATCTCGATCGGCCAGGTCCGGTTGCCAAGCTTGACCGGTGTTTCAATAACATAGCGCATTTCACGATGCCCGCCGGAATCACTGACCTCGCGAAAATCCTTAATCGGACAAGAACAGACGATCTCAATATCATCCCGTTTCTGCAACGGATGGACACCAAAGCGGACCATATGCCGATCATTTTCTTCATACGGCTCAACAAAAAAGGCGTGCAGTGCCGATGTTCTTGCCCCGGTATCAACTTTGGCCTTGATACTGGGGATCAACAACTCCGGCAAAGAAAACCACTCCCGCCAGCCGATACAAATTTTTTCCATATCACAAATCTTCCCTAAAAAGGTTTGAAAACGCCTCAACTCAGAAAAAGTTGGCGCTTTATACACCTTTACACCTCTGCTTGCACTACTTTTTTACTTCACCTCACCACGCAAATACTCGATCAGCACCCGCACACCGAAACCGGTCCCCCCTTTCGGCTGACCCGCCTTGCCATTCCCCTCCCAGGCCATCCCGGCAATATCGAGATGCGCCCAGGTGTAGTTATCGGCAAACGTTTGCAGGAAAGCCGCAGCAGTGATGGTTCCGGCTGCGCGGCCGCCGGTGTTTTTCACATCAGCAAAATCGCTCTTGATCTGCGCGGCGTACTCTTCCCAGAGCGGCAACTGCCAGAGTCTTTCCCCACTGCGCTCACCCGCTTTGAGCAACTGCCGGATCAGGCCATCGTGATTGCCGAGGACTCCGGCGGCATGGTTGCCGAGGCCGACAATCACCGCACCGGTCAGCGTGGCGACATCGATCACCACCCGCGGCTGATAACGTCCGACATAGGTCAGGGCATCGGCAAGAATCAGCCGGCCCTCGGCATCGGTGTTGAGCACTTCGATGGTCTTGCCGGACAACGAGGTGAGAATATCTCCCGGGCGGATCGCCGTGCCGGACGGCATATTCTCCACAGCCGGAACCACCGCCACCAGGTTGATCGGCAACTTCATCCGCGCAGCGGCCATGATGGTGCCGAGAACTGCAGCGGCCCCGCCCATATCCATTTTCATCTCGTCCATCTTTTCGGCCGGTTTCAGTGAAATGCCACCGGTATCAAATGTCACCCCCTTGCCGACCAGCGCCACCGGCTTGGCATCATCGGTACTTCCGCGGTATTCGAGTAGAATCAGATAGGGATCCCTTTCACTGCCCTGGGCAACCCCGAGCATGGCGCCGAAGCCCTGCTTTTCGAGCTGTTTGCGATCGAGCAGTTTGGCATCGATACCGACCTGTTCAGCCATCGCCACCGCTTGCATGGCCATATATTCGGGAGACTTTTCATTGCCCGGTGCATTGACCAGATCACGGGCAAAACAAACCCCAGAGACTATCGCCTCTGCAATCTGAAGTGCAGAATCGGCTTCAGCTTTGCTATCCTTGTCCCCAATCAGCAACCCGACCTTATCGAGGTGAGCCGGCTTACCGGGGCGCTCGGGCGGCAGGTATTTTTCATAGCGATAAGCGGCCAGCAACACCCCTTCGGCGGCCGCCTGGATCCGCTCAGCCAAGCCACCTTTCTTCACCGACAGCTGTGGCAGGGCCAGCAAAAAACTCCCCAGCTGCTTCTCTGCCAGAAACTTAGCCGCACCGCTCGCCGCCTGCCGCAGGCCGTTCAGACCCGCCGAACGTTCCTTGCCGAGGCCGTAGAGCAAGACCCGCTCAGCAACGATCGATTTGCCGGTATGCAGGAGCAGGGCCTGGCCCTTTTCGCCGGTAAACTCTTTACTGCGCGTCGCCCGCAGATAGGCCCCGTCCACCCCTTTATCCAGTTCCAGCAACAAGGGATCTTTCAGCTTGCCCTCGAACACACCGATGATCAGACAGGGCGTTTTCTGTTTCAGCGCAGCCCCTTTTTTTATCGTCAATTGCATCCTGGCTCCTTTCATTTCAGAGCAGCAGCGCAGCTGCTGCATTTTTAGCTAACAATTCGATATCACAGTCTCTTTTCTTGACCTTCAAATAATACCACTGCGCTGAAGATTTTTTTGACAATTAGTTTCTAGCCGATAGAATTGATGAAGTTAATTGCCCTGAGAGCACTGAATCGTCGCCTTATAGACAAAGATGGAGGAATTCTATGCGTTACCTGCTCACTTGCCTGCTTCTCGGATTGCTGGTTGCCTGCGCTCCGATGGCTGAAAAAACCACCTACCTCGATGGCAACGGCCGTAGCGGCCTGGTTGGAAAAGTTTCCTTGAAAAAGGATGGTCAACCGCTCAGCGGCGCTTATGTCAATGTGTACCCGAGTCATGTCCCGAACCTGCTCGGCCCGTCGACCTACATCTCCAGTCCGACTGGTGCCGACGGCGGCTACAGCATCGATGTCCCGCCTGGAGAATATTTTGTCGTGGGCCGCAAACGGACCTCGGGGATGGCGACCGGACCGATTACTACCGGCGATTATTTTTCTGAGGATTCTCGGCTGAAAACTGAAATTTTAGCCGGAAAACTGACCCAGGTAGACCTGCCGATGTTAAAGATGACGGCCCCGATGTTCTTTAAGCAGGGTGGCGAAATAACCGTCACCGAAATCGGGATAAGCGGGGTTCTGGTTGACCAGAACGGCAATCCGGTACCGGGCAGCTTTGCCATCGCCTACACCAACGATGACATTCAGCGCTTGCCCGATTTCGCCTCCGGCCTGACCAACGACAAAGGGGAATTCATCCTGTATCTACCCAAAGGCGGTGTATACTACCTGGCCGCCCGGTTCCACGCCTGGGACATGCCACGCCCCGGCGAGCCGTACGGCAAATATGATGGCGATATGATTAAACCGATCACGGTGCCGGATAAGGGGTTTGTGAAGGGGATTAAAATTGTGATGGAGCCGTTTACCGGGGAGTACAAGGAGGGGATGAATAAGCGGCCGTTCTGATATTTTCCGAGACAGGTTTAGTTAATGACGGGAACAGGATAGTTATTCTGTTCCCGTTTCATTTTGAAACGTTCAATCACAAAGTCGCGGGTTTGCGGCCCCGCTCACCCTCTCCCGCTGTAGGGCCGAGCAGAAGTGCCCAGATGCTAGGCGCGCGCAGATTTCGGAGTGAGGTGTAGCGGCAGCTACGTCGCAGCGACGCAATCAAGCGCAACGCCGCAGATGGGTGCTTATGCTCGGCCCCTTTAAATATTGCTGGAGGTGAGGGAGTCGTTGATGGCCTGCTCCTTCATCTTCAGCGCAATCTGACGACGGATCCGGGTCGGGATTTCGACGTGCAGGCACTGGGCGCGGCTGCCAAGTTTGCAAGCTTCGATCCGCTGCTTGGCATTAGCTCCGGCGCTCGGCAGCCAGCGGACATTCTCCTTCGGCAGGAAACCACGCTCTTCGCCGGGCAACATACTTTCAACCTCTTCCCGCGGGTCGAAACTACGGCCGATCAGCTGTAAGCCTCCTAGCAAGCCTAAATGAAACCCCTGGTGCGGTCCGGTGCAGAGCTGCAGGTATATCTCTTCCGAAAGCTCGCGGATCATCCGCAAGCCCCGCCGCAAGCGGAGATTCGGCTGCAGGTAAACCACCTCACGCCAATGCCCGGGTTCACCCAACTCTTCCAGCTGCGGGTAGGGAGGCAAGCCCCCCATGCCGACCAGCACCCTTTCATCCTCGGCGTGGGTGCCAACGTAACCATGCACGTCGACGATCAGATCGGGTGCGGGGCCGCTTAACTCATCGACATAACGACACAAGCTTTCTTCATGTTTGTAGCAATAAGGGTGACCATGCCGATCAACGTACGGATAGATGACATCGATATTGCTCGGGTTGAGCGGCACGCCCCAACTTTTAAGTTTCTGCAGATTGCCGTCGGTCAAGGGTTCGCGGCCGGAAAAGCCGAGGTTGATCAGTGCGCCACGGCCCTTTTGATAACGCAGAAAGTATAAGGCAACCTCCAGGGTATGTGGATCATACGGTCCGTGACTGACGGTCAACAGTGGCAGGTATGGGTCGGACTTGTCACCCTGTAACAGCAAGGTCCCGCCCGCCTCGTCAGCCAGAAATTTGCAGCGGAAATCGGGCAGCTGTTTTGCGCAGGTCTGCCAGTCGGTATCCTGCAGCGGCAACTCGCCGAAAAAATTCTTCAGCACCTGCTCGCGCCAGGCCGGCACAAAACGGATGCACCGCTCCTTGAGGCGATAATAAATATGATAGCGGGGGGTATCGAGATAAACGCGGATTCCGAGCTGCTTGAGCAACTGCTGGTTATAGTTGTTCTGGGTGGTGTGCAGCAACCGTTCGGTCAACTCGTCGAAACTGGCGTAAAAACTTTCCTCCGGCACTGGCTCCACCAGTTCGACCCGCTTCAGTCCGGCGTAGTCCTCACGGGCGATTTCGACCTCAAGGCGATTGAGGTGACGCTTGAAAGGAGCAGACTCATCAACCTTAAAGCGATTGACGAACAAAGGTGAAATATTAGCTGGTGGCTTGGGATGATCCGGCATCAAATTATCCTCACTATATCGATTAAGGATAACGCTGCCGTTGATTACAGTACAAGGGAGCTGAGAAAAAAGCTTATTGCTGACGCAACTGAACAAGGGCCGCGATAACCCGCTTGACACCATCGGCAAAGGGCTCCAAATCGATTTCAACTCTCTGTTCCGGGAGCGTGTGCAGGTAGAGCGGGTCGTAATAGTGGACCATTAGCTCATAGACCAGCTGTTCCCACTGACCGGAATTGAGCAATGCCAACAGCTGCTCGACGACCTTATGACCGAGCCGCTCCTTGAGAGCACGGATCGGCTTTTCAAACTGTTCGTGCAAACCTTCGAGGGCCGGATAGTCCTCAAGAATGATCTGGGTCCGGAACCTGAGCGACGCGGTCAGCCAGAGGCTGGTCTGCAGCTGCATCTGCTGATGGAAGCGTTTCGGTACCAGCAAACGGCCGATGTGCAGACTTTCCCCTTCGGTCAGCAGATAGTCTGACGATTCCAGCTGCTGCAGACGTTCCCAAAGCAACGCATCGAACAGCTTCTGACTCGGCTGCGGCTGCAGGCCGAGAGCACCAAAAGCACTGCCACGATGGTTAGCCAGGCCCTCCAGATCGATCACCGGATAGTTCTGCTCTGCCAGGTGATGGAGAACTTTGGTTTTGCCGACCCCGGTCAAACCACGCAGAACATAAATTGGCGGCCATTGCATTGTTTCAAAGTATGAGCAAACCAGACTCCGAAAAGCTTTGTGTCCACCGATCAACTGTCGGGCGTGAATCCCGGCCAGGTTCAGGAAACTGGTCATTGCCAGAGAGCGCATGCCACCCCGCCAGCAGAACACAATCACCGGCCCCGGATGCCCCTGCTGAGCCTTTTCGATCTGCTCCATCAGGGCTGGGATTTTGGGGGCGACCAGTTCAACTCCGACCTTACGTGCGACGGCCTTCCCTTCTTGCTTGTAGAGTGTCCCGACCCGAACGCGTTCAGCATCACTGAAAATCGGCACATTGACGGCACCCGGGATGGTCGTTTCAGCAAATTCCGCAGGGGTCCGTACGTCAACCAGTAGAGCACCGTTACGGCGATATTGCAGAGCTTTTTCGAGATCGATCGTCGCCTGAATCAAATCCTCATCCTTGCCTTAAGTTCTAAGTTGCAGATGCTGTTTCTACACCATCAAGAACAGCAACACAACCAATCGCGAAAAAAACCATTGACCAACCGATAAAATTCCAGTAGGGTCTGCAACCGTTGTCGCGGGATGGAGCAGTCTGGTAGCTCGTCGGGCTCATAACCCGAAGGTCGGGGGTTCAAATCCCTCTCCCGCAACCAAATAAATTCAGGGAGTTCACGCACTGTGAGCTCCCTTTTTTATTCGTTTCACTCCCCACCTAATTTACTCGGCGAATTTGCAAGCTATTGAAAAATCTGCTAGATTATTAAATCAAACGCTAATGAAAATTGATCTCCCAAAGGGGGCTTCATGGCTAATTCCGCCTTTATTGTCGAAGGTCGCTATCGTTTGGCCGCAGAGCAGGGCAAGCCTGATGCTCAATATAATTATGGCCGGATGTGCGAAGAGGGAGAAGGTGCGCCGCAGAACTTTAGCGAAGCGGCCAGCTGGTATCGGCGCGCCGCCGAGCAGGGGCATGTCAATGCTCAACTGGCCCTCGGCTACCTCTACGAACAGGGCAATGGCGTCAAGCAGGATGATGAACAGGCTGTTCTCTGGTATCGCAAAGCAGCCGACCGGGGAGATGCGGACGCGCAGTACAATTTAGGGGTGATGCTCGCCTTTGGCCAGGGGATCAAGGCCGATGAGCGGGAGGCGTTAAGCTACTGCCTGCTGGCGGCAAAACAGAATCACATTGATGCCCAGTACACCCTCGGCCTGATGTACGCCAACGGTGAAGGCACCGAGCAGAACTACGACCAGGCCGTTCACTGGTATCGCCTGGCGGCGCAGCAGGGCTACGCGGATGCCCAGTACAACCTGGGGGTCATGTACGCCTTTGGCCAAGGCGTAGATCGGAACAACTCCCAGGCGTTTAAATGGTGCCGGATGGCCGCCGAGCAGGGGCATGTCGATGCCCAGCACAACCTTGGCTTTATGTACGCCAAGGGAGAAGGCGTCGAAGCCGACATCTACGAAGCGCTCAAGTGGTACCGGCTGGCCGCGGAACAGGGGGATTCCGATGCCCAGTACAACCTCGGCAGCATCTACGTGCACAACGATAATATTCCGCAGGATTATGCCGAAGCCCGGCGCTGGTGGACCAAAGCAGCTGAGCAGAACAACGCGGCCGCCCAGTATAACCTCGGGGTGATGTACGTGTTCGGCTACGGGGTTGAAAAAGACGACGCCGAAGCGGTCAAGTGGTGGAGCAAGGCGGTGGAGCAGGGCTACACCGATGCCCAGTACAATCTCGGCGGGATGTACGCGTTAGGCCGTGGGGTGCCGAAGGATTACGTCAAGGCCTACGTCTGGCTGCGGCTGACGGCCGACAAGGGCCACAGCGATGCGCAGAAAGTTCTAAAATCGCTGGAGAATAAAATGTCCCCGACCCAGATCGTTGAAGCCCAGCGCGACGCCGAAAGAGTCTGCCAGCGCTTGGAAAAAAATATCGGCTGATAAAAAAACGCCGGCGGGTTATCCCACCGGCGTTTTTCTTTACCACGCGTTGACCAGCTCAACCTATTCGGCTTCGGCCTCTCCGGCAAGCCCCAGATGCCTGTCCATCATCTGTACCAGGTAAGGGATCTGCGGTTTGGTCGCATAACCGTCGGCACCAACCGAGTCACACTTGATCTTCATCTGATCATTAATCAGCGAAGAAAACAAAATCACTTTAATATCTCTGAGAACAGGATCATCCTTGACCCGCTTGCAAAGGGTCAGTCCATCCATCTTCGGCATCTCAATATCGGTAATCAACAGGTTCAAATAATCGCAGATATCCTTTTCTTCCGAGGCGGCCAGTTGCTTCAATTCCAGAATTTTATTGTAACAATCCTTTCCATCCACAAAGGTTTCCAAGTTAGAATAATTTGAGTTTTTCAAGACCCGCTCGATCCCGGTCCGGATCAGCGACGAATCTTCGGCCAGCATCAGCTTCATTTCCTGACGGGTGTGCGGCACCTTTTCGGCCATCGCCGCGCTATGGATTTCCGCTTCGTAGTCGAGAGCTACTTCCGGGTCAAATTCGCTGACGATATGCTCCAGGTCGACGATCAGAATCTCACGGCCCTCGATATTGATGCTGCCGGTAAAGCGAGGGTGGTACTGGTCGATAAAGGTCGCCATCGGCTTCACATCGCTCCAGGAGACCCGGTGGATCATATTAACCCCATCGACCTTGAAGCCGTTAACCCTGTCGTTGAACTCACAAATCAACACCACCCGGCGGACGTCCCCATCCAGGGCTTCTTCCTTTTGCCTCATGTGCTCTTTAAGGTCGATCAACGGAATAGTACTGCCCCGTATCAGCAAGGTTCCAAGCATTCCGGGATCACTTCCAGGAATGACGGTTACCGCTTCCCCATCGAAGGGGATGATTTCCTTTAACTTATGGACGTTGATCCCGAAAGACTGGGTCCCGAGGTAGAATTCGATAATTTCCATCTCGTTGGTGCCGGTTTCGAGGAGAATCTCCCGCTTGACTTGTTCTGCCATTTCCCTACCCTTTCGTGTCAGTAGATATGACAATGTATATTTGAACACTTTAACCAAAATGAGTCAATGAGCAATCTGGAATTTTAACATTTTTATCTCTGCCAACCAGCTGACTTCTCGTGTATAATGCTCGTTTACAATGACAAGACCTGACACTGAAAAGCTGAGAGGGGTCCCAAAATGACCGGAATGGCACAATCACACTACCGCCTGGGCATGAACTACTATCAGGGCAAAGGGGTGAAAAAATCGTATGCCGAGGCAATGAAATGGTTCCAACTGGCAGCGCAGCATAAATATCCCCGGGCGATTTACATGCTCGGTCGCATGTACGCCACCGGCAAAGGGATCGCCGAAAATCCGGCTGAAGCGATAAAATTTTACCTCCAGGCGGCCGAAATGGGCTACGCCAGGGCACAAAACATGCTCGGCCAAGCCTATATCAAAGGGCATGGAGTCCCGGCTGATTTCGATGAAGCGCTCAAATGGTTTCGCCTGGCGGCCGAACAGAACTTCTCCGATGGTCAATACAATCTCGGTTTGATGTACGCCAAAGGCCATGGGGTGCCGAAAGACTTCCTTGAAGCCCGGCGCTGGTGGGGGTTGGCAGCCGAGCAGGGCAATCCGAAAGTGCAATTTACCCTCGGTCACATGTATCTGGTCGGCAAAGGGGTGAAAAAGAACTACTCCAAAGCCCGCCAATGGCTCCGCCAGGCAGCCGAACAAGGGTTACCGACGGCTCAGTACCACCTGGGAATGATGTATGCCAAAGGGACCGGCGTACTGCAGAGCTATACTGCAGCCCGTAATTGGCTGCAAAAAGCGGCCGAACAAAACTACCTGGATGCAATTTACAGTCTGGGCAAACTGTTCAGTACAGGAAGTGAAGAGGTTCGCGACCCGGTCTCAGCAGTCGCCCTGCTCCAGCAAGCGGCGACCCGGGGCCATCAGCGGGCACAGGTGGCCGTCGCCCAACATTACGCCAAAGGGATCGGAACTGCTCCCGACCTGCAACTGGCCTATCATTGGTGGTTCGAAGCAGCCAAAGCCGGCAATGCTGATGCTCAGTACAACCTCGGGATCATGTATATCAACGGCAAAGGCGTCAAACGGGATGCCCTGGAAGGAAAAAAATGGCTGACCCGAGCGGCCGATCAGGGTCACACCAAAGCCCAATATTGCCTCGGAGTCATGTACTCGACCGGCACCGGTGTTCCGCAGGATATGGACGAAGCAATGCGCTGGAAAGAGGCTGCTGAATTCTGGGAATCGCTCTGAAAGCCAAAAACCGAACCGTTCACAGGAAATCGTATGCCGATTATAACCTGCCCGCATTGCGGCGCCAGGCGCAACACACCCCGGGAAAAGCTACCGCACAAAGCCGTAAACGCCCGTTGTCCGGAATGTTGCAACAGCTTCACCTTCGACCCTGCCACGATCTCTCCGAAGAAAGCCGAGCAAAAGGTGGCGCCCATCAATGTCACCTGCCCACATTGCGGTTTTCCCCGTGAGATACCTGGCAATCGCCAGGCAAACCAGCAGGCAACGGTTAACTGCCGGCGCTGTCAGCGGCCCTTTCGGCTCGCGCAAGGCAGCACAGTTCCAGCCAAAGTGGTGTCCGCAGCACACTCCCCGCAGCTGCGTGGCATTGGCCGCCTGTTAGCCGACAGCTGGGAACTCTTCTGCAAACGTGGCTGGGGCCTGTTGAGCATTTATCTGCTGGCCAGTCTGTTGATATTTGTCCCGCTCCTTGCCGCCAGTGTCATCCTTCCCGGGCTGGTCATGGGCAACCGGTCGCTGGCCTGGGCCTGCCTGATCGCTGGGTCAACCTACGGCATCCTCGGCAGCGCCTGGATAACCGCCAGCATGTTCAGCCACATCTGCAACCCAACCCTCAGCGTACTCGCCGCACTCGGCCAGGGGCGCCGGCAATTCTGGAAATTTACCGGCCTGCTCCTCCTGCTCGGACTGATTGTTGCCGGGGGCTCGCTGGCGTTTATCGTCCCGGGATTCGTTTTCCTGATCTGGTTTTTTTTCTGTCAGTACATCCTAGCCGATGAAGGCATCGGAGGGCTGCAAGCGCTGCAGAGGAGTCGTCAACTGGTCCGGGGACACGGGTGGCAGGTTTGCGGCCGTTTTCTGCTCCTCTTGTTGGTCGCCCTGGCGGTTTCGGTTTTATCCAACCGTCTGCCGGTCATCGGCGCACCGCTCAACTTTGCCTTTTCACTCTTACTGACACCCTTTTCACTGCTTTACTATTATTTGCTCTACCAGGACCTGAAACGTTGTCAGCCAAAAGCTAAACCAACCCCCCAAGGCCTGGGCCTTCCATTAACAACCGCCATCGTCGGCTGGATGTTAATTCCCGCACTGCTGTTTATTGTTAACACCCGGAGCAGTCTAACGACTGCTGAACTCAGCAAAGAAAGCTCGGCCGTCTTATCCAGCCTGTTCAGCCCCGAGCAAAAGGCGATCCTGGAACAGGCAGAACAAAAACCAGCGTACCCGATACTGCCCACCCCCGAGCCCCTCACCCTGCTCGACTATGATCGCCTGCTGAGCAGCCAGCAACTCCCCGCCCCCCCGCAAGGCATCAACCTCGGGCCGGCAATCCTGACGAAAGAGCAATTCTGGCATGATGAACAGGAGCCGCACCTGTGGCTGAAATTACAACTCGCCGAGCTGCCGAATCTGGCGCTTTCTCCACGGCGCTCAATTCGGATACTGATCGACAAGGTCCTGGATGCCGAACAGAACAACTATTACGACCGGGGACACAGCTTTGAGAATGAGGCGTTCGAATGGATCAACATCCTCCCCAGCGGCTCACTCGTCGATGGCTACGGCGGCATCCGTAATATCTATCTGAAACAGGGGACCCGACAGGAGCAGGTACAGACCATCAGCGGCAAGGTCGAACTCAATTTGCCACTCGGAATAGAAAGCCTGCAACTCAATCGCGCAGATATCGGCAAGACCCTCCAGGTGGCAGGGAAAGCATTAAAAGTCGAACAGTTGAACGATGACGGGATTGCCGTGAGCTTCCGCGGCAAGCTATCGGAACTATTGAGTATCCGGGCCGTCAATCAAGCAGATGAACCGCTCGCCGAGACGGGAAGAACCTGGCAACAAGCAGGCGGGACGATCAGCTTCAAGCAGATGTTCAGCGGCCAGGTTGACAGCGTAACCGTTCTGGTCGCGACAGATTCCGCGACCCGCAGCTACCCTTTTGAAATGACCCGTTGAAAATAATACCGGCCACTGCATGACAGTGGCCGGCACCGCCTCAACCACAGCCTTATCTGCCAGCAGGCTACGCACAAGCCACCCAAAAGTCAGCCCTCCCCTTTCTGCCCTGCTATCTCTAGGGATCTACAGAGCAGCTATAATCACCTCGTTTCCACGTCAAGTACTCGACCAAAACCCTCGACCAACTATTCCGCATTGCATATCCTATGCACTTATGCATATAGTTTCAAATAAGATCAATTCACGCAAGGAGACTGCCGATGGCTTCTGAAAACAAACTCAATGCCCTCCTCAATGCGACGGCTCGGGCGATTGTCGCAGTAGATCTGCAGGGCAAGATTACCAATTGCAGCACACTCGCCACAGAACGCTTGAGACTTTCTCCAGGCAACCAACTCGCCACGGAACTCCCCGACTTCTGGCCACAGGTCAAAAAAACCCTCCACGGCAAAACAGCCCGGCAAACCCTGTCAATCCATTTGGCCAACTCGGAATTCCTGGTCGACATCAACCCCCTGCTGCTTGATGGAGAAATTCGTGGCGCCGTCTGTACCCTGGTCGACAGCCGTCAACTGGAGGCAATGACCAGCAACCTGTCTTCATTCCAGACCCTGTCCCGCGAACTGGACACGATCATCGACTCCTCATCTGACGGCCTGTTCGTTTGCGACGCCAAAGCCAATGTCATCCGCGTCAACCCGGCATCGGAGCGGATTCACAATAGGACGGCCCGCGATCTGGTCGGGCGCAACATGCGCGAACTGGTGAGCGCTGGATTTATCGACCGCTCGGCCGCCCTGGAAACTTGCCAGACCCAAAAGCCGGCCAGCCTGCTGCAGAATAAAGATGGCCGCAAACTGATTTCCATCGCCACGCCGGTGTTTGACGACCTCGGCGAACTGATCCGGGTGGTGGTCAGCGAGCGGGACATCACTGAAATTGATACTCTGCAGCGTGAACTGGAAGAGCAGGAGGCGATCAGTGACCAGTTTCGCGATCAGATGCGCGCCATGCAGCAAGAAGAGCTCGACTCGAAACAGATTATCGCCCGCAGCCCGGAGATGATTCGTGCCCTGCAGCAGGCGATCCGGGTCGCAACCGCTGACTCTTCGGTGCTGGTGCTTGGCGAATCAGGAGTCGGCAAAGGCCTGATTGCCGATATGATCCACAAAAAATCTCACCGGGGGGCCAATCCACTGATCAAGATCAACTGTGGCGCCATCCCCGAATCACTGATCGAAGCGGAGCTGTTCGGCTACGAGAAAGGGGCTTTTACCGGTGCCCAGGCGAGCGGCAAACCTGGCCACTTTGAACTGGCCGATGGCGGCACCCTGTTCCTTGATGAGATTGCGGAGCTGCCGCTGTCATCACAGGTCAAACTGTTACGCTTCCTCGAAGATGGCCGCATTACCCGCCTCGGCGGCACCAACAGCAAGAACGTCGATGTCCGGGTCCTGGCGGCCACCCACCGCGACCTGGAAAAGATGGTCGAAGAGGGCCATTTTCGCCTCGACCTCTACTACCGGCTGAACGTTATTCCGATCCAGGTGCCGGCAGTCCGAGAGCGGCGCGACTGCATCGTCCCGCTGATCCGCCACTATATCGATCATTTCAGCAAACAGACCGGCACCAAAAAACGTTTGACCCGGGCCGCACTCGATGCCCTGGCCACCTACCCCTATCCCGGCAACGTCCGCGAACTGATGAATATCTGCGAAAGACTGGTGGTCATGAGCGAGACAGAGCTGATCGATCTCCCTGACCTGCCGGCCCAGATTAGCCAACGCAGCGAGAATCTCGACTTCAGCAGTCTCGACTGGCCGGAAGGGATGACCCTGCAGGAGGCCCTCGACCGGGTGGAAAAATCGATATTGGAAAAAGCCCGTCAACGGTTCCGCAACCAGATCGACGCAGCGGCAGCTCTCGGTGTCAACCAGTCGACCATCGCCCGCAAGCTGAAACGTCATGGCCTTAGCTGAACAGGTAAATACCGCAAACTCTCCGCTGCGATTGTGAAGTGCACAGAAAGCCTAAATCTTAAACACCTCTTCCCTGCTATCTTGAGAACATCGTGAGCAGACGGCGACATTTGATTTTGAATACTGCTAAACCAGCTACTTAGGCCCCTTATGCAAGTACGCATAAAGACCATTGTTTTCTCAGCAGAAATTTTATCCCCCAAACCATCAACAGCTACCAACTAGTTTTCCCGACCGAAGATAAACAATAAAAAAAGCCTGGTATAATAGGGACTCCGAGAACATTAATGATTCTGTTCTGCAGGACAAAACAGAGTTTGGCACCCTCTTTGCTCATGGATTTAATTCATCTTCCCGACATGCGCAGATGAATAAATGCCGGGGCAAACCAAAAAGAAAGAGGAGAACCATGAACCTTCTGAACAACGCAGTCATCAAAGTTCCCGTCCCGGCCAACGAACCGGTTTATTCCTATGCCCCCGGCACCCCAGAACGCGCCAAACTGAAAGAGGCCATTACGGAACTTTCCGCCAAGAAGATCGACATCCCGCTGATCATCGGTGGCAAAGAGATCCGCACCGGCAAAGTCGGCCAGGTCGTGATGCCGCACAATCACAGTCACGTGATGGCCGAGTACCATATGGCCGGCCATGCGGAAATCGAAATGGCTGTTCAGGCGGCCATGGCCGCCAAGGAAGAATGGGAAGCGCTGCGTTGGGAAGAACGCGCCGCGATATTCTTGAAGGCCGCTGAACTGCTGGCCGGCAAGTACCGCTACCAGATGAACGCCGCCAGCATGTTGTCGACCGGCAAGACCGCTTTTCAGGCGGAGATTGACGCGGCCTGCGAGTTGATCGATTTCTTGCGCTTCAACGTTTACTTCGCCCAGCAGATCTACCAGGACCAGCCACCGATCTCACCGGTTGGGATTTGGAACTACGTCCAGCAGCGCCCGCTGGAAGGGTTCGTGCTGGCGATCGCTCCGTTCAACTTCACAGCTATTGCCGGTAACTTGCCGACCGCTCCAGCGATCATGGGCAACACCGTGCTTCTAAAACCAGCATCAAGCTGCGTTTATACTCCATACCTGCTGATGCAGATCCTCAAAGAAGCTGGCATGCCGGACGGCGTAATCAATTTCATTCCCGGTTCCGGCCGCCAGATCGGCGACATCTGCCTGCCACACAAAGATCTGGGCGGTGTGCATTTCACCGGTTCGACCGGTGTCTTCCAGAACATGTGGGAAACCATCGGCAAAAACATCGCCGGCTACAAATCCTACCCGCGGATCGTCGGCGAGACCGGCGGTAAAGACTTCATCGTCGTTCACGAGTCGGCCAACCTGCGCAAAGTCGCAACCGGCATCGTCCGTGGCGCCTTCGAATATCAGGGGCAGAAATGCTCGGCAGCCTCCCGTGCCTACGTTCCGGCCGGGATGTGGGATGCCCTGCGCAAAGAGCTGGAAACTGATATCGCCAAGATCAAACCGGGTCCGACGACCGATTTCCGCAATTTCTTCAGTGCCGTCATCGACCGGGCTGCTTTCGACAGCATCACCGAGCACATCGATTACGCCAAAGAATCGGCCGATGCCGAAGTGATCATCGGCGGCAACTACGACGACAGCGTCGGTTTCTACATCGAGCCGACCGTGATCGTCGCCAAGACCCCGAACTTCCGCACCATGGAAGAAGAGATCTTCGGCCCGGTAATGACCATTTACGTCTACCCGGACAACGATTTCGAAAAGATTCTCGATGTTTGCGACCAGACCTCGCCGTACGCTTTGACCGGCGCGGTCTTCGCCACCGAGCGGACTGCCATCAGCCTGGCGATGGATAAACTGAAGAACGCCGCCGGCAACTTCTACATCAACGACAAACCGACCGGTGCCGTGGTCGG
>CALZHQ010000042.1 GCA_945787295.1 uncultured Desulfuromonadales bacterium
CGGCGAAATCGACCGCAACCTGTTCGACCTGCTGTTACGTAATGTCCGCACCCCTCAGGAACGTGAAGGCGATTTTGCCGCCCAAGTGATGGCCAACCTAACCGGGGTTGAGCGCACCAGACAGCAGGTGGAGAAATACGGACTGCAACAGACCTGCGACTATTCCGGTTATCTCAATGATTATGCTGAAAAGATGCTGCGCCAGACGATCAAAGAGATTCCTGATGGTGATTACAGCTTCGCCGACTGCCTCGATTCAGACGGCTTCAGCGACCAGCCGATCTTGCTGAAATTGAAGTTGACGATCTCTGGCGACAGCGCCGAACTCGATTTCCGTGACTGCGCGCCGCAGGTCAAGGGGAGCGTTAACGCGGTCTACGCCATCACTCTGTCGGCCGTCCTCTATTGCTTCCGCTGCCTGATTAAAGAAGATGTTCCAACCAATGCCGGCATCGCGCGTCCACTGTCAATACTCACCAACCCGGGAACAGTGGTCGATGCCCGGTTCCCGGCGGCGGTCGCCGGTGGCAATGTCGAAACCAGCCAAAGGATCGTCGACCTGGTCCTCGGAGCCTTGGCCCAGGCGATCCCCGAACAGATTCCTGCCGCAAGCCAGGGAACCATGAATAATACCACCATCGGCGGCGTCGATCCGCGCACTGGTCAACCGTTCAGCTATTACGAAACCCTCGCGGGAGGCTGTGGTGCCTCAAGTCAGCAGGAAGGTGCCAGCGCCGTCCATTCACACATGACCAACACCCTCAACACTCCGATTGAAGCATTGGAATACGCCTACCCGTTCCGGGTGACCGAGTACAGTCTGCGGTCAAAGTCCGGGGGCAATGGTCTCCAACGTGGTGGCGACGGCCTGATTCGGGAAATCGAAATGTTAACCGACACCGAAGTGACTGTGTTAACCGAGCGGCGGCAGGGGGAACCTTACGGCCTCAACGGAGGAAAGTCCGGCAAGAAAGGCCGCAACTTGAAAATAAGGAACGACACAATCAGCAAGTTGCCTGGGAAAATAACCCGCTATTTTGGTAAAGGGGAAAAGCTGCGAATTGAAACTCCAGGAGGTGGTGGTTGGGGAGAGCCCACCTCCAATGCAGCCCAAAATGCACAGGATCACAATGAATAACCGAATACACACATCAACCAGCCTCTGCCGCTTGTTTCTTGGAGTTTTATTCTGCAGCATGCTGCTGTCAAACAATCAGGGATTCGCAGCTCGCACCAACCCTTTTCTGGGCGACGCTGACGCCCAATATGAGCTTGCCATCAGCTATCTGCAACCAGGCGAAAATAAGCCCAATTACGTTGCAGCGGCCAAATGGTTCCAACTGGCCGCTGAGCAGGGCCATGCAAAAGCCCAATACAGCCTCGCCTTGCGCTACCTCTATGGGCAGGGTGTGCAAAAGAACCAGCAAACTGCTGTGCACTGGTTAAGCCTGGCCGCTGACCAAGGACTAGCTGATGCTCAGTTCAGCCTCGGATTACGCTATTATTGGGGCCAAGGGGCGACAAAGGATCTGACCCAAGCTCAATATTGGTTTACGAAAGCCGCTCGGCAAGGGCAGCCAAAAGCAAAAGAGTATCTAGATAAATTACAAGCGAAAAGCTCTTCACAAAGCCCGACAAAAGACCTCCATGATCGGCCTGTCTCTATAATTGAAAAATATGTGAAAATCATTCCTGCCGCAGCGAGCGGGGATGAAACTGCGCTCCGCAGCAAGCAGGACCTTGAGGATAAGCTGACCGCCAAAGAAATCTTGCAGGCCATCCAACGGGTCACAGCTAACCGTCCTGAAATCAAGAGACAAAATCTCGATCAGCAACTTTCAAAAAATAAGCAAATCATCGGCACTGCGGAAGGATATTTCATCGAAGGCAACAGGCAGGTTCAGAATGGCCGGTTAACACTGGCCATTGACGCCTATGAAAACTCCATACGGATTGCTCCAGGAAATGCCCATAGCCACAGAAACCTGGCCTCCGCCTATGCCCATACCGGGCAGCCTGAAAAAGCAATCGAAAGTCTGCAGAAGTCGATCGAGTTGCGCCCCGGTCACGCCTCAAAGCACGCAACTCTTGGCCTGATCTACCACGCGACCGGGAACAACGCCGCCGCGCTGACAGAATACCGCACCGCCTCACGTCTTAACCCTGGACTTGGCTGGTTTTACCCGGATATGGCAGATATTTTCATCCAGCAGAAAAACTATGCTGCCGCCTGGAAGGCAGTTCATCAGGCCGATTTACTCGGGCATGCAAAAGAACGAGTAAAATCAAGGCTGGCCAAATATGCCCCAGCAGCAGAATACCGCCCTCAAAACGGCTCCACACTGCTTCTCCGGCAACTGGTGCTGCCGACCCGGAAAGCAGCTGAAGAGTCCCTGCGAGAGCTGCAGAACGGTATCGATTTCAGTCGGCTGGCGAAAAAACGTTCACTCAAACAGTACCGCCGCAATGGTGGCTATTGGGGGCCATTCCTGCCTGAGCTACTAGCCCCACAGTTCAGCACAGCGCTCGAGAATTTACCCGCACTCGCCTTCAGTCCAATCATTGAAACAGAGGTCGGCTTTCACATCCTGCAGAAATTTCCCTTTTATAACGACCTGATCAACACGAACTGATGGTTTGACTCACGCTACATTCTCGTACAACTGATTCACTCCGGAAACAGCTGTTTCCGCCCAGCTAAATAATACCAGCCCGCCGCGAGCAATTGGCAAGCGATCAGAATCAGAAATGCCGCCCGATACCCTTCAGGCTGATAACCACCAGTGGTGTCAGTCGGCCAAAGACCGATTACCGCACCGATCAACCACTGACCGGCAAAGGCGCTGACAAAGACCAGCAGATTGAGGCTGGTGTTGCTGCGGCCGGTGAGATGCTTGGGGAACACCTGCGCCAGGACTGCATAGGGAAGGATACAGGCGGTTCCGAACAAGCCGAAGCAGGGCCAGAGAACAGCTGCGTAATTCGGCACCAAAACCAGCAACAGCTGGATCAGAATAAAAATCCCCATCCCGACACTTGCGACCAGTGCTGGGCGAATACCGTGTTTAGCGAGTCGTTCCGCCAGGCTGCCGAAGGCGAAATAGCCGGCAATCATCGCCACCGCGATCCACCAGAGCATGTTCGCCACCTGCAACCGGTCATAACCACCGACATCCCGCAACCAGGGTCCGGACCACAAGCCCTGAATCGACAGGTAGGCCGATTGCGCGGTAAAGGCCCACGGGGCGATGCGCCAGAAGTCACGACTGCGCAGAACGGTTTTCAATCCATGTAGCTGGTCGCCGAAAGACTCCTGTGCCTGGCTGCTTGGCTGTTCCGGGACCACCAGAAAGACGGTGATCGAAGCGAGCAGACCGAGAACCGCAAGGGCCAGAAATACTCCCCGCCAATCGGTTATCTGCAGCGCCGCCTGTACCGGAGTCGTTGCGGTCAGGGCACCAAGCCCTCCGGAGACCATCTGCACCCCATTGGCGAAAGGCAATCTTTCTGTCGGCAACCAAACAGCAAAGGCTTTAAAGGCAGCCATCAGGCAGGACGAAACTCCAAGTCCAATCAACGCTCGACCGATCAAGAGCCCTGACAGTGAATCGGCTTGTGAAAATAGCAGAGCTCCTGCTGCGGCAAACAACAACAGCCCCCCTTCGACCCGCCGTGAGCCGAAACGATCCAACAGCATTCCGAGCGGCAACTGAAATGCTGCAAAAGTCAGAAAGTAAGCCGAGGTCAATAGCCCCAGGTCAGCGGGACTCAGCCCGAGGTCAGCCACCAGGTCAGGTGCAATCACCGCGTTTACGGTGCGAAAGACGAAGGAGACGAAATAACCGAGACCGAAAGGCAGGAAAAGGCGGAACAGAAAAGAGATGGAGGGCGTAGATTTAATCATTCGGCCAAGCCAGAACAGACTCCACAGCGAGTACACCCGGCAACGCATGGGGGCGTCAACTTGCCCTGCAGCGCGTTCTGATATTCGCGCCAGAGATATTTACGCTTAATCCCCTGATCGATCACCTCCCAGGGAAAGACTTCATCCTCATCACGTTGCCGGACAACATAATCATCAAGGCTGATTGCTGCTTTTTTGCAAATCTGCTTTAGATTCCCGCCCTCGGCCAACTGCGGCAATAATCGCCCGATCTGACGATCGCCTCGCGAAAGGAAGGCTTGTAAAACTGCAGCCCGGATCGATTCGCTCATCAATTCGGTATTCGGCATCCGCGAAACTGAAGAATGCAGGAAGCGCAGCTTTTTTTTCAAACTCTTTTCCGGTTCCATTCCCGCCCATTGAAAGGGCGTGAATGGCTTCGGAATAAATGGATTGACACTCAAAGTGACAGTCCCCATCTGGCCACGCTTGCGACCGGCCTCACGCCAGATCAAGCGTATTTTTTCAGCTAACAGGAGCAGCTCATCCAGGTCGGCCTGCTCTTCACCCGGCAGGCCGATCAAAAAGTACAGTTTAAGGTTACGGACCTCGCCTTCTGCCAATAATTGTACGGCATGAAGAATCTGTTCTTCATTCAGATTCTTATTGATCAGGTCACGCATTTTCTGACTGCCCGCTTCTGGAGCGATCGCCGCCGTTCGCAATCCTGAGGCACACAGACTGGCAACCTCGTCCGCGGTCAAGGCATCAAGTCGTAAACTGGAAACGGATACCTGCCCGCCCCGTTCGAGGATCCCTTGTTGTAACGGATCGATCTGCGAATGATCTGCGACAGCGGCACCGACCAGGCCGATTTTTTTTCGCTCACAGAGACCGACGTCGACCTGCGCTAAAAGATTCTCCAAACTGCGTTCGCGTGGCGGTAGATAAATGTACCCTGCCGCACAGAAGCGACAACCACGGGAACAGCCGCGTGACACTTCTGCCAGAGCCATATCGCCGAACTCTGTTGCTTCCGACTGGATAAAGCTGCGGCTGTTCGCCTCGTCCAGATTTTGTAGAAATTGGCGCTTTGGGCGCACGCGCTGCCGGTTATTCGGCAGATAAACACCAGGTAACTCACTCAAACTCTGCAATAACAGCGAGCGCTCCAGTTCAATGTGTTGCAGAGCATCGAGTAAACCTGGCAAGATCGGCTCCGCCTCGCCCACAGCGACGATATCGACAATATCGGCCAAAGGTTCAGGATTGAGAAAAGCACAAACGCCTCCGAACAGAACCAAAGGATGCCTGCTGTCACGCTCAGTAGCAAATAAGGGAATGCCTGCCAGAGAAAAAATAATCGGCAAGCTAAGATAATCATTTTCAAAGGAGATCGACAAAGCGATCAGGTCGAACTCGGCCAATGGCTTTTCTGATTCGTATGAAACCAGCCTAAAACCGCTTTTCTGGTGCTCTGAGAGAGATTCAGGATCTGGCAGAAAGAAACGCTCACAGAGACAATCTGTGCGGCTGTTCAATAACTGGTAAACCGAGAGAAACCCGAGATTGCTCATCCCCTGGTGATAGGTATTGGGATAGATCAGCGCGACCCGATAGCGGTCTTTCCATTCATGGGCCACAGAGCCAACCTCCTGAGCGCACCGATTCCGTATGATTTCAAGTATTTTACGTGACATACCGGTTATTTAACCACAGACTTCAAACTAAGGGATAGTAAAGAAAAAGGGGCCGCAAAGGCGGCCCCTGGTGACGAGGGAGTCGTCAGGGAAATAATCACAATATACAGAAACGCTGTACATCTGCCGGGCGGAGAACCGGCTCACATCACACTGAAATAACTAGCGGCCTTCAACACAGAGCAATCCAGGCGTATGAAAACATACGCGTTGGTACTGCAGAAATGACAGCAAACATATGACGTCGTGCGACTGCCTTAGTCGACGCGGCGTCTCAGAAAAGTGGGGATATCGAATTGTTCGTCGTCGACAAACAGATCGCGGCTCCGACTCGGCATTTCACGCTGCTTGCTGGCGATCGGTGCCGCCTGCTGGTTGCGGATATGGGTCGGCACGTCAAGATCGACCTTGGCATTGCTCCGTAACAAAGTCTCTGAGCGCTCCTGGACGATATCTGTTACCCGGCGCTTACCTTCAAAACTTTCACCAAAGCCGGTCGCAATCGCGGTAATCTTGATTCTGTCTCCAAGGTCTTCGTCGATCACCAGACCGACAATGATGTTGGCATCTTCGTGAACTTTTTCGTGGATAATCGTTGAGGCTTCTTCGAATTCCTCCATGGTCATAGAGGAGGAACCGGAAATATTAACCAGCACACCCATGGCACCAGAGATGTCGACTTCTTCCAGCAGCGGGCTGCTGATGGCATTATGAGCGGCTTCTGCAGCACGGCGCTCACCTTCAGCAACACCGATACCCATCATCGCCATACCACGATTACTCATCACTGTCCGCACATCGGCAAAGTCGACGTTGATCAGACCATCAGTGGTAATCAGATCGGAAATGCCCTGAACGGCCTGACGCAAAACATCATCAGCCGGCTTGAAGGCATCAAGGATACTCATGTTTTTGCCGGCCAGACCGAGTAAACGATCATTCGGTACCACGACCAGGGAGTCGACCACCTCGCGCAGTTCAGCAATCCCCTGATCGGCGCGTAACATCCGCTGTTTCCCTTCGCGGCTGAACGGTTTGGTCACAACGCCAACAGTTAAGGCGCCAGCCTCCTTTGCCGCTCTGGCGATAACTGGAGCGGCACCGGTTCCGGTACCACCACCCATGCCGGCAGCAACAAAAATCATGTCAGAGCCTTCGAACATCTCAACCAGGCGCTGATGATCTTCTTCGGCGGCCTGGCGACCAATTTCCGGGTTAGCCCCGGCTCCCAGCCCCTTGGTCAGGGTTCCGCCGAGTTGCACCTTCATCGAGGCTTCACTGCGCCGCAAGGCCTGAGCATCGGTATTGGCGGTAATAAACTCAACACCTTCGACGTTGGAGCGGATCATGGTATTGACAGCGTTGCCACCACCACCACCGACACCGACCACACGGATCTTGGCTGCTTGATCCAAGGTCTCTTCGAACTGGAACATGACTCCCTCATTATTAGGCATTTTGCCCTCCCCTTTCCTGTTGAGCTATAGATTCTCCGCAGATTCTATAGCTAGTTAGATTTAATTCTGTTTAATTTACCATTAGTCTTTTTATTTAGCAAGTAATTATATGTCAATTATTACATAATTATTGATTAAAAAAACTCGCCAAACCACTCCTTCATCCGCCGCGCAACCCGCTCAAACACGTTGGCTTCTCCGATCCGGAAATTAGCGGTCTGAGTGTGTTGACTGCCATACTGAACCAGACCGACGCCGGTCGCATAAATCGGCGAGTTCACCACATCGGTCAAACCTCCAATATTCAGCGGGTTACCACGTCGCACCGGCAGATTAAAAACCTGTTCGGCCAGTTCCGGCATGCCCGGCAGGATGGCACTGCCCCCGGTGATAACGATCCCGGAGGCGATCAGCTCTTCATAACCACTCTTGATGATTTCACGGTTGATCAGGGAGAAGATTTCTTCAACCCGCGGTTCGAGAATTTCTGCCAGCAGCTGTCGCGACAGAATCCGCGGTTCGCGACCGCCAACTGACGGCACTTCGATGGTTTCATCCTTGCCCACCATGGAAGTCAGGCAACAGCCGTAGGCCTGCTTGATCTTTTCCGCTTCACCCATCGGGGTGCGCAGACCGACAGCAATATCGTTGGTCAGGTGGTCACCGCCAATCGACAACACCGAGGTGTGCTTGATCGCCCCCTCGGAGAAGATGGCAATATCGGAAGTTCCGCCGCCCAGGTCGACCAAGGCAACCCCCAGCTCTTTCTCGTCAGCTGAAAGTACGGCTTCGCTACTGGCCAACTGCTCAAGAACGATATCAGCGACATCCACCCCTGCGCGGTTACAACTCTTGATGATATTCTGCGCACTGGCGACCGCCCCGGTGACAATATGCACCTTCGCTTCCAGGCGCACTCCGCTCATGCCGAGCGGTTCGCGGATGCCGTCCTGATCGTCAATAATGAATTCCTGCGGCAGGATATGCAGCACCTCGCGGTCCATCGGAATAGCGATCGCCTTGGCCGCGTCGATCACCCGCTGCAGATCATCCGGCGTCACCTCGCGGTTCTTGATCGCGATCACCCCTTGCGAGTTGAGCCCCTTGATGTGCCCGCCAGCGATACCGGCAAACACCGACTTGATCTCGCAACCGGCCATCAACTCTGCTTCGCGGATCGCCTTCTGAATGGCATCAACAGTGCTTTCGATGTTGATAACCACCCCTTTGCGCAGTCCCTTTGAAGGGCTGGTGCCGATACCGACCACCTCCAGACCCTCATCGGTCATATTGCCGACAATGCAACAGATTTTCGTGGTCCCGATATCGAGTCCAACAATCAAATTTTCCCGTTTCGTACTCATGGTACCCCCTTGGGCTCAGCCTCTGGCCGCTTGTGTCGGCCGTTCAATTCGGACAATGACTTTTTCGTCAACATTCAGGTCGATATAATCGAGAATCTGCAGGCGCGGTTGCAATTCTGCGTAGATGCGCTCCAGCCGATCTAGCTTATTGGCAAAATCTTCTCTTCCCAGTCGCACCTTAACCCCGCCGTTCAGGGTATAAAGGGCAAAATTGCCGCTCGGCTCTCGGTGGACCTCAGAGATCTGTTCGAGACCAAACAGTTGCCGGTCCTGCAGTTCTTCCAACAAGGCAACAACCAGTTTCAGATCACTGGCACAGGTGCGGTCACACTGTTTGACTTTCTGATAATCAAAACCGGTCACCACCGGAAAATCGAGCTGATCAGTCGCCTCGAGAACCTTGAACACCTCACCCTGGCCATCCAGATAATAGAGATAACCAAGGTTGACAATGGCCACCGGCTGGCGTTCCTCGATCTGAACATCGACCTGGCGTGGAAAAATACGCTGCACTCGGGCCTCTCTGACCCAAGGATTTTCTTCTATCTTGCTCCCGATCAGAGCCAGATCAAGGCTGAAAGTATTCATCCCGGTTCGGATATCGGACAGCGCCACGACCTTTTGATCAGACAGGTGATGACCTCCCTGAACACTGATCTGCTCAATCCGAAACACATCTGACGCCAGCAGCAACTGCACCATCAACACCCCGCCAACAACAATCAACAGACCGCTGAACGACACCACCCCGATCCGCAAGGCACGGTGGAGAAACTTACGCAGGTTGAGCGGCTTTTTCTGCTGCTTTTTCCGGTTCTGCCGCAGCTTGCGCTTGACTGTCGGTTGTCGTTTCAGGTCACGCATCAGTTCGCTTTTTTATTTATCCAGCCCGGCATCGAGCAGAATCTGCTCGACCAGCTGGGGAAATTCGATTCCGGCTTCAGCAGCCGCCTTCGGCAGCAGACTGGTTTCGGTCATGCCCGGAATCGTGTTGACTTCGATACAGTAGAACTCCCGTTCGCGCAGCATAAAATCGACCCGCGCCGCACCTCGGCAGCCGAGAGCCCGGCAGGCCGCAACGGCCGCCTGCTGAATCCGCTGGGTGCTGACCGCATCGATCGGTGCCGGCAGCAGGTACTCCGTCTCACCGGCGGTATACTTGGCCTGGTAGTCGTAAAAACCGCTTTTCGGTACTATCTGGATAATCGGCAGAGCTTCGTTGTTGAGCACCGAGACGGTCAGTTCACTGCCGTCGATGAAGTCCTCGACCAGGACCGTTCCGTCAAGCGCAGCCGCGGTATCGATGCCATGCCGTAAAGCCTCACGGCTGCGGGCGATACTGATGCCGATGGTCGAGCCTTCCCGTGACGGCTTGACAATCAGCGGCAGATGTTTACAGCGTTCGAACAGCTGCCCGCCAGAATCGCCGGGTCGCATGAAATCGAACCCGGGGGTCGGCAGTTCATGGTAGAGCAGCATCTGCTTGGTTATCACTTTGTCGATCGCCATACTCGAAGCCAGCACTCCACTGCCGGTATAGGGAATCTGCAGCATTTCCAGCAGGCCCTGGACCCGGCCATCTTCACCGAACCGGCCGTGCAGGGCAATAAAAGCGATTTCGATTCCAGCGTCTTTCAGCTGCTCCGGCAGGTCATGACCGGCATCAATGGCGATCGCCTGGTAACCAAGTTTCTGTAAGGCCTGCAGGCAAGCATTGCCGGTTCGCAGCGAGATATCCCGCTCGGCCGACAGCCCCCCGAGCAGCACGCCGATTTTCTTCTGCAACAGCTGTTGACGACTGAAACTGTTCATACCTGCCCCGCTTTATCGGTTAGCCGCTTCGCCAGCAGGTCACAAACCTGGTTGATATTGCCCGCCCCGAGGGTCACAACCATATCGCCCGGCTCGACAACCCCGGCGAGAAATTCACTGGCGCCTTCGAGACTGGCACAATAATGGGTATCTTTATGACCATGCTCGATAATCCCCTGAGCCAGGGCCTCACCGGTCGCGCCCTCGATCGCATCTTCACCGGCGGCATAGACATCGGTCACCACCAGCTTGTCGGCCTGGTAAAATGCGGTCATAAAATCATCAAACAACGCCGCGGTGCGACTGTAACGGTGCGGCTGAAACACCGCCACAACCCGCTTTTTCCAACCGCTCTTGGCGGCCGCCAGCGTGGCTTTGATTTCCGCCGGATGATGACCGTAATCGTCGATCAGCATGATGCCGTTGATTTCTTCTCGCAGCTGAAACCGCCGCTGCAGTCCGCCGAAGTTGCGGAAGCCACCGATAATCGTCTGGAACGGCACACCCAGTTCGTGCGCTACGGAAATCACTGCCAAAGCATTCAGCACGTTGTGCCGACCCGGCATCCGGAACGAAATCCGCCCCAGCTCCTCGCCCTGGAAATGGGCGCTAAAACTGGTCCGCCCCTGACGATGCTTGACATCTGTGGCATAAAAATCAGCCTGGCTGCTGAATCCGTAAGTGAGGTAACGCTTTTTCACCTCGGGCAGGATTTCCTGGATATTCGGGTCATCAAGGCAGAGCACGGCACGACCGTAAAAAGGCACCTTGTTGATGAAATCGATAAAAATCTGCTTGATTTCGTCCAGCCCCGAATAAAAATCGAGGTGGTCGGCATCGATATTGGTCACCACGGCGATCGTCGGCGACAGATGCATGAAAGAACCGTCCGACTCATCCGCCTCAGCGACCAGAAATTTCCCTCGCCCCAGCTTGGCGTTGCTGCCGAAGGCGTCCAACTTGCCACCGATCACTGCGGTCGGATCGATGCCGGCGTGATGCAGCACCACCGACATCATGCTGGTGGTGGTGGTTTTACCGTGGGTTCCGGCGATGGCGATGCCGTATTTCATCCGCATCAACTCAGCCAGCATCTCGGCCCGTGGGATCACGGCCACGTGTTGACGATGCGCCTCGACCACTTCCGGGTTGTCCGTCTTGACCGCAGTTGAAGTGACCACAACATCACACTCGGTGATATTTTCCGCACTGTGGCCGATCATAATCTCACCACCAAACCCGGCTAACCGCAGTGTGGTATCACTTTCCCGCAGGTCGGACCCGGAAACCCGATAGCCCTGATTGAGCAGCAGCTCGGCGATTCCGCTCATACCGATACCACCGATGCCGACAAAATGGATTTTTTTGATCCGTCCGTACATTTATCCCGCCTCACGCAGAGGTGCGCCGAGCAAGCGACGACACTCAGTTAAAATCTTTTCAGCGGCGCCCGGTTGCCCCAGGGTCCTACCACAATCCGCCATCTGCTGTAATCTAGTGCCATCACCAAGCAGCTGTTTAACGAGTCCGCTCAGTCGCTCGGCCGTTAGATCTGGCTGCGGCAGCAATTTTGCCGCACCTGCAGCTGCGATTTTTCGAGCATTCGCGGTCTGGTGATCGCCGGCCGCAAACGGGTAAGGAATTAATATTGCCGGCCGGCCGCAGACGCTCAGCTCTGCGAGTGTCGTTGCCCCGGCGCGACAGATGACCAGTTTTGCCTCGGCGTAAGCAGCAGCCATATCGTCGATAAAGGGAACCACCTGCTGCGGATCAAAAGTGTTTTTTTCATAGGCCTGGCGAACCGCGTCCAAGTCATTTTCACCCGTTTGATGCAGGATGGCTGGACAGTCCGGCCATTCCTTCAGCAGTGGCAGCATCTCACAGACGGCTTGATTGATCGCCTGTGCACCACGACTGCCGCCAAAAATCAAAAGCTTTCCTTCAGCCGGCAATTCCTGTGCAACATTTTCCAGGCCTGGTCGCAAGGGATTTCCTGTTAGCAGAACTTTATGCTGCGCAAAACCAGCTCCACTGCCAGCAAAGGAAAGAAATATCCGTTGCGCCCAGCGCCCGAGCAGCCTATTGCTCAAACCGGGAATCGCATTCTGTTCATGAATCGCGTAAGGGATTCCGAGCCCCTTGGCCATCAGCAGCACCGGCACCGATGCATAGCCACCCACGCCAATCACCAGGTCCGGCGCGAATCGCTTCAGGATCGCCCTGGCCTGATTCATACTCTTCAACAAACGCGGGATCATCTCCAGCTTGCCGCGCCAGCCGCGCCCGACAACTCCCGCCATATCGACAAATTCGAGCGGCAAATCCAACTTCGGCAACAGCCGCGCCTCGAGCCCTTTTTCGGTACCAACGAACTGCACAGCAGCATCTTTTTCCTGCTTGAGTAACAGTTGCGCCAATGCAACAGCGGGGAACAGATGCCCACCGGTTCCGCCGCCGGCCAGCAGCAACCTCATCGGTTCGCCTTTTGCGCTGTTGAGATGTTCAATAAAATCCCCACTGCGATCAGGCTGACCACCAAACTGGTGCCACCATAAGAAATAAACGGCAACGCCAACCCTTTGGTCGGCAGCAACCCCATGCAAACCGCCAGGTTGACAAACGCCTCGAGTCCGAGCAGCAGGCTCAAGCCAAAAGCAAGGTTACGACCGAATGGGTCGTCACACTGCAGGGCGATGCGGATTCCGCAAAGCACCATTAGCAGAAACAAGGAAGCCACCAACAACACACCGACCAGGCCCAGTTCTTCTCCGATGACGGAAAAAATAAAATCGGTGTGCGCTTCCGGCAGATAGAAAAGCTTCTGCTCCCCGATCCCCAAGCCCTGGCCGAACACCCCGCCTTTACCAAAAGCAACCAGACTCTGGATGATCTGAAAACCGGTATCGAAGGGATCATCCCAGGGATCGAGAAAAGCCATGATCCGGCGGCGCCGATAGTCGACGTTCATCACCAGAAAATAGAGCACCGGCAACGAAATGGAAACGGTCAGCAGAATGTAAAGCCAGCGCGCGCCGGCGACGATCAGCATCGACAGGGCCACTCCGGCAATAATCATGGCACTGCCGAGATCCGGCTGCTTCAACAGCAGCAGCAACAACACCGCCAGCACAATCATGTAGGGCAGATAGCCCTTGCTCAGCGAACGCACCATCTCCTTTTTCCGTGTTAGGGAATGAGCCAAGTACAAGACCAGCCCCAACTTAACCAGCTCTGCCGGTTGCAGATTGAAGCCGGGCAGTTTCAACCAGCGCAGCGCACCACCGACCCGCAGCCCGAGCCCGGGCACAAACAGCAGCGCCAGCAAGACAATACTGGCAAGCAGGGTGATGATCGCCAACTTGCGCCAGTTCTGATAATCAAAGTAGGTTGCTGCCGCCATCAGTGTAAAACCGACCAGCATGTAAAGCAGCTGCCGCTTGAGAAAAAAGAAACCATCGTTAAACCGCTCCGCGGCCATGATCGCCGAAGAGGAATAAACCATCACCACGCCGATGCAGGTCAAAGCAACTGCCAGTAGCAAAACGGTCGTGTCAACATCACGCCGGAAGGTCATGGTTGCTCCCCTTTTGCCGACAATTGCTGGACCTGGCGGACAAATTCCTGCCCACGGACAACGAAGTTTTCAAACATATCGAAACTGGAGCAGGCCGGAGAGAGCAGCACGGTCCCACCAGCAGCCGTTACTTCGTGAGCCTGCTGCACGGCTGCTGCCATGGTTGCTGCTATACGGATTTCACTTGCCCCGGACATTTCCGCTGCGATCCGCGGAGCTGCCTCACCGATCAGAATCAGGTAAGCGACCTTTTCCTCGATCAAGGCACGCAATGGACCGTAATCACCACCCTTATCTTTACCGCCGGCGATCAGCGTGACCGGAGCCGACAGGCCGGACAAACTCTTGACGACGCTGCCGACGTTGGTTCCTTTCGAATCGTTATACCAGGCAACATCATTCAGTCGCCGCACCAACTGCATCCGATGTTCCAATCCGCTGAAGGAACAGACCGCCTTCCAGGCCAGTTCTGCTGGACAACCCTGCAACAGAGCCGGAATCATTGCCGCCATGGCATTTTCAATATTGTGTTCTCCAGGCAGCCGTAATTGCGCCAGCGGCAGCTTGATATCGGCGCCGTTCCAGTTCCAGCAGAGGTTGTTGCCTACCCGTACCATGCCCGGTACATTCTGCCCCTGAGCTGAAAACCAGACCTTGGTGGCCCGGATCCCTTCTGCCAGTCGACAGATTTCCGGATCGTCGGCATTAAGGATGGCAAAATCACTGGCATTCATATTACGGAACAGTTCGAGTTTGGCCAGGTAGTAACTCTGCAGATCAGGGTAGCGATCGAGGTGATCAGAGCTCAGGTTGAGCAGCAAGCCGAAACGGGGGTGAAACTTGCGGATCGTTTCCAGCTGGAAAGAGGAAAGTTCCACCACCAGGATCTCATAGTCCCCCGCGCAGGCTTCCACCAGCGGCGTGCCGATATTACCGCCGACAAAAACCCGTTTATCCCAGGCACGCATGATCTCACCGATCAAACTGGTGGTCGTCGATTTACCGTTGGTTCCGGTGATACCGATGATCGGTGCCTCGATCTCAGCGGCGGCAATCTCGATTTCCCCGAGTCGCGGGATATTACATTCGGCGGCCAACTTGAGCGGTTCACAATCGAGCGGCACTCCGGGACTGACCGCTATCAGGTCGGCCTGTTCAAACAGCTGCAGGTCGTGGCCGCCCAGATCGAAGCGGACCGGTAAATCTTTCAGGGCCTCCAGATCGGCAATCTGGCTGCGCTGACGACGATCGGACAGAGCGACAGTTGCTCCGCGCTGCAGCAGGTAACGCACCAAGGCCTGACCACTGAGGCCCGCCCCGATTACCACTACTCTCTGTCCGGTAAAGTCTTTTTTCATCGCAGTTTCAGTGTCGACAAGCCGATAAGCGCTAAAATAATGCTGATAATCCAGAACCGAACAATGATCTTCGGCTCAGGCCAGCCCTTCAGTTCAAAATGATGATGAATCGGTGCCATGCGGAAAACCCGTTTCCCCCAGTAACGGAAGGAAATGACCTGCACGATCACCGACAGTGCTTCCACGACAAAGATCCCACCAACGATCACCAACACCACCTCGTTCTTGGTAATGACGGCGATAGTTCCGAGCGAGCCGCCGAGGGAAAGGCTGCCGACATCGCCCATGAACACCTGGGCCGGGTAGCTGTTGAACCACAAAAAACCGAGCCCGGCGCCGACCATGGCACCGCAGAGCACCGAAAGTTCACCGGCTCCCTGAATACCGCTGATCTGCAGGTAACCGGCCAGCTTGGCGTTACCGGCCAGGTAGGCGAGCAGCAAAAATGTCCCGGCAGCAATAATCATCGGTCCGATCGCCAGGCCGTCGAGACCGTCGGTCAGATTGACTGCGTTACTCGCCCCGACCATCACCAGCACGGCAAAGGGAATGTAGAAGATACCGATATCAGGCTGTGCATGCTTGAAAAACGGCAGGCTTAGCCGGGTATCAAAACCGGGGCTGTAGTACAGCATTAATGCGGCAATTAAAGCGATCAGGATCTGCCAGAACATCTTCTGCCGGGCGGAGATGCCATCACTGTTTTTGCGCACAACCTTCAGGTAGTCATCGACAAAACCGATCGCCCCGTAGCCCGTGGTGACCAATAATGTCATCCAGATGTACAGGTTGCTCAGATCGGCCCAGAGCAATGTCGGCAGGATAATCGCACAAAGGATCAGCGCGCCACCCATCGTCGGGGTGCCTTCTTTGACAAAATGTGACTCGGGACCCACCTTGCGGATCGATTGACCGATCTGCATCTTCTGCAAGGTGTCGATCAGCCAGGGGCCGAGAATAAACGAGATCAGCAGCGCCGTAATTGTCGCGTAAATCGTCCGGAAGGTGATGAACCGAAAAACGTACAGCACCGAGAATTCTGTGTGTAACGGGTATAAAAGGTGATACAGCACCTGTCAGCTCCCCTGCTGCCCATTTGGCAACTCATCCCCGGCACCACGTAATGCAGCTGCCAGTCGATCCAACTTCACCCCCCGAGATCCCTTGACCAATATCCGGTCTCCCGGGCGCTGCTGCTCCTGCAGGTAACTGATGGCCGCATCGACATCAGCCAATTGCACCATCTGCTCCGGCTTCAATCCGGCTCCGGCACAAATATCAGCGGCAAACGCCCCGACAGCTATCACCAGATCAGCAATGCCGCGCGCCTTACTGCCGACATCCCGATGTAGCTGCGCAGCTTCTTCTCCCAGTTCGAGCATATCGCCCAGTACAGCGACCCGCCGTCCCTGACCTTTGGTTTCGGCAAGCACCTGAAGGGCGGCAACAGCTGACAGAGGGTTGGAATTGTAACTGTCATCGAGTAACAATCCGCCACACGGCATCGGGAACAGGTTCATCCGGCCTTCTATCGGGGTAAATCTCCCCAGTCCTTCGGCAATTTCCACCATTGATACTTTCAGCACCAGTGCCGCGGCGGCCGCAGCGAGCGCATTAGCAACATTGTGTTGGCCAGCAGCCTTGAGTTGCACGGCCTGCCGCTGGCCAGCAAACAGCAGGTCAAAACTCAGCTGCTCGGTGCCAACCAGGACATTGTCAGCACGCAACTGAGCTTCTTCGGCAACCCCGTAAGTAAACTTCTGCACCCCGTTGGCGACCGGCAACCTGGCCACCCGGCTGTCATCCAGATTGATGATGGCGCTGCCCCCATGCAAGCCTGCAAACAGCTCCCCCTTGGCTCGCGAGACACCGTCCAGGCCATGCAGGGTTTCCAGGTGCGCCTGACCAATATTGGTGATCACGCCGACAGTTGGCTGGGCGATTTCTGTCAAGCGTTCGATTTCACCCAGGCTGCTGGTGCCCATTTCCAACACAGCCCATTGATGTTCCGGCTGCATGCGGAAGATTGTCAGCGGCAAGCCGATCAGGTTATTGAAATTACCTGCGGTTTTCAATCCCGGCCCAACCAGCTCTAGGATCGATGCCAACATCTCCTTGGTCGTGGTCTTGCCAGCGGAACCGGTAATTGCTACCAAAGGTCCATTCAGCTGCAAGCGATAGGCGGCGGCCAGATCACCGAGAGCCCGTAAGGTATTGGCAACCCTCACCACCGGGACACTCAAACCTTCAATCACCTCTTCGCTCAGACAGGCCGCAGCACCATTTTTCACCGCCTGACTGAGGTAATCATGGCCATCGAAACGTTCACCTCGCAGTGGCACAAAGAGTGCCCCCGGGGACATATTGCGGCTATCGGTCGAAATCCCGCTGAGCGCGCAATTGGTCTTCTTTCCCGAAAACTCCCCCGCAGTGATCCGTGCAACCCGTTCAAGATCAAACATCTTAGTCCGCTCCCGAGCTAACTGCAGCGTTTAGCGCCAGCGCCAACTCTTCCCGATCATCAAAATGGATCTTGCTCGTGCCCAGAATCTGGTAATCCTCGTGCCCTTTTCCGGCCAGCAGCAGCAGGTCGCCTGCTTTCGCCTGGGAGCTAGCAAAGCGGATCGCTTCACGCCGGTCGGGAATGACCACAAAACCCTGCTCACCAGAGTCAAGTTGCAGCTTGCTGAGTTCGATAGCCCCGGCAGCCAAGGCCCCGGCATGGACCTGCTGCAGAATCTGCAGCGGATCTTCAGTCCGCGGGTTATCGGAAGTAAAAACCACCAGGTCGGAATACTTAACCGCCGCCGCCGCCATGACCGGGCGCTTGCTCGGATCACGGTCACCACCACAACCGACCAGCGTAATCAAACGCTTCGAATCGAGCTTCGAAAGGGTCGTCAAAACCTGCTCCAAGGCATCCCCGGTATGGGCATAATCGACCAAGGCTAAAATATCGTGTTCGTTTGCGACCCGCTGCAAGCGGCCCGGCACCTGCTCTGCGGCAGCAATCCCTGCGGCAATCAGCTCATTATCAATCCCGAGACACTGAGCTGCTGAGACTGTCGCCAACAGGTTGCTGACGTTGAAATGGCCGATCATGCGGCTATCGACGTCTACCTTGCCGGCGGGGCTGAAAAAACTGCCCTTGATCCCTTGGCGGCCGACCGAGATGTCGAGAGGATGAAGCTGAGCCGATTTTTCAATGCCGAAACTGCACCAGTCTGGATTTTCTCGTAATAACTGCCGACCAAAACCATCATCCCGGTTGATAGCTGCCTTCCCTTTACCAAGCAACTCTGAAAACAGTCGCCGTTTGCTGGCAAAGTAATTGTCGAGATTCTCGTGGTAATCAAGATGCTCAGGAGTCAGGTTGGTGAAGACCGCAACATCAAAACCGATGCCATCAACCCGGTGCTGCTCTAACGCATGCGAAGAGACTTCGAGGATAATGGCATCTGCGCCCTGCTTGCGAAAGCGCTTCATCATCTGCATCAATTCAAGCGATTCCGGGGTTGTGTGGGTCGACTCGAGCCGCTCGCGACCAAATCGGTACTCGACTGTACCGAAAACTGCCGGCGCGTAGCCCGCCTGCCGGAGGATCGCTTCGAGCAGGTAAGTGATGGTAGTTTTGCCATTGGTTCCGGTTACACCGACAACCGGCACGCCAGCGGTAGGGTTTTCGTTATAATCACTGGCAATGTTCGCCATCACCTGCCGAACATTCGTCACCTGAACAAAACAGACCCCGGCAGGCAAACTGTCTGGCAGCCGTTCGGCGATAATCGCCGCCGCGCCAGCAGCAATCGCTTGCGGAATGAAATCGAAGCCGTCAATTTTACTGCCAGGCAGGGCAAAAAAGACTGTCCCGACCTCAACCTTGCGGGAGTCACAAGCCAAACCGGTGACTTCCAGCTCAGTTGAGCCGTGAATCTGTTGCGCTGGAACATTTTTCAGCAAAGCTGATAATTGCATCGGTATTCCTTACGCCCCGAGCCGAACCCAGGCCTGTTTGCCATAACGGATTGTTGCTCCCGGTGCCGGTGACTGTTCGACAACCTGACCGCTCCCCGAGAGCTTTAAATTGAGCTGTTTTTCTGCCATCGCCTGCAGAACTTGGCGATAACTCATACCGCGAAAGTCCGGCATAACCAGTCCATCAACCGGCTCACTATCCGGCAGCAGCGGAGCCAGATCCGGCAGCGGAGCCAGATCAGTTTGGGCAACCGCCAAGTTCTCCAGCGTGCCTTTCGGCAAAATATTCAGATGGCTCAGAGATTGCTCCGCTATCCGGGCAAACACCGGCGCAGCGACAACGCCGCCGTAGCCTTTGCCCTCCGGTTCATCGACTGTCACAGAAATCACCAAAGCCGGCGCGTCGGCCGGCACAAAACCAATGAAAGATGAAACCCGTTTGTCGATCGAATAACCACCGGTCACCGGATCGACTTTCTGCGCCGTTCCGGTTTTTCCCGCCACCTGATAACCGGCCAATGCAGCCCGAGTACCGGTGCCGCCGGGCTCTGTCACGGAAACCATCATGTCTCGCACCAGCTCGGCCGTCCGCTCGGAAACAACGCGCCGCTTCACCTGCGGCAGACTCCGCTTGACTGTCTGCCCATCGGCATCGATGATCCGCTCAACCAGGTATGGTTCCATCAGAACACCGCCATTAGCGATGGCCGACATTGCCGTAGCAATCTGGATCGGCGTAATACTCAACCCTTGGCCGAAGGAGATGGCCGCCAGGTCGATTTCGAACCAGCGCGATGGTGGCCGTAGCATGCCACTCACTTCACCCGGCAGATCGACTCCGGTCGGCTCACCGAAACCGAAATCGCGAATATAGGAATAGAAGCGTTCCCGCTCCATCGCCTTGCCCAGCTTGGCAAAGCCGATGTTACTGCTGTACTTGAGCATCTCCTGCAGGTTCAGCTTGCGGTGTTTTTTGGTGTCCCGGATCACCTTGCCGCCCACCTCGTAGCGACCGTTTTCACAGTAGGTTTTCTGGTTGGGACGAACAATCTTCTCTTCCAGCGCACCGGCCAGCAGAAATGGCTTAAAAGTCGACCCCGGCTCAAACATGTCAGTAACGGCACGGTTACGCCGGCTGGAGATCCGCGATTTACCCGGCAAATTCGGGTTGTAGTCAGGCTGGCTCGCCAATGCCAGCACCTTACCGCTCGCCGGCTCCATAACCACCACGGTTCCACTGTTCGCCTTAAACTCTTTGACGACGCGGGCCAATTCCTTTTCCGCAATATACTGCAGCGAGCGATCGAGGGTCAGCTGCAGATTGTGACCCGGCACTCCCCCCTGCACCAATTGCTCGGCCGTCGCCATGCCGCGGCCTCGAGCGTCCCGCTGGGAAACCATCCGTCCCGGCTCCCCTTGTAATAACTGGTCATATTCTAGCTCTAAACCCTCAAGTCCCTTGGGGTCAAGGCCGGTGAAGCCAACGACATGCGCACCGATCCCGGCCTGGGGATAAAAACGCTTATGCTCAGCAACAAACTGCAAACCAGCGATCCGCAACTCGCGGACCTGCCTGGCCACTTCCGGATCGAGCCTCCGTTTAATCCAGACGAAGCGCTTATTATCCGACAGCAGCCTGACCAGTTCCTTTTTCTTCATATCCAAGAGGCCAGCTAACTGAGCAGCTACTTGTTTCGGTTCTTTTACCAGCACGGGGTCGGCGTAAAGCGATTGCGCATCCAGACTGAGGGCCAACGGGTCTCCGTTGCGGTCAACAATGCTGCCACGCTGCGGGGCCAGTTCGACCACGCGCTGTCGTTGCTGATCAGCCCGGTCTTGCAGTTTCGGGGCCTGAACCACATGCAGGTAATAACCACGGACAGCAATCACCAGAAAGGCGACAATAAACAGAACGCCGAAAAATCGGATGCGGATCTCAATTCCACGCTCCGAAACGGCCATATCAGTCGACCCGGATAATCTGCCCGGAAGCCGGTGAACGCAGTCCCAACTCTTGACGAGCCAGCCCTTCGATCCGGGTATCGCGGGAAAGGTAAGCTGCTTCCAGCTTCAATTGCTTGATCTGCTGCTTGCCCAGGCGGATTTGCCGCTCCAGGCCTGAAATGTCGTACTCAAGATTTATGGCGTGGATTCGCGACCAGACAAACAGCAGCGAAAGCAATGAAACCAGCACAATGGCGGCAAAAACCGGAGCCAGGCGGGGGCGGTGAAGAGAAAAACCATTGATTTTGACAATTGTCCTTGGCAGAGCTTCTGACATAGGCGCCTCCCTACTTACTCAACGACTGACCGCTAGGCGGATCAGCAACGCTCAACCGCTCGCAGAATGGCACTGCGCGAACGGCTGTTAACTTCTATTTCTTCTGTGCTCGCCCGTACTCCTTTGCGGGTGAGCAACTTCACCTGCGGCATCTTGTTACATTGGCAGACCGGCAACCGCGGTGGACAAACACATCCTTTAGCTTGATCTCGAAACAGCTGCTTGACGATCCGATCTTCCAACGAGTGAAAGCTGATCACCACCAGCCGTCCGCCCGGCTTGAGCAGCTCAATCCCTGCTGCGACACCGGTTTCAACCTGTTCCAGTTCCTGGTTGACATGAATCCGCAACGCCTGAAAAACCCGGGTAGCCGGATGAATCCGACTGGGCCTTTTACCGCCAGGAACTGCGTCGCGAACCAGTTGCGCCAACTCGGTCGTGCGGGTGATCGGCTCTTCAGTGCGCCGGGCAACGATCTTGCGGGCAATCCTGCGACTGAACCGTTCTTCTCCGTAGGCAAAAAAGATCCGAACCAGCTCTGCCTCTTCAGCCTGATTAACCACCTCTGCAGCAGTCATTCCGACCTGCGGGTTCATCCTCATATCGAGCGGGGCATCATGGCGGAAGGAGAAGCCACGCTCCGGAGTGTCAAGCTGATGGGAGGAAACCCCCAGATCGAGGAGCATTCCGTCAAGAAGATCGATACCTAGCTGCTGCAGCACGCGATCCGCCTGATCAAAAGTGGCATGCTGCAGGCTGACCTGACCGGCAAACGGCGCCAGCACTTCTGCGGCCTTTTCCAGCGCCGCCGGGTCACGATCAAGGCCAACCAGTCGACAGCCGGGAGCAGCCTCAAGAAGCAGTCGCGAATGCCCGGCTCCGCCGAGGGTCCCGTCCAGATAGACACCATCAGGTTTCGGTTGCAGCCAATGCAGCACCTCCTCGGGCATCACTGACAAATGCTCAAAGGCTGCCGCTGTCATAACCTAGAAACCCAGATCCGCCTGCCCCTGCGCATCCTCATCGAGCAGGGCTTCAGACTCACCGGTAATTTGCGCGTGAGCCTGCTGGCTCCAGATTTCTATCTTTTCAAACATGCCGATCACAACCACATCCTTGTCCAGCCCCGCATGCTCGCGCAACGACTGGGGAACCTGAATGCGGCCCTGGGCATTGAAAGTACATTCCTTGGCCGGAGCGATACGGTTACGCAAATTCGCCTCGCGACCCGGGCCTGGCGGCATTGCCAGCACGTTCGCGCAGATCTCATCCCAACGGCTCGGAGGATAAGCCACCAGCCCGCCTTTAAAACGAGTTACAAAAAGGCTTTCACTCTGGTAAACTTGACGCAGTTCGTCCCGAATTGAGGCCGGAATACTGATCCGCCCCTTCAGGTCGATACTGACATTAAATTCACCGGAAAACTTCATATTTGACACCGTTTGACACTGTTTGACACCAAGATGGTGAAAGGATAGCGATAGACCTTGATCATGTCAAGGATAAATCCCTGTTTTTTCGCCCCTTGCCCGTTTTAGAAAATGCAGTTCTGACAAGGACTTAACTTTCATTAAGAGCGTGCCGGGCGACAAACAATTGGACAGCATCGCCCCCCTGGACCAAAAGAGCTTTCTAACCCCCCGAAATCCCTTCTTCAAACCCTCAAATCCAGATAGAAACATAACGCGATCAAGGTCCCGGACAAGTCGGCGCTCATGCTGCAGCCCTTGCTAGAGGCAACAGAAATCGACTCGAAAAACTTCGCACCTATAACCAAAACAAAGTCTATTGCCACCAAGACACCAAGAGCACCAAGCAAACCCCGATTCCTGGCTTTTGCTTCTCATAGCGCCCTGGTGTCTTGGCGGCTAAATGAAGACTTTTTATCAGAACCTTTTTATTGGTTATAAAACCGATAAATTTTGCCCACAAAAAAGGGAGCACCTCCTGGGTGCTCCCTTAGACAAAACCGGTCTGAATAAAGTCTTTTTAT
>CALZHQ010000043.1 GCA_945787295.1 uncultured Desulfuromonadales bacterium
AGGCATCGTAGATCATCTGACTCCCTCACATTGTCACGACACAGCAGATCTTTTCACGGAGCACCTGGTTGAATCCGGTTCCCTGGATCAGAAATGATCAATCCTTGATCACGAGCTCAATCGAAATCCGATAACCGATCTTTATGCAGTAACAGATGAAAACCGCTTTTATCCATACGGGATAAAAGCGGCTCTAGTGTTGGCTGAGATCAGATCCATTCTGTAAACTCCATCTCCAACTGACTGACAATTTAATTAAAACGACATCTTTTTTTTATTCAAGCAACCGGCCCAATTTTTTTTAGCTAATCAATATCTTCCAATCGAAAAACAACATTCACAAATAAATACGTAGAGTTGTGAGGATATAATGAATTTTCTGCGGATCCAATGAAGACCGATGACGAAAAGCAAGAACAGATCTGAATAAACCTGAATGGGGAGCTCAAGCGAACCAGGGATGATGTTCGGTCGGTCTGAAATCCCTGAGCTTATTCAGTCGAGCAGGTGTTTCGGTAACAAGCTGGCAGAGAAATTCTGTAAGCAGACAGGGCGCAGAAACCTGTGAATAGCGTTGCAACCGACAGAGGTCGATCGGCTATCGGTTGTCGCCGGATAAGGGCCGCCATGAATCATCGCCCGGCAGACCTCGACGCCGGTTGGAAAGTCGTTCAGGATGAGGCGCCCAGCTTTCCGCTCCAGAATTGAGAACAGTTCACGGCAGAGAGCTTCTTCTTCGGCAGATGCGAGAACCGTCGCTGTCAACTGGCCCTGCAGAGCCGTGGCACACTGCTGAATTTGCAGGAACGAATAACAGACAACGAGCAGCGCTGAAGGCCCGAAAACCTCTTCGGCAAGCAACGGGTCTGCGAGGAAACGATCCGCTGTGGTTCTGAGGAGGGCAGGAGAAACCTGGCAAACGTCGGTCTCAGCCGTTTCAGGGAGCTCACCACTCAGCAGCTCGACCCCTGGCCGTTCATCCAGGGCGGAGAGCCCTGACTGGTAGTCCTTTTCCCGCTTTGGCCAGACAGTTCCCGAGCCCGGCCATAAATGACTCAAGCTCCGGACAGTTTAAAACAAACAGGACCCCCGGGTTGGTACAGAACTGGCCAACCCCGAGAGTGACCGAGGCGGCATAGTTCTGTGCCAGCTGCTCGGCCCCGTCAGCCAAAGTTCGCGGTAGCACAAAGATCGGGTTGATGCTCCCCATCTCGGCAAACACCGGAATTGGCACCGGCCTGGCAGACGCCAGATCGAACAGGGTCCGGCCACCGGCCTGGGAGCCGGTAAAAGCCACCGCCTGAACTAGCGGATGCTCGACCAATGCTGCGCCCAGTTGGTGACTGTTGCCTTGCAACAGGGAGAAAACCCCCTTCGGCAAACCACATTTTTCGATGGCCTTGCTGATCGCCTGTCCAGCCAGTTCGGAGGTTCCAGGATGAGCGGGATGCCCCTTGACAATCACCGGACAGCCCGCGGCAAAAGCCGCTGCGGTATCGCCCCCGGCAACCGAAAAGGCGAACGGGAAATTACTGGCGCCGAATACAGCAACGGGGCCGAGGGGGATTTGAGTCATGCGGATATCGGGGCGTGGCAGCGGCTGCCGGTCCGGCAATGCGGGGTCGATCTGGGGCTGCAAAAACTCACCGGTACCGACCAAATCGGCAAACATCAGCAGTTGATTGACGGTCCGCGTCAACTCACCTTCAAGCCGGGCAACCGGCAAAGCGGTTTCCAGGTTGGCGCGCACAATCAGGTCGGCCTCTAAAGCGCGTAACTGTTCCGCGATTGCCTTAATGAAATCAGCCCGTTCGGACAAAGGTAGCTGGCGGAAGCGGTTAAAATCACGCTCGGCGGCGTGGGTAGCACGCTCGACCTGAACAGCGGACCCCTCAAAAAAAACCGGATCTAACTGCTCGCCGCTCGCCGGATTTACAGCATAAAAAGCCTGTCCCTCACCAGTTATCAGCTTACCGGCAATACATGCTCCCCCCGTCAATTCCATTACATCCTCCTCAACTGCAAACGGCATTCTAAAGTGGGTTAAAAATACTCTTCCCCGTAATCGGGTATTTCCCGGCACCACTGCGGTTTGCACCGCGCCTGCTGCAACGCGGACTCCGCCTGGGCAATTATTTTTCCGCGATCCTTCGGATAACTGCCTGCCAGGTTGAGAATATTCGAGACATGGTTCGAGCGCAGAATACATTTTTTCGGCTTGAGCAGTTTGACGATCGCCAATGCCTCTTCGATAATCTCACCGTTGGTCAAGGGCTCAATCTGTTCGAAATAAACGTCGTTGTGCCGTTTAAACATGGTCAACAGGGAAAAGTATTCTGGAGACAGTTGATTGATCCATTCTGCGGTGGCGGCCGCATGCTCAGCACTTCGCGCCCGGCCGGCAATGCCAAGAATCCCGGTCACGGACAGTTTCAAGCCCGCTTCTTGCGCATTGCGGCAAAGCTCCAGCATCCTCGCCGGTGCAAAGCCCTTGTTGACCAGTTGCAGGGTTGGACCATCGCCGCTTTCCAAACCGAAATAGAGAATCCGCAGCTTTTTCGCCTTCAACTCGGCGAGTTCAGCAACCGTTTTGCTGGTCAAACTGTTCGGCGAAGCATAAGCACCGATGCGGGTCAGGTTGGGAAAGTTTTCCGCCAGCAGATCGAGAATCTGCAACAATCCTTGTTGCGGATAAACCAGAGCATCACCATCGGCGAGAAAAACGCGTTGATAATAGTTGCGATGCTGTTGCGGCACTGCAGCAATTTCCGCGACAATCTCCTCGACCGGGCGGATACGGAACTGTTTCATCTTGTACATGCCACAGAAACGGCACTGGTTCTGACTGCAGCCGATGGTGATCTGAAATATCAGTGACCGCGCCTCCGAGGGGGGGCGAAAAACCGGCTCGGCATAAGCAAAATAATACATCTGTGCCTCAACCCTTCATTGTTGCCCGCTGCTTTTCAATCAAACGCAGCTGCATTCGTGCTTCGGCAGCCAACTGTTCACTGCGCGCCAGGTCGATCGCCGAAAGAAAGTAATGGTAGGCGCTGGTCTGGTAGCGGGGTTGCTGCAGCATCGCCTTGCCTGCTCCCAGATAGGCCTGGTCGATCCGCTCGTCGTTCTGCCGCTCGGCGATAAACCGCCGGAAGATGTGCAAAGCTTCGCGAAAACGCCCCTGCTCGAGCATATGATTGCCGACCGACATCACATCTGCCGATTCCACCTGCAAGCGGTCTTCACTGCTGTCGAGGTTCAGGTAACAGTCGCTCGCTCCGTCCAGATCACCACTCAACACCGCCGGGCAGATCTGCCGCAACGAGGAGAGCGGTTCAGCCGGTTTAGGAGTAGGACGAAACCAACCACTGCGCAAACGGTAGTACTGATCAGCCCCCCAAGCCACTCCCAGGCCGCCGAGGAAGCCGCCGATATGCGCTCCGTAGGCGACGCCACTTCCTGAAGTGGAGGCAAATAAGAACGGCAGCAGGTTGTCGATCAGCAGATAAAAACCGAGCACCAAGCGCGCGGACAGATAAACGCTGGTCATGAGAATCGGAAACAGGAACAGAAAGCAGCGCACCCGGTTGCGGGGAAACCAGAGAAAATAACAGCCGAGCACCCCGGAGATTGCTCCTGAGGCACCGATCAGTGGCACCTGTGAATTGCCGGCAAAAAGAGCAAAGAACAGGGTCGCCGCGAAACCACAGCCGAGATAAGTCAACAGGTAACGCAAGCGGCCGAGACGGAATTCAACATTGTCACCGAAAATAAACAGGAACAGCATATTTCCGGCCAGATGCATAACGCCGCCGTGCAGAAACAGGGAAGATATCAAGGTCAGCGGGGCAAACTCGGCCGGACGGAAGCCATACTGAAAAACCAGCAGGTCATAAGCGCTGACATTCTGGTATACCTGCTGCGCAGTGACTTTGCCAACCAGATCGAGGACCTGCAGATACTCATGCAGTACCGGGTCCTGAAGATTGATCTTGCTGAGTCCAGCCGGCAGGCTCACCAGCAGGTAAATGCCGACATTGACCGCAATCAGCGTCCAGGTAACATAAGCTCGCCCCGGCGGGTTGGGCGTATCGGCAACAGGAAAAAACATGCACGCTCCGAATAACAAAAATCATGCAGAACAAATATCCTAGCACATCTGCAGAAGGCAATCCAAAGTTGAACTCTTGCGTTTGCTGCTGCTTCCAGTTATCTTCCGAGCGGGAGACTTAAATGGAGCTACTCTATCTTCTCGATCTCATCGGCACCGTCGCGTTTGCCGCCTCCGGTGCCTGGGCCGGTGTCCGGCGCGGCATGGACCTGTTCGGGGTGCTGGTTTTGGGAATGGTCACGGCCATCGGCGGGGGGACCATTCGCGACCTGCTGCTCGGCGACCTCCCCCCCTTTTGCCTGCGGAATGAAATTTACCTCTGGTTGCCGATCTCAATCGCACTGCTGGTTTTCCTCGCCCATCGCTTTTTACCGAAGATCGAACAGCCGCTACTCTATCTCGATGCCATCGGCCTCGGCACCTTCATGGTGATCGGTACCGGCAAGGCGATCGCGTTTCAAAGCGGCCCTCTGGGTGCAGTCCTGATGGGAGTAATGACCGGTACCGCCGGTGGGGTGATGCGCGATGTACTGTCGAACGAAGTCCCGTTAATCATGCGGCGCGAAATATATGCCTCTGCCTGTATCTTCGGTGGAGCATTGCTGGTTTTCTTGCTGCACCTGGAGGTCGCGGATGAGCTCGCGGTCATATTTTCGGCCTGCAGTGTTATCATTTTGAGATTACTTGCCATTCACTACAATTGGTCGCTACCGAAAGCGCCTTGATCAATCTATTCAAAACCCATTCTTCAAAGGAGCGGGACAATGCACAAAGTCAAAATCAAAGGGACAAAACAAACCTACCCGGTCGGCAAAATTGTCTGCCTGGGACGCAACTACCTTGACCATATTCGCGAACTGGGCAACCAGGTTCCGGACCGAGCGGTGATTTTCTGCAAACCTGCCAGCAGCATATTGGCCGATGGTGGTAAAATTGAGCTGCCGGACTATACACACGATTGCCATCACGAACTTGAATTGGCGGTCCTGATCGGCGTCAAAGGCAAGAACATCTCCACAGAAACAGCCTTAACCCATGTTGCCGGCTACGGAGTTGCCCTCGACTTGACCTTACGCGACCTGCAGGCGGAGCTTAAAGAGAAAGGCCTGCCCTGGGAAATCGCCAAAGGTTTTGACACTTCCTGCCCACTTTCCGATTTTGTTGCGGCCGAACAGGTTCAAAACCCGAACAACCTGCGCCTGACGCTGAAGGTGAATGATGAAGTGCGGCAAGATGGCACAACAGCCCAAATGATGCGCTCGATTGAAGAAATTATCGCCGAAATTTCGTCGTTCTTCACCTTGGAACCGGGTGACATCCTGCTGACCGGAACCCCGGCGGGGGTTAGCCGCATCCAAAGTGGCGATGAGCTTTGGGGTGAGATTGAACAGGTCGGCACCCTGAAAGCAAGCGTGGCATGAAACCGAGTATTGCCCTGATCGGACCGGGCAAAGTCGGTTGCGCAGTTGGCAATCGACTGTTCAACAGTGGCTACCCGATCCACGCGGTCATTGGCCGTGATCAGGTACGCACCGCCGATGCCCGTTCATTCATTGGAGCCGACGAGGCTGTCGCCTCAACAAATCTTCAGTCTGCAGCAGATGCAGAGATCATCCTGCTCGCGACCACTGATGATCAACTCGAGGGCTTGGCCGCAAAACTTCAGCAGCAGCTTGAATTGAAAGCGAACCAGTGCATGGTCCATTTTAGCGGGCTGTACCCGGCGGCGATCCTGACAACTCCTGCCTCCAGCCACAAGGCCCTCTCTATTCACCCCCTGCTCCCTTTTGCCAACCGGCAGCTCGCTGCGGAAAAGCTGCAGGACTGCCCCTGTGCCCTGGAAGGTGACGCGAGAGCTATTGAACTCGGAAGCGAGCTGATAAAAGCGTTCGGCGGACAACCATTCCAGATCGATTCCGAAAAAAAAGCACTCTATCATGCCAGTGCCAGTATCGCTTCAAACTTTCTAGTGACCCTATTTGCAACGGCCGCCAACCTGCTGCCAGAATGTGGCATTGACGCCGCAACGGCAAACAGACTGTTGCTGCCGCTGGTCCAAGCGACACTGGACAATATTGGCCAATTCGGCACACAGAGAGGCCTGACCGGGCCAATCGTGCGCGGTGACCAAAATACGGTTGAAAAACATATTGCCAGCCTGGAGTCATCCGCCCCGGAACTCTTACACCTCTACCAGCTCCTCGGCAGCAAAACGGTTGACCTGGCGAGAGATGCGGCTCGATTATCTCAAGAACAAGCAGACCAGTTACACCGACTGCTCAAGTCTGGAAAATAACCTTCCAAACTTTCACATTTTTATGTACATCCCGCGACAATATTAACTCCAAACTACGGTGACAAGAAAACAAAACAACCCGCTCTCTTGCCGGCACACAACCTGTATCACCTTATCAACAATGCCAATATACTGAACTCACGAACTATTTCATATCAGTGATTATTGACCATTTATGTCTAGAATCACAGACATTCAGAAAAGAAATATTCATATCATCCCCCCACGTATAACCAACAAACAGTGTTTTTTAAAAAAACCAATAACTACGGCAAATAATGGCTGTAAATCGACTAAACATGTGATATATTTGCCGCGACTAATTACCGACCACTTAAGGTCTCGATATAACCCTAAAAAGCAGGAGATGATCAGGCATGAAGAAATGGACCCTATTGCTGGCAGGAATTTTGGCGGCAGCCTTTTTGCTAACAGGTTGCCAAACCACCAAACCGAATGTTCCAGTGCCAGAAGAAGCTGCAGCGGCAGTTGACGAAGCGGCAGCACCGAAAAAGCAGAATGTTCCCCAGGACCCGAAGTTGCGCATTACGACTGCTCAGGTCATGGAAATCATGGCTGGCCCTGATGCAGAGCAATATTTCATCGTTGATGCCCGTCCGGCGATTAAATTTGATGATGGCCACGTCCCTGGCGCCGTCAGCATCCCCAAAGCGCTGCTTTCCAAGAGCCTCGACAAACTCCCCAAAGATAAAACCATCATCTTCTACTGTGGCGGTCTGCACTGCAAGCTCAGCCCGCAATCGGCTGAAATTGCCATGAAAGCCGGATTTGAGAATGTCAAAGTCTGGTATGAAGGTCAGCCCGGTTGGAACAAGGCCGGTAACTACACTATTATTGAAACCAAAGGCGTTGAGAAGTTCGTCATGAAGCCGAGCCAAAAGCCTTATGTGCTGGTCGATGCCCGCCCGGCAATTAAATACCAGCAATCCTTTATCCCCAATGCCATCTCGCTACCTAAAGCAGAGTTCGAGCTGAAAAAAGGCCTGCTGCCGGCAGACAAGAGCGTTCCAGTAATTTTTTACTGCGGCGGGTACAAGTGTGAACTCAGCCATTTAAGCGCAAAAATGGCCCTGAAACTTGGTTACAAGAAAGTTTCTGTCTACGCTGCCGGACAACCGGCCTGGAAAGAAGCCAAGCTGCCTGTCTGGGGAAATGAAGCAAGTGGCGTGGCCAAAAAACAAACTCCTGCCAATGCGCTGCCAGAAGCTATCTCAAGCAAAGAATTTAAAGAGCTGGTGACTGCTGGCAAGGTTGCAGTCGTCGATACCCGGTCGGCAGAAGACTACACGGCTGGCCACATTCCAGGGGCGATTCACGTTTTTGACGAAGACTTTATCTTCAAGGCCAAAGAATCGGTCGCCAAACTGCCGAATGAAGGCCGCGTTGTTCTCCACTGCGCGACCGGTGGTCGTGCCGGCGGTTCCTACTACGCAATCCTTGGCGAGTCTGACTACATCAACAAAAACAACCTGCAATACCTTGATGCCACCATCACCATCGCAGCAGATGGCACTTTTGAGATTGCTGAAGCTCACTAAACCAGGTTCTGCGATCTGAGCCTTTAAAGCCCCTCCATTCTGGAGGGGCTTTTTATTGCATAAACGGTACTGCACATTTTTGAATACCAGAACCAGCACAGAAAGACCGATAAACAGGGAAAGCAAACTCCACTCTGGCCAGCCGCGGTAACGCAAAACGCGAAGGCAGCTAAAGCAGAAGAAAACAAGGCGGCTTAACGGTTACGGTTTCTAACTATTACAGCATCAGAGACGGAACAGACCACTCACTGCATCTCCGATTGCTATCCCCACCAAAAAAAAGTAGTATCACGCCAAAGCTCATTTAATATCAGGTCGATCTTGACCCCGGTGAGCGCCCCCGACAAAGTGGAGAATAGATGTGATGGATGACAGCCCTTCGATCGACCCTCTTGACTTAGCAAAGGGACTGAAAAAAGTTCGCCAGCGCCGCTGGTTCCTCTGGTTGACGATCCTGATTTATATTCCGGCAATGATGGTCGCGCTGCAGACGACTGGGGGCTGGGATACGGTCATAAAGGCCTTTATAGCCTGGCTCATCCTACTCTGTATCTCAGTAGGAATGGCTGTGGTTGTCCGCTGCCCCGACTGTGGCAATTGCTTTCACACCCATGGGCCGACCTTCCTGCCGGTACGGCGTTGTGTCCATTGCGGACTGCATGTCTCTGCAGACAAGAACGGGGACGACAGGCTCCAACAGGAGACTAAATAACAGCCATAACCATGATGCCCTGCCTCTGACGAAAGGTCTTTCCTCTAAATGAGGTTTCAAACTCCCGACACTGCCGTGTCAATCCCTGGTTGTCAGATGCTTTCACCGGAGGTTAAAAGTCCATAAAACCGTGAGATGCCAGAGCCATTTCCGGCAAATAACGCGACAAAAGCCAGGGGACGGAGAGTCTTAATAAAAACAACTGTTATTTCATCATCTTAAACCGCAAGCCCAGAGGGCATGAGTGTTGCAAATGGTTTTCAAACTTGATGCATAAACGGTTTTCTAAAAAACAAAATACCCGTGTACAGATAAAGGACTTTAGAGTCGAGACAAAAAAACGCATCCAAAATAAGAAAATTGTAATTTTCTTGGCGAACTTGTTTGATTCCATATCCAAATCACTGTATATTAAGAAATCCCAAGATTAACAAATTTAAAGTTCGCTCTCCTCCCGCACCAGAAAGGCACGAGATAGATATGCAGCGTATCTATCTTAAAGACAGAAGCTTCTCGATTGACACGATGCCCTCTGAGATCAGCCTGCTGGTCGAGTTGATGGATTTGTGTAACAACGATGATGCAACCTTTGAAATGTTCTCAAAGGCTATTAAGCGGGACTCCGGCCTGACCGCAAAATTCCTTAAAATCGCCAACTCTCCACTCTATCGGCAGTGGAACGAAATCAGCGATGTAAAACGGATGCTGATCGTTCTTGGCCTGAAAAACATCAAAAAAATCATTATCACCAGTGCTGTCCAGCAATTCTTCAGCAAAAATTTTAAAAAATCGGATCGACCGGTCCACCTGCTCTGGTTACGCTCACTCGTCTGCGCCCATTTGGCAGAATTGATCGCTCGACAAATTAATTATCCAAAGACCGAAGAAGCTTATCTGGCTGGGCTGCTACATCAGGTGGGCATTCTGTTGTTACTTTCCAACTATAAAGACAATTACCTGCCAGTCCTGGAGCAATATGACGCAACAGCCAGTTATCGCGAATTGGAACGGAGCAACTACGGGCTCGACCACTGCGAGGTGGGTGCAGCCCTGATTGAAAACTGGCAGCTTGACTCGTTAATGTCAGATGCAGTCCTTTTTCAGTATGCTGAGGACAAAGAGCTGGCCAATTCCCCCGTGCTGCTGAGAATTCTATCCGTTGCCCGCAGCCTTTCCTCACCGCTCGACACTGAAGTTGAGGAACAAGACATTACCAAGGCTAAAAAGTTACTGGGACTGCCACAAGACAGTGTCCTGGAATGCTTGGCGGTTGCCCTCGACGAAAGCAAACAGGTTCTCGCCGAGCTCGGGTTTTCTGATGAGGCTGATTTTGCCGAAGCCAAGGATCAGGCAAAAACAGAAGTCATCCACAAGCAGAAGGCAGAGCAACTGGCGGAACAGATCAAAAATGTCACTCTGGCCTACTGCTTTTTGAATGGTGAAAGTGACAACACCGAAAGCTTCATCAAAGAGATCCGGATTAATTTTGACCTGCTCTTCAACCTAAAGAGGTTGTTGTTTCTTCACCGTGGGAAAAATCCTGATTCTTTGGTTCCATTTAACGATCTGCAGATCAGTAAACTTGATGAAATCAGCTTCACCAGCAAAGATGAAAACAGTGCCATTATCGACTGTTTTATCCACCGCCGTGGCCTTGACTCATCGGAACATAAAGCATCCATCTCGGACAATCAGATCATCCGGGCCATCGGAGCAGAATGCGCCTATTTCCTTCCGATCGGCACGACAACCGAAAACCTTGGGGTCCTCGTCATCGGGCTGGCACGTAAAGAACTCGCAGCCTTCAAAGAAAAGCTGCCCCTGCTACGCTTACTGAGTACAGAAATCGGCAAGAAATATTTCCTCATCACCCAGGCCGAAGGGTCAGAGGACTGCATCAGCTTAACCACCTATGACAAGATTGTTCACGAGGTCAGAAACCCGCTGACCATCATTAACAACTATCTGTATATTTTAGGTCGCAAGCTGGATGATGATCATCCGGCGAAAGAGGAAATCAGCTTTATCAAGGACGAGATGGAACGGGTTGGAGCAATCCTTGTCAAAGCTCGGGGCAGCGAGTTGCAAGTTGATGGCACCAGCCGAACCGACATCAACAAACTGCTGAATGAGCTGGATCGCTTTTTCAGCAATTCGCTCTATGGCGAAAAGAACATCAGCTCGACCCTGCAACTGGAGTCAGGGCTGCCTGTACTCAGCTATCCGGAACACAAGCTGAAGCAGGTATTTATCAACATCATCAAAAATGCGGTCGAAGCGTTGCCGCAATCCGGCTCGCTGGAAATCAGTTCACGGGACAACTGTTTCCAAAATGGAAATCAATTCGTCGAAATATCGCTCAAAGATAACGGCCCGGGGATTCCAGCCAAAGTTTTGAAGAATCTTTTCAAACCTGTCGAAAGTACCAAAAAGGGGCATTCCGGTTTAGGATTGTCGATTGTCGGGGATTTAATCAGTGAATTATCCGGCACGATCACCTGCTACTCAAGCAGAGAAGCGGGGACCGAGTTCAAGATCCTGCTGCCGAGAAATCTCGCTGATCAACAGGTGGAACAGCGCAATTTATGATTAATCTATCTGACATAGCCGGAGGTGGCTCATCTGCAGAATCGATTCAGGTTCTGATCGTCGACGATGACCCGCGCATCTGTAAAAGTCTGCAACAGATCCTCACGACTGCGGGCCTGAGCTCAGCCTATGCGGTCGGCGGTTTTGCGGCGTTACGGGCGCTCGACCAGCAGGATTACCAGCTGATCCTGCTCGATCTGAACATGCCCAACATTGACGGACTCGATGTTATCAATCACATCAACGATAACAATATCGAAACCAACATCATCATTGTCAGCGGGGAACTGGAACTCAACAAAGCGATCGAGGTGCTGACCAACGGAGCCAAAGATTTCATCAGAAAACCTTACAGCCCTGACGAGCTGTTATTCTCTATCAAAAATGTTTTGGAAAAACGTGCTCTTGAGCTTGAAAATCGGCAGATGGTTGAAAAACTAAAAGAGTCGGAAGCGTTGCACAAGTTCATCGTGCACAATTCTCCCGACCTGCTCTACATGCTCGACCAAAATGGATTCTTTTCCTTTGTCAATCGCAACCTGACCAAAACCCTCGGTTACACCCATAAAGAGGTCCTTGGAAAACATTATTCAGCCTTCATTTACCCCAAGGATCTGAATCGGGCCAACTATTTCTTCACGACCCAGAAGCTCCCCAAAGGCACCAAAAAGGTTGAACTTCGCCTGCTATGTAAAGATAATCGCTCGCTGCTGCATGTCGAAGTCAGAGCGATGCAGGTGGAAAGGAACTTTGCCGGCGGCTATAAACTCAGCGGCAATGCTAACCATGGAAAAGACGATAATTTCCTCGGCACTTACGGGGTTGCCCGGGACATCACGGAAAAGAAACGTGCAGAGGAGATTATCCGTTTCCAGCATAATCACGACCTGCTGACCGGTCTGCCCAATCGTAACCTGTTGAATGATCGTATTTCTGTTTTGCTCAGCCAAGCCAAACGGAACAATGAAAAACTGGCGGTCATGTATATCGACATCTACCGCTTCAAAATGATCAACGACACCTATGGGCAGGTGGTCGGTGATGAAGTCCTCCAGACGGTGGCGTCTATTCTGGAAAGAAGCACCCGTGAAGGGGACACCGTCGCCCGGATTGGCGGAGACGAATTCATCCTGCTGATTCCGGAGATCAGTTCTGAGCAGGAGGCCATCACGCTCGCGGAAAAAATCATTCAGGAAACTGCCTTTCCTCTCACTTACGAGAACAACGACATCCATCTCAGCCTCAGCATCGGCTTAGCGATTTTCCCGGATGACGGGGCCACCAAGGAACAGTTGATTCGGAACGCGGATATCGCCGTCAGCAACTCTAAATCGACCTCCAGCAGCAATATCTGTCTCTACAATAGCGATTTACAGAATGACAACAGCAACAAAGTTTTCACTGAGAACCTGATTAGAAGTGCGATTCATGAAGATCAGATCGAAATAAATTACCAACCACAGATCAACCTTTCGACCGGACAGTTACACGCGGTTGAAGCCCTGGTGCGGATCAATTCACCTGAGCATGGACTGGTACTGCCGGGACGATTTATCGAAACGGCCGAAGAAACGAACCTGATCAATGAGCTGGGCGACTGTATCCTGGAAAACATTCTGCAGGACGCCAGGGATTGGCATTATCAGGGTATCGACATTCAGATCAGCATTAATATCTCTGCGATTCAGTTGGCAATGACCGGTTTTGCCGACTATCTGATAAGCAAGATCACGGACTACGATTTGCGGCTGAGTATTTTTGAGATTGAGATTACGGAAAATGTTCTGATTCAGAATATGGAGATGACATTATCCAACATTATCAAGCTGACCAACCATGGAATCAGGATTGCCATCGACGATTTCGGCACCGGCTATTCCTCTCTCAGCTACCTCGACCAACTCCCGCTGAATACCCTTAAGCTGGACAAATCGTTTGTCAGAAAAATCACCAAACCGAGTGATGACAACACCATCATTCCGGCGATGCTCAACGTTTCGGCCGGGCTGCAGCTCGACTTCATCGCTGAAGGGGTGGAAAACAAAATTCAACACGCCTACCTCAAGGCCCTCGATCGCTGCATAGTTCAAGGCTTTTATTATTGTCGGCCGATCGATAACAAAAAAATTCTGGAGTACGTCAAAAACTATGATTTTAGCGTTTATGGCTGACGTTGAAAGTTAAAAAGGCCCGGCAAATTTGCCGGGCCTTTGATTTTCTTAGCCTTCCAGAAGGACCGCATGTGCTGCGGCCAGACGGGCGATCGGCACCCGGTATGGCGAACAGGACACATAATCGAGTCCGATGTCATGACAGAAGATAACACTGGTCGGCTCGCCACCATGCTCGCCACAGATCCCGACTTTCAAATCTGGACGGGTTTGGCGCCCCTTCTCTGTGCCCATGCGGACCAGCTGGCCAACCCCGGCCCGATCGAGATAAATGAATGGGTCACGAACAAACACCCCGCGCTCTACATAATCGGCGAGAAAGTTCCCGGCATCATCCCGTGACAAACCGTAGGTGGTCTGGGTCAGGTCATTGGTCCCGAAGGAGAAGAAATCGGCCTGTTGGGCAACCTTGTCTGCCATCAGGGCAGCACGCGGCAGTTCGATCATGGTCCCGATCAGATAATCGACCTTGACACCAAAACGTTCACAAACCTCCTCGGCAACCTTGATCGCGTTCGCCCGCAGGATTTTCAGCTCGTTGACGTGGCTGACCAGAGGAATCATGATTTCCGGGACGATGCTAAAACCTTCGTCCCGGACCAACTCACAGGCGGCTTCCATGATCGCCTGAACCTGCATGTCGTAAACTTCCGGATAGGAAATTCCCAATCGGCAACCACGGTGCCCGAGCATCGGGTTAAATTCGTGCAACGCCTCAACATGCTCCTTAACCTCAGAGAAGCGAATTCCGGCAATAGCCGCCAGCTCGGCGACATCATCATCGGTCTGCGGCAGGAATTCGTGGAGCGGCGGGTCGAGTAAGCGGATCGTGACCGGGAAGCCCTTCATTTCACGGAAAATGCCGAGAAAATCACTTTTCTGCATCGGCAAGATCTTCGCCAGAGCATTGACCCTGCCCTGCAGGTCATCGGCAAGGATCATCTCCCGGACCGCCTGAATTCTATCACCTTCAAAGAACATGTGTTCGGTCCGGCAGAGGCCGATCCCTTCGGCACCAAATTCGCGGGCAACCCGAGAGTCCTTGGGTGTATCCGCATTGGTCCGCACCCGCAAGCGGCGGACTTTATCGACCCAGACCATCAGTTCGGCAAAGTCACCACTGACCTCCGGCTGGATTTTAGGCACATCGCCAAGGATCACCTGCCCGGCCGAGCCGTCAAGGGTAATCACATCACCCCGCTTGATCACAAGTCCTGACTTGGTAGTCATCTGCTGTTTTTCGTAATCGATTTTCAGTTCGCCACAGCCAGCAACACAGCATTTACCCATTCCCCGGGCAACCACTGCCGCGTGTGAGGTCATGCCACCCCGCGCAGTCAGAATTCCCTGGGCGGCATTCATGCCATGAATGTCCTCCGGGCTAGTTTCGACCCGCACCAGAATCACCTTCTGCTTCAAACGGTTCTGTTCTTCAGCCTCATCGGCACTGAAGACCACCTTACCGCTGGCAGCCCCCGGCGATGCAGGCAAGCCCTTGGCAATAACGTTTTTTTCCGCGCTCGGGTCGAGGGAGGGATGCAGCAACTGATCTAGCTGCTCGGGATCAACTCGTAAAATGGCCTCTTTTTCGCTGATCAGCCCTTCTTTCACCATGTCAACAGCAATCCGGATTGCCGAGTGAGCCGTCCGTTTACCGGTCCGGGTCTGCAGCATGTACAGCTTGCCCTTTTCGATGGTGAACTCGATATCCTGCATTTCGCGATAATGTTTCTCGAGAGTTTCACGGATCTTATCCAGCTGGGCGTAACAATCGGGCATCACGTCTTCCATCGCCGGCAGATCGCCTTCTTTATGTTTGGCCTTATTGATCGGTTGGGGGGTCCGAATTCCGGCAACCACATCCTCACCCTGGGCGTTGACCAGGTACTCGCCATAGAAGTAGTTTTCACCCGTTGAGGGATCACGGGTAAAAGCGACGCCGGTGGCACAGTCATCCCCCATATTGCCGTAAACCATCGACTGGACATTGACGGCCGTTCCCCATTCGGCAGGGATGTCGTTCAGTTTGCGATAGGTAATCGCCCGCTGGTTCATCCAGGATCCGAACACCGCTCCGATAGCCCCCCAGAGCTGCTCTTCCGGATCTTCGGGGAACCCTTGCCCGATCTCTTCCTGAACCTTCTTTTTGAACAGGTCGACCAGTTGCTTCAGATCAGCAGCATTCAGATCGGTATCGAGTTCGATCCCTTTCTCCTCTTTCATCTTTTCCAGGATATTTTCCAGAATCTCGCCATCCAGTTCAAGAACAACATTGGAATACATCTGGATGAAGCGGCGGTAGGAATCGTAGGCGAAGCGCGGGTCACCGCTCTGATCAATAATGCCCTGTACGGTCTGGTCATTAAGACCAAGGTTTAGTACCGTGTCCATCATTCCCGGCATCGAGGCCCGGGCGCCGGAACGGACCGAAACCAGTAACGGGTTCTGCGGGTCTCCAAAGGTTTTCCCCATCATGCGTTCGACCTTACCGAGTGCTTCCTTGACCTGATCGACCAACCCGTCCGGGTAATGGCGATTGTTCTTATAGAACTCGGTACAAACTTCTGTCGTCAGGGTAAAACCTGCCGGAACCGGCAAGCCGATGGAGAGCATTTCTGCGAGGTTGGCCCCCTTGCCACCAAGCAGGTTACGCATCTCACCGGAACCCTCCACCTGACCTTCACCAAAAAAATACACGTACTTCGTCATTGAACTACTCCTCTTCTCTGTCTCGTCCACAATGTAACAATAAAAAAAGGCCGAAAAACAAACCGGTCCCAGAAAGAGGCCTTGGCTGAAAACAACGGACAGACCGGTAGCGCAGCTATCAGGATAACTTCTGAATCCTGCACTATCGGCCTATCGATTCTTCGCATTCAAGAACCTCCCCCAAGGACGGATTGTCCTTCGGCCACAAAAAACATGACTCTAAAAAGACCGCTTTACGGGCCGTCACTCCGCGCAATAATCAGGCGATCCGGCCGAAATCAGCGACACCCTTAAACAGCCCGGCAATACTGGTGAGCAGAGCCAGACGGTTGTTCTTGACCGCTTGATCCTCGGCCATCACCATGACGCCATCAAAGAAAGCATCGACCGGGGCCCGAAGTCCGGCGATGGCTTCCAGTGCTGCCGGGTAATTACGCCCGGCAACCAGTTCAGCAACCTTGCTTTGTACCTGCTGCAGCTGCTCAAACAGTTCTTTTTCACAATCATCTTCGAACAGTGCCGGTTCGACAGCCTGCTCCAGACCGCCCTTGATGATGTTGCCGACCCGCTTAAAAGCGACCGCCAGTGGCTCGAAGTCCTCGCGCCCTTTCAGCGCTGCCAGCGCTTTGACCCGATCAACGGCATCGACCGGCTCGCTAAAAGCGGCGCTCAGTACCGCATCGACCACGTCAGCCGGATAATCCTGTCCGGTCAGCATGTTGACCAAGCGCAGGCGGATAAAATCGACCACGTCGGCAACAATTTCTTCCGCCGGCCGCTGCCGCCTGGCTTCGAGCAATGCAACACTCTTTGCGACCAGTTCCGGAATCGACACGACGTAGCCGCGGTCGAGAATAATCGCCAGAATACCGATAGCGCAGCGACGCAGCGCATAGGGATCGGCCGTACCGGTCGGGATCAGGCCGACACTGAAGCAACCACAGATCGAATCGATCTTATCGGCCAGCGAAACAAAAGCACCGACATGATCACTCGGCAGTTCACCACCGGCCTGAGTTGGCAGATAGTGCTCAAAAATAGCCGTGGCAACGCGTTGATCTTCCCCTTCGAGCAGTGCATATTCGCGGCCCATGACTCCCTGAAGCTCCGGAAACTCGTAAACCATACCGGTTTCCAGGTCACACTTGGCCAATAACGCCGCTCGCTTGGTCAGTGCTAAATCCGCAGGAGAAAGCTGCTCGGCCAGTCCGCTAGCCAAGGTGGTGAAGCGTTCGATCTTCTCGTAGCTGGTCCCAAGCTTGGCCTGGTAGACAACCTTCTTTAACGGCTCGAGGCGAGCTTCCAGCTTGCTTTTCTGATCTTCCTGCCAGAAAAACATGGCATCAGACAAACGTGCCTTGAGGACTCGCTCATTCCCGGCGACAACCACTTTCGGATCTTTGGCCAGGGTGTTGGCAATGGTGATGAAGTGCGGCAGCAGCTTGCCCTGCTCATCGATCAACGTGAAGTAGCGCTGATGCTCGCGCATACTGGTGATCAGCAGCTCTGGCGGCAACTGCAGGAAACGCTCTTCGATGCTACCAGCCAACGCCTGCGGAGTTTCGACCAGAAAACCGACCTCTTCAAGCAGCTCATCGTCTGGATTGATCTTGCCGCCTAACTGTTTTGCCAGTTCTTCCAGCTGCGCAGTGATCAACCGATGACGCTTCTCAACCTGCGGGATGACATGCTGCTGTTCAGCTTTGGCGATATAATCTTCTGCACCGCTGACGACAAACTCCTGGGGAGCCATAAATCGATGGCCCCGGGAGATGTTACCACTTTGCAGGTCACCGAAGGTGAAGGGGATGACCTCACCGCCGAAGGTGGCAACGATCCAGTGCAGCGGCCGGGCAAAACGGATATCCAGATCTTTCCAGCGCATCGACTTTTTAAATGGGATCTTACCGATCACACTGGGCAGGATTTCCGGCAGTTGCTCTGCCGAATCCCCCCCTTCGATCACCTTGGACAGAAACAGGTATGCGCCTTTTTCGGTCTCGATGGTTTGCAGCTCGTCAACGCTGACACCGTTGGTCCGGGCGAAGCCTTCAGCGGCCTTGGTCGGCTTGCCATCGGCATCGAAAGCGATCCGGGCTGGCGGGCCGGTCAGTTCCAGCTCCTGTCGCTGCTGCTGACGAGCAACATCAGCGATCGAGATGGCCAAACGACGTGGCGTCGCAAAGGTGCGAACTTCGCCGAAACCGATGCGGGCGTTCTCCAACTCCTTGCAGAGCAAGCGTTGCATATCCTTCAGGGCACGCGGAATAAATCCAGCGGGAATCTCTTCGGTACCCAGTTCAAGAAAAAGTTCTGCAGACATCTTTATCTCCAAATTTGAACGTCAGCCGACAACAACGGCTGAACGGATCTTTATTTTTTCAACAGAGGGAAGCCGAGTTTCTCTCGTTGTTTGACGTACCCTTCAGCACACAGCTTCGACATATTGCGAACCCGACCGATATAACTGGCCCGTTCAGTGACCGAAATGGCACTGCGCGCATCGAGCAGATTGAAAGCATGTGAGCCCTTAAGCACGAAATCGTAAGCCGGGAAAACCAACTCTTTTTCCGCCAGCCGGACGCATTCTTTTTCATACATATTGAACAATTGGAAAAGCATGCCGGTGTCAGCCTCTTCAAAATTATACTGAGAGAACTCGACTTCGGTCTGGTGGTGAACATCGCCATACTTGATACCATCGACCCATTCCAGGTCGTAGACATTGTCGACGCCTTGCAGGTACATGGCGATCCGCTCGCAACCGTAGGTAATCTCACCGGGAATCGGCTTCAGGTCGATGCCGCCACATTGCTGAAAATAGGTAAACTGGGTGATTTCCATACCATCCAGCCAGACCTCCCACCCGAGGCCCCAGGCGCCGAGGGTCGGCGATTCCCAGTCATCCTCAACAAAACGGATATCATGGGCTTTGGGATCGATACCGAAGCTCTGCAGCGAATCGAGATAAAGATCCTGAATATTCTGCGGTGATGGCTTGAGAATGACCTGAAACTGGTAGTAGTGCTGCAAACGGTTCGGGTTTTCACCGTAGCGGCCGTCGGTCGGTCGCCGGGACGGCTCGACGTAGGCCACATTCCAAGGCTCGGGGCCGAGTGCGCGCAGAAAAGTCGCCGGGTTGAAGGTCCCGGCCCCTTTTTCAATATCATAAGGCTGTTGAATGATGCAGCCCTGTTTGGCCCAGTAGTTCTGCAGGGAAAGAATCAGATCCTGAAAAGTCACATTACCTCCAAAATAATATAGCGCCGCAAGCTGCGGGAAATACGTATTTGACCGTCAGACCGCGAGTGTAGCTTTGACCCTAAAAGATGTCAAGAAACTCAGTCTTTTAGGTCAATTGCAGAAATTTGAGCGCTTTCGGTTGCCGCGGCAAAACCCCTTCCAACACCTGAGCAAGCATCAAGCCCCCCTCCTGCAAGGTTTGCTGACCGAACTGAAAGCCGGTAAACTGTTGATGGGAAACATTGAGCGTCCGTGCCAGCGAACCTATGGTGCCGAGCCCAACGTCAAGACCGCGGCCAGCGGCACAGTCGAGACAGAGACTGCCGCCACGGCCGGCATCGAACCGAATCTGCTGATCGGCAAATATTTTCAGGCATTCGCTGCAATGAAGCAGGTGGGGGATATAACCGAGGAGATAAACGAGGCGCAATTCGAGCAGCAACCGAGCGGTATCAATATCGCCGCCCTGTTCGAGATAATCGAGGCAGGCGCAGATCAACTCAAATATCAGTGGGTGGGGCTGGCCCTCTTCGACCAGCAGCTCAACCAGTTCGACAGCGTAACTGGCGAGCGACAGACGTTGCAGATCAGAACGCAATCCCGTACGGGAGTTCAGCAATTCCATTTCCTGCAAAGACCAGAGCTGGCCACGACCCGGCTGCCAGTGAACTACAACCTGTGAAAAGGGTTCCAACGCGGCACCAAACCGTTTGCGGCTTTTGCGGGCTGCTCTGGCAAACCCCTTCTGCAGGCCAAACTCGGCAGTCAGCAGCGAAACGATACGATCAGCTTCAGCGTAGTCAACGTGCCGAAAAACCAGAGCTTCGCAACGCTGTGAGCGACCGGGCATGCCTGAACCTAGATAAGATGTTGTAAGAACAGTGTGGCGGTAGAGAAATATATCAGAATGCCAGTGATATCGTTCACGGTCTGGACAAAAGGACTGGAGGCAATCGCCGGATCAATGCCAACCTTTTTAAAGAAGGCAGTGACCAGAACACCCATACAGGCGGCAACAGAAATAGCGATCGCCATCGCCAAACCTACCACCAGGCCGAGATAAATATTCTGATGCCAGATAAAAGCGACCAACGCGATCACCAGCCCGCAGACTGCTCCCATAATCAAACCGACACGCAGTTCTTTTAGAAAAACCTGGCGTAACATGGAAAAGTCGATCCGACCGGTGGCAAACCCGCGGACGATGATGGTCGAGGTCTGCCCGCCGACATTCCCCCCCATACCGGTAATAACCGGAATAAAAGAAATCAGCATGATCACTTGTTCGAGGGTCGCCTTGTAATACCACATCAGGGTACCGGTGACGACACCACCGACCAGTGTTGTTAACAGCCACGGCAACCGCAAACGCGCAACCTGAAGGGACTTATAGCCGTAGAGCAGTTCCTCTTCACTGGTACCGGCCATGCGTAAAATATCTTCAGTCGCTTCATCACGCATGACATCGATAACATCATCGACGGTAATCAGGCCCATCAGCTTGCCATGTTCATCAACAACCGGAATCGCCAAAATGTTATACTTGGCGACCAACTCGGCGACATCCTCCTGATCCATATCAGTACGAACACGCAAGACATCAGTGGTCATCAGCTCACTTAACGCGGTCGCCGGTGGCACTGTCAATAACTGACGCAACGACAATACCCCGACCAGATGATTGTGTTCATCGACCACGTAGAGATAGAAGACCATCTCGTAGTCTTCGGCATCCTGCAATGCTTCGATCGCTTGTCGAACCGTCAGATCCTGACCGAGCGAGAATACATCGGTCGACATGATCCCACCGGCGGTATCTTCATCGTAACCGAGTAACTGCTCGACATCTTCAGATTGATCTTCATGCAGCGCAGCGAGGATATCTTCCGCCAAGTCCTCCGGCAGACTTCGAATCAGTTCTGCGCTGTCATCATCGGCCATCTGCTGAACGAGCGAGATCAGAAAATCCTTGTCCAGCAGCTCTGCTAATTTTCCTTGCGAGTCGGATTCTATTTCAGAAAAAACATCTGAAGCTTTATCCAGGTCGGAAATCAGACTGAGCAGCGTTTTCTGCTCTTTGAGAGCAAAATAACGGAACAGATGAGCAATATCGGCAGGGTGGATCTTCCCGAAAACTTTTTTCAGATTGGAGCTAGCACCACGGCGCAGTAATTTACTGACAGTACCTTGCAGTACCTGCATCTTTTGTTCATGCATCAGATCCTCCTGGCACCCTGGAACAGAATCGACAATTCTTACAAGACAATAAATCGCAGTGAAATTAACATTCAGACATACTGGAGTCAAACAAGAGCAGTCTGTTTGTCACAAAAAAAGGGGCAAGGAGAAATCTCCCTGCCCCTTATGTAATGACTATTGGAGGCGATCAGCCTTCGGTCTTCTCGTCTTCTTTTTTCTCTTCCGCCGGTGCGGCTTCTGGAGCAGCTTCTTCCGTCACAGCTTCAGTTTCCTCAGCGACGTTAACTTCTTCTGCTACAGGCTCTTCGACGACTGGCTCTGCGACCACGGCAGGTGCAGGAGCAGCTTTTTTTACCTTGGGAGTAAACTCTTCTTCGACCAATTCAATAATCGACATCGGCGCATTGTCACCTTGGCGATTGGCCAGCTTGATAATCCGGGTATAACCGCCTGGACGATTGTTGTAACGTGGCGCGATCAGCTCAAACAGCTTGCCAACGATCTTCGGGTCACGGATGACCTGCAACGCCTGGCGACGTGCATGTAGATCGCCACGCTTGCCCAGGGTGATCATCTTATCAACGACCATGCGTAGCTCTTTGGCGCGGGTAACGGTCGTGGTGATCTTTTCACACTCGAAAAAAGAAGTCACCATGTTACGCATCATGTGCTGGCGATGATCTGGCTTGCGGCCGAGACGTCTGCCGGTTTTATTGTGACGCATTGTTCTGCTTCCTTTCTAAACCATAAAAGGGACTATTCGTCGTCCTGCCCTTTTTGAATCAATTTCAGATAATCTGGATCAGGGAAGTTCTCCAGCTTCATGCCGAGGCTCAATCCCATCTCAGCCAGAATGTCCTTGATCTCATTCAATGACTTCCGACCAAAGTTTTGGGTTTTAAGCATTTCAGCTTCAGTCTTCTGGACCAGTTCACCGATCAGATTGATCTGGGCATTCTTCAGACAATTGGCACTACGTACCGACAGTTCAAGCTCTTCGACCGAACGATAAAGGTTCTCGTTGATCTTCTGCTTTTCACTATCCTCTTCTTCCGGCTCAGGCTCATCAGCTTCATCAAAATTGATGAAAATCTGCAGCTGCTCCTTGAGAATCTTCGCTGAATAGGCAACCGCATCTTCCGGCTTAACACTACCATCAGTGTTCACTTCCAGAGTCAGCTTGTCGTAGTCAGTAATCTGTCCGACCCGTGCATTGGATACGTTATAATTGACCTTAACGATCGGGGAAAAGATCGCATCGATCGGAATGGTTCCAACCGGAGCGGTCTCATCGCGATTTTTATCCGCAGCGACGTAACCCTTGCCCATGGCAACAGTCATATCAATCTCAAGATCAGTTTCGTCGCCGCAAGTGGCAATATGATGATCCGGATTGAGTATCTCGACATTATTATCAGTAATAATATCTCCAGCCTTGATCACCCCAGAACCCTTCTTAACGATCCGGACATTGCGCGGATCGTGTCCGTGCAAACGGACTTTGACACCCTTAAGGTTCAGAATGATATCGGTGACATCCTCGGTCAAACCGACGACGCTGGAGAACTCATGCTGGACATTTTTGATCCGTACCGAGGTGATAGCTGCTCCCTGTAAAGAAGACAGCAGAATTCGGCGCAAAGAGTTCCCGAGGGTCGTCCCGAAGCCGCGTTCAAACGGTTCGGCGACAAACTTTCCATAACTTTCGGTCAACTCAGTCGCTTCGAGACGCTTCGGTTTGATCAGGTCTCTCCAGTTTTTGTACATATATTAATTCTCCCTCTCAAGCTGCCTGATGAGGTAATTACTTGGAGTAGAGTTCGACGATCAACTGCTCTTGGAACTCAGGTGTCGTCAGCTCGCTCCGTACCGGCAAGGCCTTGATCATGCCCTTGAATGCTTAGGCGATCTCACGACTTTTTTCGCGCAAGCTGATAGTTTCTTCCGGGCGCACTAAATAAGATGGAATGTTGACCTTGCGATCATTGACCTGGAAGTGACCATGACGTACCAGAGTCCGTGCCTGAGCACGCGAAACTGCAAAGCCGAGACGATAAATGATACTATCGAGACGCCGCTCGAGCAGCATCAGCAGATTTTCACCGGTCACGCCTTTCATCCGGTCAGCCTTAGCGAAGTAAAGCCGGAACTGCTTTTCCTGCAGACCGTAAGTACGCTTGACTTTCTGTTTTTCACGCAGCTGAGTACCGTAATCAGAAACTTTGGTACGACGCTGACCATGCTGACCCGGAGCGTAGTTACGACGCTCAACGGCACATTTATCGGTGTAACATCTGTCCCCTTTCAGGAACAGTTTGGAATTTTCTCTTCTGCACTGACGGCAGACAGGACCTGAATATCTAGACACCTTATATCTCCTCTACCTTAAACGCGACGGCGCTTGGGCGGACGGCAACCATTGTGAGGAACCGGGGTCACGTCCTTGATCATCGTTACTGTCAGACCAGCCAACGCAAGAGCGCGCAGGGCAGACTCACGTCCGCTACCAGGACCTTTGACATAGGCTTCAACCGAGCGCATCCCGTGCTCCATTGCCTTGGTGGCAGCTTCCTCGGCAGCCATCTGGGCCGCAAACGGGGTGCTCTTACGGGAGCCCTTGAACCCTTTTGCCCCTGAGGTCGACCAGGCGACAACGTTGCCGACCGGATCACAAATGGTCACAATAGTATTATTGAAGGTTGATTGAATATGCACCACACCTTTGGCGATATTCTTCTTTTCAACCTTTTTCCGAACGACTTTCTTACCTGACTTAGCCATGATAACTCCGCTTTATTTCTTCTTACCGGCAACGGTCTTCTTCGGGCCCTTACGGGTCCGAGAATTATTCTTGGTATTTTGACCTCGAACCGGCAGGCCACGACGATGACGCAAACCACGGTAACAACCAAGATCCATCAAGCGCTTGATGTTCATGGTAATTTCCCGCCGCAGGTCACCTTCAACATGGCAATCACGATCAATGATCTCGCGAATCTTCGCCAACTCGGATTCAGTTAGATCGTCGGTGCGGGCACTGTGATCTACGCCAGCCTCCGACAGAATTTTTTGCGATGTGGTACGACCAATCCCATAAATATAGGTCATGGCAATTTCAATGCGCTTATTGCGCGGCAAATCGACTCCAGCAATACGTGCCAATGTCTTATCCTCCTAGGGCTTTATCCCTGTCTTTGCTTGTGTTTCGGATTCTCGCAGATGATGCGAACAACGCCTTTGCGTTTTATGACCTTGCACTTATCGCAGATTTTTTTTACTGAAGCTCTAACCTTCATCTTGAGATCCTTTTCTACTGATATCTCTGTTGATCGACGTTGCGATCAGATTTCTTAACCATCTAAACGGGTCAGAATTTCCGGCCCGTCCTCCGTTATTGCTACCGTGTGCTCAAAATGCGCTGAGCGTCGTCCGTCAATAGTGACGGCCGTCCAGCCATCCTCCAGCACTTTGACAGCGGGCAAACCGATATTGACCATCGGCTCAATCGCCATCGTCATACCGGCTTTGAGTTGTGGACCACGTCCTGCCGGTCCGTAATTTGGAATCTGTGGATCTTCATGCAACTGGCGGCCGATTCCGTGCCCGACAAACTCACGAACCACGCTGAAATGGTCCCGCTCAACCCGAGTCTGCACTGCATGAGATATGTCAGAGAGTCGTCCGCCTGGCTGAGCAGCCGCTATGCCAAGTTCCAGAGACTCTTTAGTGACATCCAGCAGGCGTTGAGTCGTTTGATCGACCTTGCCTACCGGTAGTGTTACTGCCGAATCACCGTAAAATCCGTCGATGATCAGGCCAAAATCTACGCTGATAATGTCTCCCTCCTGCAGCGGTTGCTGATTTGGGAAACCGTGCACCACCCGATCGTTCGGCGAGGCACAAATAGTAAAAGGAAAGCCACCGTAACCCTTAAAGGCCGGGCGTGCCTTCCATTTCTCACAATAACTTTCCGCAAGCTGATCGAGCTCAAGGGTCGTTATCCCCGGCTTGACCCGTTCACGAATCGTCTGCAGAACCTCGGCAACCATGCGACCGGATCTACGCATCTTCTCAAGTTCAGTCTTCGACTTGAGAACTATCACCTCAACCTGCCTGTAGCGCTGAAACTATCTTCTGCTGAACAGTAGCGATCTGTTGCATCCCGTCGATAGCCTGCAGAAGTCCGTCATTACGATAGTAAACTTCCAGCGGTGCCGTCTGCTGATGGTAGACTTCCATCCGGTTACGGATTGTCGCCTCCTGATCATCGTCGCGATGTACCAAGTCGCCCCCGCAAGCACTGCATTTGCCATCCGCGCTTGGCGGATCGAACTTCAAGTGAAAGCCCTTACCGCAGACACCACAGGTCCGGCGCCCGGTCAAACGCTCGACCAGCGCATCAGTATCGACCTCAAGCGAGATAACCGAGTCTAGTTCTTTGCCCAAGTCGGCCAAAGCCTTCTTCAATTCATCAGCCTGAGGCACTGTCCGAGGAAAACCGTCAAGTATAAAACCTTCCTGGCAATCTTCCTGCATCAATCGTTCACGTACGATACCGACAACAACCTCATCAGGAACAAGGCCACCGGCATCCATGTACTCCTTAGCCTTCAACCCCATAGGAGACTGTTCTTTAACCGCGGCACGAAGCATATCGCCAGTTGAAATCTGCGGAATACTGAATCTTTCGACCAGCATCGCCGCCTGAGTCCCCTTACCAGCCCCCGGAGGTCCAAGCAGAACAAGTTTCATTACAGAAAATCCTAACCGTGTCGACCCTTCAAAGTCACACCCTTCATAAATCCTTCGTAGGATCGCGAAATAAGGTGTGCCTCAATCTGAGACGCAGTATCCATACCGACACCGACAACGATCAGCAGCGACGTCCCGCCAAAGAAGAAGGGAACATTCAACTGATTGATCAGCAACGTCGGCAATACACAGACCAGAGAAATGTAGATCGCACCAGCAAATGTCAGCCGTCCAAGAACCGTATCAAGGTAGTCTGCAGTCTCTTTGCCGGGACGAATCCCAGGCACAAAACCACCCTGGTTCTTGATATTTTCAGCCACGTTAACGGGGTTGAACGTAATAGCCGTGTAGAAGTAGCAGAAGAAAACTATAAATGCAACATAAAAAAGGTTATATACCCAGTGACTCGGAGCCAACACCGCAGAGACCGACTGCACCCAGGGAGCATCGATAAAGTTAGCGATTGTCGCTGGGAACATCATAATCGAGCTGGCGAAGATCGGCGGAATAACACCGCTCATATTGATCTTCAATGGCAGGTGACTCGCTTGACCACCCATGTTTCGCATGCCGACAACACGCTTTGCATAGTGGATCGGCACACGCCGTCGGGCGCTCTCCATATAGACGATTGCAGCGACGACAAGCAACATCATCACAATGATGAAAATGACAGTCGTGACGGTCATGGCACCAGTCTCTACCAAGCGCATCGAATTAACGATCGCTGACGGAGTACCAGCTACAATGCCGGCAAAGATGATCAGCGAGATACCGTTACCGATACCACGCTCAGTGATCTGCTCTCCAAGCCACATAATAAAGGCGGTACCCGCAGTCAGAGTAATGACGGTCATCAGGATAAAGCCCATGCCGGGATTTGGAACGACCGGCTCACCAGCTGGCCCAACCATTGACTGCAGACCAGTCGCAATGCCTGCCCCTTGAATAACCGCCAGCACGATCGTGCCATAGCGGGTGTACTGAGTGATTTTCTTGCGACCTTGCTCGCCTTCTTTAGACAGTTTTTCTACTGGCTCGAAGACAACCGTCAACAGCTGCATGATAATCGAGGAGCTGATATACGGCATAATACCGAGGGCAAAAACAGCCATCTGCGATAACGCCCCACCAGTAAATGCACTGACGAGACCGAGCAGAGTCCCTTCGGTTCCCTCAAAAAACTTTGCCAATACTTGAGCGTCGATACCCGGAGTCGGAACATGACAACCGACCCGATAAACGGCCAATATACCAAGAGTAAAAAGAATCCGGCGGCGCAGCTCCGGAATAGCAAAGATATTTTGTAGGGTCGACATAATTTAAAGAACCTCGGCCTTACCGCCAGCAGCCTCAATCTTTTCAGCAGCTGACTTGCTGAACTTATGTGCCTGCACTGTCAGAGCTTTACTGAGCTCACCGTCCGCCAGAATTTTTACGCCATCTTTGACACTGCCGATCAAACCAGCCTTGCCAAGAACTTCAATGTCGATCACCGATCCAGCATCAAAAGCATCCAGATCACGCAGATTGACCAGAGCATAAACTTTCTTGTTCAGCGAGGTGAAGCCACGCTTCGGCAAGCGACGCTGGAGAGGCATCTGACCACCTTCAAAACCAGGCTTAATGCCACCGCCACTACGTGCGTTCTGACCCTTATGACCCTTACCGGCAGTTTTGCCAGTGCCGGAGCCAGGACCACGACCAAGACGTTTTCTATTTTTTGTCGAACCGGGAGCCGGTTTCAGATTACTTAAATCCATCTTGCTGTCCTCTACGTTATCAGTCTTCGACTGTAACCATATGTTCGACCTTGCGGATCATGCCACGGATTTCCGGGGTATCCTGCAGGGTCACCGTCTGATGGAGGCGCTTCAGGCCAAGGCCCTTAAGAACCTTGCTGAAATATTCCTTACGCCCAATCGGACTCTTCTTCAGGGTGACTTTTACTTCCGTCGCCATTTATCCATCCTCCTTCAAAAGCCCTTAGGCGTTATCAAGGCCACGGCGGGCTTTGATTTCAGCAGGACTTTTCAACATCTTCAGTGCACTGATAGTCGCCTTAACCACATTGTGCGGGTTATTGGAACCCAAACATTTGGTCAGGACATTACCAATACCAACAGCCTCGAGGATCGGACGAACAGCACCACCAGCAATAACACCAGTACCTTCTGATGCGGGCTTGAGCAGAACCTTACCGGCCCCGAACTTACCAATGACATCATAAGGAATGGTTTTACCATCCTGGATTGGCACAGAAATCAGGTTCTTCCTAGCCGTTTCGACGCCCTTACGGATCGCCTCAGGAACTTCTTTCGCCTTACCAAGTCCATAGCCGACGTGACCATTCCCATCACCGACAACCACCAGTGCGGAAAAGCTGAAACGACGACCACCTTTTACAACTTTGGAGTTACGGTTAATATGAACGACTCGGTCGGTCAATTCTAATTTATCAGGATCAATGCGCAGCACAGCCCTACTCCTCTACAGCTTCAGTCCGGCTTCCCGTGCAGCATCAGCAAGCGCCTGAACGCGCCCCTGGTACAGGAAACCGTTACGGTCGAAAACGACCTTAGTAATATTCTGGTCTGCCTCCACATTTCCGCACTGACCCAAATCAATTTCTTTGCTGAGAGTCGAAGCGGCCACCATGGTTTTTCCGGTGGAGTCCTCGATAATCTGCGCATAGATGTGTTTGGCGCTGCGGAAGACGGAGAGCCGGGGGCATTCAGTGGTCCCACGCACTTTTTTTCTAACACGTGCCTGCCGCTTAAGCCGCGCAACACGTCTTTTTTGGGATTCGTTCACAGTCATGCTCCTTAAATAATTAATAGTCTTACTTACCGGCCTTACCAGCCTTGCGCACAATCCGCTCGTCCGCGTACTTGATCCCCTTGCCTTTGTACGGCTCAGGCTTACGGAAAGAGCGAATCTTTGCTGCTGCAGAACCAACCAGCTGCTTGTCAATCCCCTTGACCGACAATTTGGTCTGCTTTTCTACTTCTACGCTAATTCCTTCAGGCAGTTCGTAAACGACCGGATGGGAATAACCGAGAGAAAGGGTCAGTACCTTGCCGCTCATTTCAGCACGGTAACCAACGCCGTTGATTTCGAGGTCTTTCTGGAAGCCGGTGGTCACACCAACAACCATATTATTGATCAGAGCGCGGGTCAGACCGTGCAATGCCGCGTCCTGTTTTGCATCGGAAGGACGAGCAACAACGATTTGTTCAGTCTCAACAGCAATCGTCATCCGCTCATGCAAATTTTCAGAGAGAGTCCCCTTCGGGCCCTGAACAGTTATCTTATTACCGTCAAGAGAAACCTTGACTCCCGATGGAATCGCGACGGGAAGTTTGCCTATACGTGACATAGTCGATTCTCCTTGTCTACCAGACGGTACAGATAACTTCGCCGCCAACTTGAGCCTGACGAGCAGCGACATCATCAAGGACCCCTTTGGAGGTCGACAGAATCGATGCACCAAGTCCGTTCTTTATCCGAGGAATCTCGTTCTTAGCAACGTAAACACGCCGACCCGGAGTCGAAATCCGCTTAATTTCATGGATAACGGGAGTCTGGTTATCATCATATTTCAGATAAAGCCGCAGCACACCCTGCTTGTTATCGCTGATGGTTTTGAAGTTTTTGATATAACCAAGGTCTTTAAGGACGTTGGCGACAGCAACCTTAAGATTGCTGGAGGGGACATCAAGTTTGGCATGGCTTGCCATCCCGGCATTACGAATGCGGGTTAGCATGTCAGCCATTGGATCGGTCATTGACATTACTACTACTCCTCTTTGCTGTTACCAGCTGGACTTGACAACACCTGGGACTTTCCCTTCGGATGCCAGTTTCCGCAGACAAATTCTGCACATATCAAACTTACGATAGTAAGCGCGGGGACGACCGCAGATAGGACAACGGTTGTACTCCTGAACGGCGAATTTCTTCGGCCGCTTCGCTTTAGCAATCATCGATTTCTTTGCCACAATATCCTCCGCTTACCAGACTATTTTCTAAACGGCATACCGAGACCGGCCAACAGTGCGCGGCCCTCTTCATCGGTTTTTGCCGTTGTAACAATCGTGACGTTCAGACCGGAAACCTTGGCAATCTTGTCAAGGTCTATTTCCGGAAAGATCAGCTGCTCGCGGATACCGAGGGTATAGTTGCCACGGCCATCAAAGGCTTTCGGGGAAACACCCTTGAAGTCACGGACACGCGGCAAAGCAACATTGATCAGACGGTCAAGGAATTCCCAGGCACGACTCTGACGCAAAGTCACGCAGGTACCGATAGCCATCTCTTCACGCAACTTAAAGGTCGCGATTGACTTTCTGGCTTTGGTAATCACTGCCTTCTGGCCACTGATCTTCTCCAGTTCTTCAACTGCAGACTCCAGTAGTTTCGGGTTCTGAATCGCCTCACCGAGACCCATATTCAGAACGACCTTCTCGATCTTCGGAACTTGCATAACATTCTTGTAAGCAAATTCCTTCATCAGGGCAGGGACCTGCTCCTGCATATATGCCTGTTTCAACCTGGCCATCGAATTCTCCGTTTACTTATCAACACTCGCGTTACATTTTTTGCAGTAACGGGCCTTGCTACCATCTTCAAGCTTCCGCACTCCAGTCCGTGCAGCTTCATTGCATGAACCACAAATCAGCATGACATTGGAAATGCTCATCGGAGCTTCTTTTTCCACGATCCCACCTTCAGGATTCACCTGACTGGGACGGGTGTGGCGCTTAATAACGTTGAGGCTTTCGACCACAACGCGACCCTTGGCCGGAAAAACGCGCAGAACTTTACCAGTTTTGCCCTTTTCCTTGCCGGCGATAATTTTCACCATGTCATCTTTTTTGACATGAATTTTTACAGTAGCCATCGCTTTGACTCTCCAACAATCAGAGTTTAAAGAACTTCAGGTGCCAGCGAGACGATTTTCATAAAGTTCCGGGCCCGCAACTCTCTGGCAACGCAGCACTAACAACAACCGCTGAGTTGTTGTCAAAACGGATAAAAGAGCCATCCGGGCGAGGTACCTCTTTGGCAGTACGAACAATAACTGCGCGGACCACATCACCCTTTTTGACCTTTGAATTCGGCAGTGCCTCTTTGACACTACAGATTATGATATCGCCGATACCGGCGTACTTGCGCTTGGACCCACCTGGAACTTTGATACAACAGAGTTTCTTAGCTCCGGAGTTGTCCGCCACACTAAGCATGGATTGCATTTGGATCATGACTTACTCTCCTACGCGATAACAGCCTTCTCAATGATCTCGCGGACACGCCAGCGCTTGTCTTTCGACATCGGTCTGGTTTCGACGATCAGAACTTTATCACCAACGCCGCAGCTGTTCGCCTCATCATGAGCCTTACAGTTTGACTTGCGCTTCAGATACTTTTTGTAAACGCTGTGTTTGACCAGACGATCAACCTGTACAACAACGGTTTTATCCATCTTGTCGCTAACCACAACGCCGACCCGGGTTTTCCGGTTGCCTCTTTCTTGACTCATTTTTTCCTCACACCTGCTAGGCATTCAGCTTGCTGGTAAGCACGGTTTTGACACGGGCAACGTCTTTACGCACCTGTGAAACGCGGGCTGTATTTTCCAAGTGACCTGTGTGGAGTTGAAAGCGCAGGTTAAAAAGCTCCTGCTGAAGCTCAGCGGCCTTTGTCTGCAATTCCTCGACACTGAGGTCCATAATTTCGTTAGCCTTCATCGCCGGCCTCTCTTTTCACAAACTTGGTTTTCATCGGCAATTTATGTGCTGCCAGACGAAACGCTTCGCGGGCGGTCTCTTCATCAACACCCTGCATCTCATAAATGACATGACCAGGCTTAACAACGGCAACCCACTTTTCCGGGGAACCTTTACCTTTACCCATCCGCGTCTCAGCAGGTTTGCTGGTCAGCGGCTTGTGCGGGAAAGTGCGGATCCAGATTTTACCGCCCCGTTTAATATAACGGGTCATGGCACGACGGGCGGCCTCGATCTGACGGGATGAGAGCCAGCCACATTCCAGTGCCTGCAACCCGAAATCTCCGAAGTTCACCTCGGTACCACGGCTGGCCTGTCCGGTCATCCGCCCGGTAAACTGCTTTCTACGTTTAACCTTTTTCGGCATTAACATGACTATTTACCCCTGCTCAGCCTGCCGGCTGTTCTTTCTCTTTGCCAAGGACTTCGCCCTTGAATATCAGCACTTTGACACCGATGATCCCGTAGGTGGTCATGGCTTCAGCAAAACCATAATCAATGTCGGCACGCAGGGTGTGCAGTGGCACACGACCTTCGCGGTACCACTCGGTACGACTCATCTCCGCACCGCCCAGACGGCCAGCGCAGTTGATCTTGATCCCTTTGGCGCCAAACTTCAGAGCCATGCTGACGCTACGCTTCATCGCACGCCGGAAAGCAACCCGCCGCTCAAGCTGCAGACAAACATTCTCCGCAACCAGTTGAGCATCGACTTCAGGCTTGCGTACTTCCTGAATATTGATAAAGCATTCGTCATCAGTGATCTTTGCCAGGTCCTTCTTCAGTACTTCGACTTCAGAGCCCTTTTTACCGATGATGATTCCAGGACGAGCAGCAAAGATATTGATCTTTACCTTGTTCGCTGCGCGCTCCAACTCGATCTTGGAAATACCGGCATGATAAAGACGCTTTTTCAGGAAATTGCGCAGCTTAAGATCTGCATGCAACTTCTCGGCATAGTCTGTATCTGCATACCAGCGTGATTCCCAAGTCCGGTTGATCCCCAGACGAAATCCTATTGGATGAACTTTCTGGCCCAAAGGGTCACCTCCTCGACTTACTTAACGTCCAAAACCACGGTGATGTGGCTGGTCGGCTTACGAATCCGGCTGGCACGCCCTTGTGCGCGGGGCATAAAACGCTTCAGAACCGGGCCCTGATCGACCATGACTGTTTTGACAAACAGTTGATCAACATCAGAGACACCTTTCTGTTCAGCGTTCGCAACAGCTGACTTCAACAATTTAGAGAGAATAGGCGCGGTCTTCTGCGGAGAAAACTGGAGGATGTTCATCGCCTCCTGGATTCCTTTGCCGCGTACCATATCGACAACCAGTCTCGCCTTGCGTGGAGAAAGGCGGACGTTCCTTAATTTTGCTTGTGTTTCCATTGTGCGGAACTCCTGTCAGGTCTCGCGGACTTACTTTCTGACCTTGCTCTTTTTATCAGAACCGTGACCGTAATAGGTTCTAGTCGGCGCAAATTCGCCAAGCTTGTGCCCAACCATATTCTCACTGACGAATACGGGGACGAACTTTCTACCATTATGCACGGCAAAAGTCGAGCCTACGAATTCGGGAATAATGGTCGAACGGCGCGACCAGGTCTTAATAACCTTATTCCGGTTCGCTTCACCTTCGAGGTCTACTTTACGCAACAAACTTTCCTGAACGTAAAAACCTTTTTTAATTGATCTTGCCACGGCTGTCTCCTAGAACCTGTATTCTAAAAAATTACTTCTTATTTCTACGACGTACGATGAATTTATCGGTACGCTTATTAGTCCGGGTCTTGTAACCCTTGGTCGGCACACCCCATGGAGTCACCGGATGTCGGCCACCGGAGCTCTTACCCTCACCACCACCATGCGGGTGATCGACCGGGTTCATCGCAACACCACGGGACTGCGGACGCTTACCGAGCCAGCGGTTACGACCAGCTTTACCGATCTTGACTTTTTCATGATCGAGATTACCGACCTGGCCAATAGTTGCACAGCACTCCTGCAGGACCAGACGAACCTCGCCGGACGGCAAGCGCAACTGAGCGTAACGACCCTCTTTTGCAGCGATCGATGCATAGGCACCGGCACTACGAACCAGCTGACCCCCTTTGCCGACCTTGAGTTCGACATTGTGGACCCAAGTACCAAGCGGAATCGACTTGATCATCATGGCGTTGCCCGGAGTGATGTCAGCCACTTCGCTGGCGACAACGGTGTCTCCGACATTCAGCCCCTTAGGAGCAAGAATGTAACGCTTCTCACCATCGACATAGAACAACAGCGCAATGTTGGCGCTACGGTTCGGGTCATATTCGATCGCAGCAACCTTCGCTGGAACCTCTTTTTTATCGCGCCGGAAATCTATAATCCGGTACTTCTGCTTATGGCCACCACCGGTATGACGCTTGGTGATACGACCGTAGTTGTTACGACCGCCACTCTTCGTCAACGGTGCCAGCAGAGATTTTTCAGGCGTTGACTTGGTTACCTCTTCGAAGGTCGAAGAGGTCATGTGACGCCGCCCCGGAGAAGTCGGATTATATTTCTTGATACCCATGATTAGCTACTCCATACCTGCAAAGCGCGTGGCCTTACACACCATAAAAATCGATATTGTGGCCCTCTTCGAGAGTCACATAAGCTTTTTTCCAGTTATTGCGCTGTCCGATATTCATACCGACACGCTTCGTCTTGCCACGTTGCAGAATCGTATTAACCGATTTAACCTTGACATCAAAGGCCTTCTCAACCGCCTGCTTGATCTCAATTTTATTAGCAGTACGAGCAACCTCAAAAGATACCACCTGTGCATCTTCTTTCAGCAGGTTCGCTTTTTCGGTAATCAACGGCTTGCGGATAATTTCGTATAGAGGCTTCATTTTTCCAGAGCTCCTTCAATCTCGCTTACCGCAGCGTCGGTCAACACCAGGTTAGGGTACTTGAGGATGTCGTAAACATTGACCCCATCAGCACGCAGCACTTTCACATTGCGCAGATTACGGGCCGAAAGTTCAACCTTGGGATCGGCCTGATCGATAACCACCAGTGCACCCTCCAGCTCAAACTTGTCCATCAGCCGAGCAAACGCCTTGGTGCTGATCGCCTCGAGGCTGAGCTCTTTAACAACAGTCAGTTTCTCAGCCTGATAACGGGCCGATAGTGCACTACACAGAGCTGCTTTCTTAACTTTGCGGTTTAGCTTGAAAGCGTATGAACGCGGCTGTGGACCGAAAGCCACACCGCCACCGACAAAGTGCGGAGCGCTTACAGTACCCTGACGAGCGTTACCGGTACCCTTCTGACGGAAAGGCTTCTTGCCACCACCAGCGACAGCAGCACGGTTCTTCACCGCAGCAGTTCCCTGACGACGGGCAGCCAGCTGATAACGGACCATATCGTGGAGCAGGTAGCCCTTGACTTCGGTGTTGAAAATCGCATCAGCGATTTCACGCTCACCAACCTGCTTATTGTCCTGATCAAAAATAGTTACAGTTGCCATTGTTTATCTCCTGTATCCGCAGCGCTTAGGCTTTGATTCCCTTGCGGATCATGACCAGACCGTTCTTCGGTCCAGGCACAGCACCACGCACAAGGATAAGGTTTTGTTCCGGGCGAACTTCAACGACGATCAGGTTCTGAGTGGTAACACGCTCGTTACCCATCTGACCTGCCATCTTCTTGCCCTTGAAAACTTTTGACGGCCATGCAGACTGACCGATTGCACCAGGACCACGCTTAAACATGGAACCGTGACTGGCACGCCCACCAGAAAAACCCCAGCGCTTGATAACACCTTGGAAGCCTTTACCCTTACTGGTTCCGGTAATATCAATACGGTCACCCGGCTTAAACATTTCGCAAGTGACTTCATCGCCAACCTGGCACTCTTCGTCGCTGCTAAACTCACGAACGTGAGCAAAAGCACCTTTGCCAGCCTTCTTGAAATGTCCCATCGCCGGCTTATTGGTCCGATGCGCTTTCTTGGCACCAAAACCTAACTGAACAGCCTCATAGCCTTCAGTATCGGCAGTTTTTTTCTGCAGGATGGTGCAGGGACCTGCCTCAAGCACGGTCACCGGAATCCGCTGCCCATCGGCGGCGAACACCTGACTCATCCCGATCTTTTTTCCTAGCATTCCGTTGATCATTGCTGTGCCCTTAACTCGCTATTGTCAAGATCGCTTAGAGCTTGATCTCAACATCAACACCGGCGGACAGATCGAGCTTCATCAAAGCATCGACAGTCTGCTGGGTCGGTTCCATAATATCCAAGAGACGCTTGTGAGTCCGGATTTCGAACTGTTCACGGCTCTTCTTGTCGACGTGCGGACCACGCAGCACACAGTACTTGTTGATCACGGTCGGCAGAGGAATCGGGCCAACCAGACGGGAACCGGTACGCTTGGTGGTGTCAACAATTTCAGCGACGGCCTGATCAAGCAGAGAATGATCATAGGCCTTCAGACGAATTCTGATTTTCTGGGTAGACATTACTTATATCCTCGTATTACTCGACGACTTCACTGACCACGCCGGCGCCGACAGTACGGCCGCCTTCACGGATGGCGAAACGCAGTTCCTTATCCATTGCGATCGGGGTGATCAGCTCGACAATCCCGGTCACGTCAGTGGTCCGGAAGTAGAACTGAGGACGGTATCCCTTGAAGAACGGGGTATGACGACCACCCTCTTCCTTGGTCAGGATGTAGGCCTCAGCCTTGAACTTGGTGTGCGGGGTGATGCTGCCCGGCTTGGCCAGAACCTGACCACGCTCGATCTCTTCGCGCTTCACACCGCGCAGCAGGATGCCGACGTTGTCACCGGCCTGACCCTGATCGAGCAGCTTGCGGAACATCTCAACACCGGTCACGACGGTCTTGGTGGTGTCCTTCATGCCGACGATCTCGATCTCTTCACCAACCTTGACAATGCCCGACTCAACACGACCGGTGGCAACGGTACCGCGACCGGAGATGGAGAAGACATCCTCGACAGGCATCAAAAACGGCTTGTCAACAGCACGCTCTGGCTCGGCGATATAATCATCGACTGCAGCCATCAGCTCAAGGATCTTGTCCTTGCCGATTTCGTCATCACGGCCTTCGAGGGCGGCCAGAGCCGAACCTGAGATGATCGGAATGTCGTCACCGGGGAAGTCGTAAGAAGAGAGCAGCTCGCGGATTTCCATGTCGACCAGCTCGAGCAGTTCTTCGTCATCAACCATGTCGGCTTTGTTCAAGAAGACGACCATAGCCGGAACACCAACCTGACGGGCGAGCAGAATGTGCTCACGAGTCTGCGGCATCGGGCCATCAGCGGCCGAGACAACCAGGATCGCGCCGTCCATCTGCGCCGCACCGGTAATCATATTCTTAACGTAGTCAGCGTGACCCGGGCAGTCGACGTGCGCATAGTGACGATTCTCAGTCTCGTACTCGACGTGAGCGGTGGCGATAGTAATCCCGCGCTCGCGCTCTTCCGGAGCGTTGTCGATCTGATCAAATGCCTTGACTTCGCCAGACCCTGCCTGCTCAGCCAGAACCTTGGTGATCGCTGCGGTCAGAGTGGTCTTACCGTGGTCAACGTGACCGATGGTCCCGATATTGACGTGAGGTTTTGTCCTCTCAAATTTTTCTTTAGCCATGACTGGTCTCCTCTCCTAGGTCCTAACCGTTGACCTTGGCGATAATTTCTTCACTAATAGCTTTCGGCACTTGTTCGTAATGATCAAAGGACATCGGTCGCATAACCGAACATGCTCGACAGCGGGACGTGCGAGTTAACGACCTGCGCACCACCACGAGCCTCCATACCCATGATCCGACCACGGCGGCTATTCAGGTCACCGATAACATCGCCCATGAACTCCTCGGGAACCACAACTTCGACAGCCATAATCGGTTCAAGCAGAGCCGGAGCAGCCTTCTTGGCGCCCTCCTTGAAGCCCATAGAGCCGGCAATCTTAAAGGCCATCTCGTTTGAATCGACGTCGTGATAAGAGCCGTCATAAACAGTGACCCTGACATCGACAATCGGGAATCCAGCGAGAACACCATTTTCTGCAGCTTCCTCAGCGCCCTTACCAACGGCTGGGATATATTCGCGAGGAATAACACCGCCCTTGATTTCGTCCACGAAGGTAAATCCATCACCCGGCTCGCCCGGCTCAATCCGCAACCAACAGTCACCATACTGACCACGGCCACCCGACTGACGAACAAACTTACCCTGGACCTCTACCTGCTTGGTAATCGACTCACGATATGCAACCTGAGGTGCGCCGACATTACATTCGACATTAAACTCACGCTTCATCCGGTCTACGATGACATCGAGGTGCAGCTCACCCATACCAGAGAGGATCGTCTGACCGGTTTCCTCATCAGTGCGAACACGCAATGACGGGTCCTCGGACAGCAGCTTGCCGAGGGCAACACCCATTTTTTCCTGGTCGCTCTTGGTCTTCGGCTCAACCGAAAGATGGATGACCGGCTCCGGAAACTCCATCGACTCAAGCAATGACGGGTTATTCAAGTCGCAAAGAGTATCACCGGTCGTGGTGTGCTTGAGGCCGACGGCCGCGGCAATATCACCAGCATAGACCTGCTTGATCTCTTCACGCTTATTCGCGTGCATCTTCAACAAGCGACCAAAGCGCTCTTTCTTGCCCTTGGTCGAATTCAAAATTGTCGTTCCAGATTCAGCAACTCCCGAATAGACCCGGAAGAAAGCCAACTGCCCGACAAAGGGATCAGTCATAATCTTAAAGGCCAGCGAAGCAAACGGAGCATCGTCAGCGGCCGGACGCTCAAGCTCTTCACCGGTATCTGGGTGAACACCCTTAATCGCCGGAACATCAAGCGGCGAAGGCATGTAATCGACAACCGCGTCAAGCAGAGTCTGGACGCCCTTATTCTTAAAGGCACTTCCGCAGAGAACCGGACAGAAATTGATATTCTGCGTACCCTTGCGGATGGCCCCCTTAATTTCTTCGAGGGTTAAAGCTTCACCGCCGAGATACTTCTCCATCAATTCATCATCATGGGAAGAAATCTCTTCGAGCAAGGCTTCGCGCGCCATCTCGACATCATCAGCCATTTCAGCCGGGATATCGATAACATCATACTTAGCGCCCATGGTCTCATCATCCCAGACGATGGCCTGCATAGTGACCAGGTCTACCAGACCACGAAAGTCCTCCTCAGCTCCGATCGGCAATTGCAGCGGCAAAGGATTAGCACCGAGACGCTCGCGGATCATATCGACGCCATTCTGGAAGTTAGCTCCAGTCCGGTCCATCTTATTGATGAAGGCAATCCGCGGCACACCATACTTGTCAGCCTGACGCCAAACGGTTTCCGACTGCGGCTCAACCCCACCGACAGAACAGAACACCGCAACAGAGCCATCCAGAACCTTCAGAGAGCGCTCCACTTCAATCGTGAAGTCAACGTGACCCGGAGTGTCAATAATGTTGACCCGGTGATCTCGCCACATACAGGTCGTTGCAGCCGAGGTAATGGTAATACCACGCTCCTGCTCCTGCGCCATCCAGTCCATAGTGGCGGCCCCATCATGGACCTCACCAATCTTATGCGAGACACCAGTATAATAAAGGATGCGCTCTGTCGTCGTCGTTTTACCGGCGTCGATATGAGCCATAATCCCGATGTTACGGGTTTTATTTAATGCAACTTTGCGCGCCACAACTTACTCCCGAGATCCCAGCCAGCTTACCAGCGATAATGGGCAAAAGCCTTATTCGCTTCAGCCATACGGTGTGTATCTTCACGCTTCTTGACAGCGGAACCGCGGTTATTAGCCGCATCAAGAAACTCGCCAGCCAAACGCTCACGCATGGTCTTCTCGCTACGCGCCTTGGCATAAATCGCCAACCAGCGCATTGCCAGGGCAGTACGACGGGACGGGCTAACCTCGACCGGAACCTGGTAAGTCGAACCACCAACCCGGCGCGACTTAACCTCGAGAATCGGACGGACATTGTCCATCGCGGACTTGAAAATCTCGAGAGGATCATTACCGGTACGCTCTGCAACCAGATCAAAGGCACCGTAGACAATCTGCTCAGCGGTACTCTTCTTACCGTCAACCATGACATTGTTGACAAATTTAGCAACCAGCTGATCTCCGAACTTGGGATCAGGCAGGATAATTCGCTTAGGAACTTCTCTTCTTCTAGGCATAACGTCCTCTTCCTATTACTTCGGGCGCTTGGCGCCGTACTTGTAACGCACACCCGGCAAATCTTTCACCCGGCCGCCACGAATCAGAACCACGGAGTGCTCCTGCAGATTGTGACCGACACCTGGAATATAGGAGGTCACAACGATTCCATTGGTCAGACGGACCCGGGCTACTTTTCGCAACGCTGAGTTCGGCTTCTTGGGAGTCGTGGTATAAACACGGGTACAGACTCCACGTCTTTGCGGGCAACATTTCAGCGCGGGGGCAGTCGACTTAGTCGTCTTTTTCTTACGCCCATTACGAATCAGCTGGTTAATTGTTGGCATCTAACTATCTCCCAAATCTCTTCTTGGCTCGACCACAAAAACCGTGGTCTATCTGTGGGGAAAAACCCGCTGATAGTATCCATCGACCTATGCTTTGTCAAGCTCTTTTTTTTAATCTAAAAATTAGTATTTACACAGCAGGAAGGCCCCTAATTAGGGGCCTTCGCGCCATATCATTCAGTTGGCTCAAAAACTTCCGTTTCCGAGTCATCGATCTCTAACGGTTCTTCCAATTTAGGCTCAGGTTCAGGCGTCTTCAATTCCGCCGCGCGATACTTGGCCACCCCGGTCCCGGCCGGGATCAGGCGACCCATGATAACGTTTTCCTTGAGACCGCGTAGCGAGTCAACCTTGCCCTGAATCGCCGCCTGAGTGAGCACCTTGGTGGTCTCCTGGAAGGAGGCCGCCGAAATAAAGGACTCGGTCGACAGAGAAGCCTTGGTGATGCCGAGCATGATCGGTTCACCGATTGCCGGCTGGCCACCCTCAGCCAGAACCCGATCATTCTCCTCTTCGAAGATGTAACGTTCGATCTGGTCATCGGTCAGGAAGGTGGTATCACCAACCTCCTTGATCTGGACCCGACGCAGCATCTGGCGAACAATGGTCTCGATGTGCTTATCGTTGATCTTAACACCCTGGAGACGGTAAACCTCCTGTACCTCATCAACAAGGTATTTGGAGAGCTCCTTGCTGCCTAGGACGCGCAGGATGTCGTGCGGGTTACTGGAGCCATCAACCAGCTCCTCTCCGGCCCGCAGGTAGTCGCCTTCGTGTACCGAGATATGCTTGCCCTTCGGAATCAGGTATTCCATCGGCTCGCCGAACTCCGGGGTGACGATGATCTTACGCTTGCCCTTCGAGTCCTTACCGTAGGAGACCACACCATCAATCTCGGAGATAACCGCCACCTCTTTCGGCTTACGTGCCTCAAACAGCTCGGCTACCCGCGGCAGACCACCGGTGATATCCTTGGTCTTGGTGGTTTCGCGCGGAATCTTCGCCAGGATGGTGCCGGCATGAATTACAGCACCCTCTTCCGCAGAGATGTTTGCGCCGACCGGCAGCATGTAGCGAGCAGGAGCCCCGTTCGGCAGCTTGGCGGTTTTGCCATCCTCCCCTTTCAGGGTAATCCGTGGCCGCTTGTCAGCAGTCTTCGCCTCGGTGACGACCTTTCGGGAAAGCCCGGTGACTTCGTCAACCTGCTCTTCCATGGTGACACCTTCAGCGATATCGCCATAGTGAACGACACCACCTACCTCGGTAATGATCGGCACTGTGTACGGGTCCCACTCGGCCAGGACGTCGCCACTCTTGACCTCGCCACCTTCCTGACGGGTCAGGTGAGCACCGTAGACCACCGCGTAACGCTCCTTCTCGCGGCCGGTACTGTCGACAACGGCGACCTCACCTTTGCGGTTCATGACGACCGGGAAACCGTTGGTATCATTAACCGTAATCAGGTTGATGAACTTCAGCTCACCGTCGAAACGCGCCTCGAGAGCTGTCTGCTCTGCGCGCCGCGAGGCGGTACCACCGATGTGGAAGGTCCGCATGGTCAGCTGGGTCCCCGGCTCACCGATCGACTGAGCAGCGATAACCCCGACTGCCTCACCCAGGTTAACCAGGTGACCACGAGCCAGATCACGGCCATAACAGAGGGCGCAGATACCTCGCCTGCTCTTGCAGGTCAGCACCGAACGGATCTTGACCTTCTCGATCCCGGCCTCCTCAACCTTGGTGACCAGATCCTCATCGATCAGCTGATCAGTTTCCACCAGCAGTTCATCGGTAATCGGATCGACAATATCATCGAGCGCCACCCGGCCGAGAATCCGATCGCCGAGACGCTCGATAACCTCGCCCCCCTCGGTGAGGGAAGAGACTACGATCCCATCAAGGGTATCGCAATCCTGCTCGGTGATGATGGCATCCTGGGCAACGTCGACCAGACGACGGGTCAGGTAACCGGAGTTCGCGGTCTTCAGTGCGGTATCGGCCAGACCTTTCCGGGCTCCGTGGGTCGAGATGAAGTACTGCAGAACGGTCAGACCTTCACGGAAGTTCGCTGTGATCGGGGTCTCGATAATCGAGCCATCCGGCTTGGCCATCAGGCCCCGCATCCCGGCCAGCTGACGGATCTGCTGAGCAGAACCCCGCGCGCCGGAGTCGGCCATCATGTGAATGGCGTTGAACGAGGAAACCTCGACCACCTGACCGTCCTCAGACTTGATCTTGTCGACCGCAATGTTACCGAGCATGGTGCCGGCAATATCTTCAGTACACTTGGCCCAGATATCGATGACCTTGTTGTAGCGCTCACCGTCGGTGATCAGACCCTCGGTGTACTGCTGTTGGATATCCTTGACCTCTTCGGCGGAAACCTTGATCCGCGCTTCCTTGGTCTCCGGAATCTCCATATCGTCGAGACAGATAGAAACACCTGCCAGGGTCGAGTAACGGAAACCGGTCTCCTTGATCTTGTCCGCCAGGATAACCGTCTCTTTGTTGCCTGCGAGACGGAAGCTGACATCGATCAGATCGGCGACCTGTTTCTTGCCCATGACCTTGTTAACGTGACTGAAGGGAATGATATCGGTCACAACATCGCGCAACAGAACCCGACCGACGGTGGTCTTTATCAGCTCATCAGGAGCTCCCCGCTCAGGGGACATGCGTACTTTGATTCCAGCCTGCAGATCAGCCTCACCAGCATCAAAAGCCATCCGCACTTCAGCCTGATTTGCAAAAGCTTTACCGCTACCGACAACAAACGGACGCTCACGAGTCATATAATAGAGACCGAGAACCATATCCTGCGACGGAACGATGATCGGCTTCCCGCTGGCCGGGGAGAGGATGTTGTTGGTCGACATCATCAGCACCCGGGCTTCGATCTGGCTTTCGATCGACAGCGGCAGGTGAACCGCCATCTGGTCACCGTCGAAGTCGGCATTAAAGGCAGTACAGACCAGCGGGTGCAGCTGAATCGCCTTACCTTCGATCAGAACCGGCTCAAACGCCTGAATACCAAGACGGTGCAGGGTTGGTGCCCGGTTAAGCATGACCGGGTGCTCCTTGATAACTTCTTCGAGCACGTCCCAGACCTCCGACTTTTCTTTTTCAACCATCTTCTTGGCACTTTTGACGGTGGTTGAAAAGCCCTTCTCTTCCAGCTTCTGATAGATAAACGGCTTGAACAGTTCGAGGGCCATCTTCTTCGGCAGGCCACACTGATGCAGTTTCAGTTCTGGGCCAACGACAATAACCGAACGGCCGGAGTAATCGACCCGTTTACCGAGCAGGTTCTGACGGAAACGACCGCCCTTACCTTTGAGCATATCGGAAAGCGATTTCAGCGGACGCTTGCTCGGACCGGTAATGGCCCGGCCACGACGACCGTTGTCGAACAGCGCATCGACCGCTTCCTGCAGCATCCGCTTTTCGTTACGGATAATGACTTCCGGGGCGCGCAGCTCTATCAAACGCTTGAGTCGGTTGTTCCGGTTGATAACCCGACGATAAAGATCGTTCAAGTCTGACGTTGCAAAACGACCGCCGTCCAGCGGCACCAGCGGACGCAGCTCCGGTGGCAGCACCGGGATGGTCTCAAGGATCATCCACTCAGGCCGGTTACCGCTCTGGCGGAAGGAATTGATCACCTTGAGGCGCTTGGAAACCTTCTTCTTCTTCGCCTCGCTGGTCGCTTCCTTCATTTCAATGCGCAGCTGTTCACTCTCTTCCACCAGTTCGATCTCAGAGAGCAGTTCACGGATCGCTTCGGCGCCCATCCCGGCAACAAACTGCCCGGCGTATTCGTCCATCGCCTCGGCATACTTGTCTTCCGGCAACAGCTGACCTTTTTCCAGCGTGGTATCACCGGCGTCCAGCACCACATAGGCCTCAAAGTAGAGAACCTTTTCCAGATCCTTGAGGGTCATATCAAGCAGCGCGCCGATACGACTTGGCAGCGACTTGAGGAACCAGATATGGGCAACCGGGCAGGCCAGATCGATATGACCAAGACGCTCGCGGCGAACCTTACTCGGGATGACCTCAACGCCACATTTCTCACAGACAATGCCGCGGTGCTTCATCCGCTTATACTTACCGCAGTTACATTCATAATCTTTGGTCGGGCCAAAGATCTTCGCACAGAACAAACCATCACGTTCCGGCTTAAATGTCCGGTAGTTAATGGTTTCCGGCTTTTTCACTTCTCCGAAAGAACGCTCGCGGATCTTCTCCGGCGATGCCAGCGAAAGCTGGATAGCGTTGAAGCTCAACGGGTCTTTCGGACGTTCAAATAGACTGAAGATATCTTCCAAAACGCATCCTCCTTGTAGGATGAGTGTTCAGCTTTTCCAAATTTGACCGATCGGTCACTAAGTACGGGGGACCGAATCAGTCCCCTTCCTCCTCAAGCAGATCGACATCGAGACAGAGGGCCTGAAGTTCCTTAATCAGAACATTAAAGGACTCAGGCAAACCAGCCTCAAGGGTATGCTTACCCTTGACGATCGCTTCATAGATCCGGGTCCGACCGGCAACATCATCCGACTTGACGGTCAGGAATTCCTGCAGTGCATGGGCTGCACCGTAAGCCTCCATGGCCCAGACCTCCATCTCCCCGAGTCGCTGGCCACCGAACTGCGCCTTACCACCGAGCGGCTGCTGGGTAACAAGACTGTAGGGACCGATCGAACGGGCGTGGATTTTATCATCAACCAGGTGATGCAGTTTCAGCATATACATAATGCCGACGGTCACCTGTTCCTTGAAAGGCACACCGGTCTTGCCATCGGTCAGGGTCATCTGTCCGCTGGTGCTGAATCCAGTGCGCTCCATTTCGGCCTTCATCTGTTCTTCAGCAACCCCCTCAAATACCGGGGAAGCCATCGGCACACCACGCTCGAGGCGGCGGGCCAGAACCTTCAGGTCGTCTTCGTTCAGACCGTCGATGAAGCCGTTCAGCTCTTTATCCTGATAAGCATCCTTGATCTGCTTCTTCAGTGCTTTTTCCGAATACTGCTCGTTAAGCACTTTCTGGATCTGGTTCCCCAGACCACGGGCAGCCAGCCCAAGATGGGTCTCAAGAATCTGACCGACGTTCATCCGAGACGGAACACCGAGCGGGTTGAGAACAATCTCGACCGGGGTCCCATCGGCCATATATGGCATATCTTCCTGTGGCAGAATTCGCGACAGAACACCTTTATTGCCGTGGCGACCAGCCATCTTGTCACCAACCTGAAGCTTGCGCTTGATGGCGATATAAACCTTGACCATCTTGATCACGCCCGGAGGCAAATCGTCACCACGCCTGCACTTATCGATCTTGTCTTCAAAGACTGCCGAAATCAGCTGTTCACGCTCAGCCAGACGGTTGAGCAAATTGCTGACTTTCTCTTCGGTCTCCGGGTCCCCGGAAACGGAAATTTCACGCAGTCGGCTAAAAGGCACCAGATCAAAGGTCTCTACGCTTATTTTACGCTTCTTCGCCAACAAGACGTTACCGTCCTGGTCTTCGATGGAAACCGCTGCAGTCAAGCCAGTCAGCAGCGAGCGGATCTTGTTACGGGTCGAGTTGCGCAGGATACGGATTTCATCGTCCTGATCCTTGAGCAACTTCTCGACCTCGCGAGCTTCGATCTGCTCAGTCCGGGCATCTTTATCAGAGCCTTTACGGGAGAAGACCCGGGCACCGATAACGACACCTTCCTCACCCGGCGGAACCCGCAGCGAGGTATCACGGACATCGCCGGCTTTCTCGCCGAAGATGGCCCGCAGCAGTTTCTCTTCCGGAGAGAGCTGGGTCTCACCCTTCGGAGTAATTTTTCCGACCAGGATATCGCCTGGCTTGACGCTGGCACCGATGCGAATGATCCCCGATTCGTCCAGGTTGCGCAGGGCATCCTCGCCGAGATTCGGAATATCGTCGGTGATCTCTTCTTTACCGAGCTTGGTATCACGGGCAACACACTCGAACTCCTCGATATGAATCGAGGTATAGCGGTCTTCCTGAACCAGCTTCTCGGAAATGAGAATCGAATCCTCAAAGTTGTATCCATGCCACGGCATGAAGGCGACCAGCACGTTCTGCCCCAGAGCCAACTCACCCCACTGGGTGGAAGGACCATCGGCGATGACGTCACCCTTGACCACCCGGTCACCAACCTTGACGATCGGCTTCTGGTTGATACAGGTGTTCTGGTTGGAACGGCTGAACTTAAGCAGGTTATAGATGTCGACACCGGTGCCGGTTTCATCCATATCCTTGTCATCGATCTGGACAACGATTCGCCCGGCATCGACATTTTCAACCACACCATCATGACGGGCCACCACCGAATTTCCGGAGTCATGAGCAACAATCCGCTCCATGCCAGTCCCGACCAGCGGCGCGTCGGCACGCAGTAGAGGCACCGCCTGCCGCTGCATGTTGGATCCCATCAGCGCCCGGTTGGCATCATCGTTCTCCAGGAACGGAATCAGCGCCGCCGCGACCGAAACGATCTGCTTCGGCGAAACGTCCATCAGGTTGATCTCGGAGGGCGGCAGCAGCATAAACTCACCGGATTTACGTACATTAACCAGTTCGTTGATGAACTTGCCCTTTTCATCGATCGGTGCATTCGCCTGGGCAATCGCATGCCCCTCTTCCTGCAGCGCCGAGAAATAATCGATTTCGTTGGTCACCTGGCCGTCTTTAACAATCCGGTAAGGGGTTTCAACGAAACCGTACTCATTGATCCGGGCATAGGTCGACAGCGAAGCAATCAGACCGATATTCGGACCCTCTGGTGTCTCGATCGGGCAGACCCGGCCGTAGTGAGTCGGATGGACGTCACGCACTTCAAAGCCGGCCCGTTCACGGGTCAGACCGCCCGGTCCGAGAGCGGACAGACGACGTTTGTGAGTGACTTCCGACAGCGGGTTAGTCTGATCCATAAACTGGGAGAGCTGCGATGAACCGAAGAATTCCTTGACCACCGCAGAAACCGGCTTGGAATTGATCAGGTCATGCGGCATCAGACTGTCGACGTCCTGCAGACTCATCCGCTCCTTGATCGCCCGCTCCATCCGCACCAGACCGACCCGGTACTGGTTTTCGAGCAGTTCTCCAACAGCACGGACACGACGGTTGCCAAGATGATCGATATCATCAATGCCGCCCTTGCCGTTACGCAGATCGATCAGGTAACGGACCACCTCAAGGATGTCTTCCTTGGTCAAGGTCGACAGTTCGAGAGGGCTATCGAGTCCCAACTTATGATTCAACTTCAAGCGACCAACCGCAGAAATATCGTAACGATCAGCGTTGAAGAAGAGACTTTCAAACAGGGTCGTCGCAGTTTTGATGGTCGGCGGATCCCCTGGACGCAAGCGACGGAAGATCTCGATGATTGCATCATCCGCAGTGTCGACCTTATCAGACTTAAGAGTGTCGCTCAGAAACGAGCCGACATAAAGATGGTCGATAAAAAGGATTGTGAATTCATTGATCCCTTTTTCGCGCAACTCTTCCAGCTTGGCCTCGGTCAATTCCCCGTTACACTCGAGAATGACTTCACCGGTCGACTCGTCGACAATGTCGTTCGCAACAACTTTGCCGATCAAACCTTCCGCGGTAAGCGGAATCGACTCAACGTTATCCTCTTTCATCTTGCGGATAGCAGCACGAGTAAACTTACGATTCGCCTTGACCAGCACTTCGCCACTGCTCGACAGCACATCGCCACTGGCGCGCTGACCGGCGAGCAGATCAAAATTGATCGCCTTGCGATACTCTTTACCGTCCCATTCGATTTTCTCAAGATCATAATAATACTTGAGCAAGTCTTCAGTGGTATAACCGAGAGCTTTTAGCAGTACAGTTGCCGGCAACTTGCGACGCCGGTCAATTCTGACAAAGAGGATATCTTTATGATCAAAATCGAAATCAAGCCAGGAACCACGATATGGAATGATCCGAGCGTTAAACAAAATTTTGCCGCTCGAATGACTCTTGCCTTTATCGTGGGAAAAGAAGACGCCGGGCGAACGGTGCAACTGACTGACAATTACCCGCTCAGTTCCATTGATGATGAATGTACCGTTTTCAGTCATCAATGGAATTTCACCGAAATAGACTTCCTGCTCTTTAATATCACGGATCGACTGGGTGCCAGACTCTTTGTCAACATCCCAGGTCACCAGCCGGACCTTAACTTTGATCGGTGCGGCATAGGTCATGCCACGCTGGTGGCATTCCTCGACATCGTATTTGGGCGTTCCCAGTCCATAGGAGACATACTCCATGGAACAGGTATCGCTGAAGTCCCGAATCGGGAATACAGAACGGAATACCGCTTCCAGACCGCTCGGCTTACGCGCCGATGACGGTAGGTCCGCCTGCAGAAAACGTTTATAGGAAGTTTTTTGGATATCGATGAGGTTAGGAATATCGATGATATTGCTAACCTTTGCGAAGTGCTTCCTGAGGAGCGGATTATTCGCAAACGAATAGGCCATGATTTCTCCTTCGGTTCAGTAACAGACAGTTCCGCCCCGGTGTTACCACCAGGGCTGATAACGAGAATAGCCAAGGCCGCGCAAGGCGACCTTGGCTAAGGTCTTGCTATAAGACGAAGTGACTATTTCAGCTCCACGCCGGCGCCAGCTTCTTCCAGTTGCTTTTTGATGTCTTCAGCCTCATCTTTGGATGCAGCTTCTTTAACGGTGTTCGGTGCGCCATCAACCATTTCCTTGGCTTCTTTGAGACCCAGGCCGGTGATAGCCCGGACAACCTTGATGACGTTGATCTTCTTGTCACCACAGCTTGTCAGAACAACATCAAACTCGTCCTTCTCAGCAGCAGCTTCGCCGCCAGCAACGGCAGGACCAGCAGCAACAGCAACAGGTGCCGCAGCAGATACGCCGAAGATCTCTTCCAGCTCCTTAACGAACTCGGACATCTCCAGGACGGTCATGCCCTTCAGGGCTTCTACAATTTGCTCTTTAGTTACTTCAGCCATTTTTTCCTCCGAAATGTATTCTTTTATTAAGACTTAAATTGATTGTTTATGCAGCTATTAGGCTGCCTTGCTCTGCCCGATCGCATTGAGGACCTGGACCAGAGACCGCGGAATTGCAGCCAGAGTGCCAACAAACTTAGTTGCCGGACCGTTCATTGTGCGCAGTGCAGTTGCGAGCAATTCTTCACGACTCGGCAGTTCAGCCAAGGCAGTGATGTCGGCAATCGACAATACCTTACCACTGAGAACGCCAACTTTCAGCTCGAAAGCATCGATCTCTTTGGCGAACTTGCTGAGAATCTTTGCCGGAGCGACAGGATCATCTCCCGACAGCGCAATCGCAGTCGGGCCCGCACAGAACTCCTGCAAACCCTCCGCCGGAGTTCCCTTGGCAGCCAGTTTCAGCAGGTTGTTTTTAACAACCCGGTACTCTACACCAGCCTGAGTCAGCTCACGACGCAGTTGCGTCGCCTGCTCAACATCGATACCACGGTAGTCGGCCAGAAAAGTCGCAGTAGTATTCTGCAGCCGTTCTGCCATCTCCTGAACAAATTGTTCTTTCTCGGTTCTGTTCAACGTTTCTCCTCCTTTCGTTAAGATCTGGGATTTTCTTCCCGCTCAAGTCAAGGTGAAGGGAACGACTAAGTCGTTACAGATTCCATCAGCCTCGGCAGGTGGTCACAGCCATTAAATGACGGGCATGCCTGCTGTCTTTGACCTTGAGCCTGTATCTCGATCAAGACCGAAAATGGTTACTTAATCAGAGCTTGTACTTGTGGAATATCGAGATTGATCCCGGCACCCATGGTGCTGGAGATCGAAATCTTTTTCAGGTAAGTCCCTTTGGCAGCCGACGGCTTGGCCTTGATCAGCGCATCCATTAAAGAGAGGATGTTCTCACGCAGCTTGCCAGCGTCGAAGGAGACCTTTCCCACCGGAGCATGAACGATGCCGGCCTTTTCAACCCGGTACTCGATCTTACCCGACTTGGCTTCCTGAACCGCCTTCCCGATATCCATGGTCACGGTTCCAACCTTCGGGTTCGGCATCAGACCACGGGGGCCGAGCAGACGACCGATCTTGCCAACCACGCCCATCATATCCGGCGAAGCGATGGCCGTATCGAAGTCGAACCAGCCACCCTGGATCTTTTCTGCCAGATCGTCAGCGCCAACAAAATCAGCACCGGCCGCTTCAGCTTCCTGGGCCTTTTCACCTTTGGCGAAGACCAAGACACGAACCGACTTACCGAGACCGTTCGGCAGCACCAAGGCGCCACGAATCATTTGATCTGCTTTACGCGGGTCAACACCGAGACGCACACTGACATCCACGGTTTCGTCGAACTTGGCGAAAGAGCTTTTCTTCAGCAGCTCGAGTGCCTCATCAAGACCGTAGACCTGAGAACGATCGATCGCCTCTTTCGCTGTTTTAATATTCTTACCTGTTGCCATGATCTATCTCCACTCGTCGCCTTCGTTTAGGCGATTTCAATTCCCATGCTGCGTGCGGTACCCTTAATGGTCCGAACTGCGGCTTCCTCAGAGAAAGCATTCAGGTCGGGCATCTTCAGACGAGCAATCTCAAGCACTTGATCTTCGGTCACCTTGCCAACTTTGTCCTTGTTCGGCACACCGGAACCCTTTTTCAGCTTCGCAGCACGCAACAGCAATATGGCTGCCGGCGGGGTCTTGGTGATAAAACTGAAGGACCGGTCAGCAAAGACGGTGATCACGACAGGAATGATCAGACCGGCTTGCTCCTGGGTCTTGGCATTGAAGGCTTTACAGAACTCCATGATATTGACCCCGTGCTGTCCGAGCGCGGGACCGACTGGAGGCGAAGGATTCGCCGCACCAGCAGGGATCTGCAGCTTAATTTGTCCAATGATTTTCTTGGCCATTACTGACTCCTTAAACGAACATAACGTTCATACCAGCCTGTTTAGCTGGTTTTTTCAACCTGGATAAATTCAAGTTCAACCGGGGTGACCCGGCCAAAGATACTCACCATAACTTTCAAAGTCCCGCGATCGGGACGTACATCTTCCACCAACCCGGTAAAGTTGAGGAAGGGACCATCAACAACCCGGACGGTCTCACCAACTTCAAACTCAACCTTCGGTTTCGGTTTCTCGACGCCTTCTTCCATCCGGTTCGTGATCTTGGCCACTTCTTCGTCAGGAATAGCCGGCGGATTCTGTCCTCCGCCAACGAAGCCGGTGACCTTGGCGGTACCGGTCACCACATGCCAGGTCTCGTCGTTCAACTCCATCCGCACCAAAATGTAACCGGGGAAAAACTTCCGGGTCGAGGTCTTGCGCTCGCCCTTCCGCATCTCAACCACAGTCTCCGATGGGATCAAAACTTCTTCAAAGTCATCTTCAACACCCATCGAGCGGATCCGCTCTTCGAGGTTGAGCTTAACCTTGTTTTCATACCCGGAATAGGTATGCACACCGTACCATCTCATCGACATGGCAATAACCTCTCCGTCCTCAACCGAGGACCAGACGAATCAGTCGCGAAAGGATCATGTCGACACCACCTAAATAAACCGCTGACAGCAAAACCAGGACAATAACAATAATGGTTGATGAGTAGGTTTCGTTCTTCGCCGGCCAGGTTACCTTCTTCAGCTCTGCTTTGACGTTGGCAAGAAACTCGTTTGTTTTTCCAATCATCGATCCCTCGGCCCCTCTTGAGAGGTGTTGTTGGCAAAGTCTGGCAGGCCAGGAGGGATTCGAACCCCCAACACCCGGATTTGGAATCCGGTGCTCTAGCCGTTAGAGCTACTGGCCTG
>CALZHQ010000044.1 GCA_945787295.1 uncultured Desulfuromonadales bacterium
CCTTCCTGTCGCCTGCGCAGTTCCTGACTGACCCGTGCAGGATAACGATAGGCCCAGGCTCCCTCTACCAAAACGCGACGAACGTGGCCGTTGCCTGTTTTGGTAATTTTGCCCCGCTTGGTCTTCTCCCCGCTGGAATGTTCCGACGGTACCAAGCCGAGATAGGACATCAATTCCGATGGATTGTCAAAGCGCTTCAGATCGCCGATTTCAGCGACCGTCGTTGTCGCAACAATTAAGGAAACACCTCGCAGGGCCTGGAACGCTTTGATAACCGGAAATAATCGCCAAGTGGGTATTAGCTGCCGAATCTGCTCGGTCAGACGGTTTACCCGGTTGGCACATTCAGTAATCGTGTCCACATATTCCTGCAGGGCGATTTGCTGGGCCTGATGAGGCATCTTGATGCCGGCTATCCAGCGCATATGCGCCGTGCTCCAAAGGGTCCGTCCGGTGAACCGATATCCTTGGCGAAGCAGAAAAGCCGACAACCTCTGCCGAGATTTCTTTTCCGCTGCTTTGGCATCCTCTCTGGCTCGGGTTAGATCGCGTATCGCTTCATCTTCGGCGCATGGAACGTAAACGGGGGTCAGCTCTCCTGCCCGATGCAGGCGGGCCAGCTTGATGGCATCCCGCCGATCATTCTTGATGCGATCTCCACTTTGCTTAGGAATCTTGGATGGTGCAACCACCACGCAATCGAAACCTTGGGCAGTAAGATGCCGATAAATATCATAACCGCACGGTCCGGCTTCATAAACAAAGCGAAGTTCGTAATTCAGTGAGACCAGTTTTCTGACGACCTTATCGAGCGCAGTCAAGCTGCCATCAACTTTTCCGTAACTTCGAACTTCTCCATTCCGTCCAGATTCAGCAATAGCGATCTCAATAGAGTTCTTGTGGACATCCAGCCCGATAAACGTGATAAGCTTTTTCATGACCTGCCTCCTTGGTTTTGGCTCTGTGTTGGAAGTCGAGGTTCCAACATAACCCACGTTTGCAAGGGGCAGGTCTCTTTCGTTTCTAACTGTCAGCCATTATGTCTAGGCCATTGAACTATTTTCCGAGGTCCCTTGAAATACCCACCCTTAGCCAGCGATAGCAATCCGCCGCCGAAGCGGTTTTTCGACGTCTTCCGTTACAGTCGCCGGGCCCTGGAACTGGTCTGGTCGACCAGCAGGCGGCTGGCTTTGATCTTTGCCGTTTTGACCCTGGTGGCCGGAATCCTGCCGGCGGCGGTCGCCTGGATCGGCCAGTTGATTGTCGATGGTGTGGTCGCGGCGATCGGCCAGCATCAGCAAACCGGCAGTGCCGATACTTCCTTCGTGATGCTGTTCGTCGCTTGCGAGGCGGGCGTGGTGGCGCTGATTGCCGGAGCGCAGCGCGGCATCTCCACCTGCCAGGCGCTGTTGCGGGCGCTGATGGGGCAACGGATCAACATGCTGATCCTGGAAAAAGCCCTGACCCTGAAACTGGCCCATTTCGAGGATTCGGAATTCTACGACAAGCTGACCCGCGCCCGCCGTGAGGCCTCAACCCGGCCGTTGAGCCTGGTTACAAAAACCTTCGGCCTGGTGCAGAATGGCATCTCGCTGACCAGTTACGCCCTGCTGCTGGTGCAGTTCTCCCCCTGGACGGTGCTGATTCTGATCGTCGGCGGCATCCCCGAGTTTCTGGCCGAGGCGAAATTTTCCGGCGACAAGTTCCGCCTGTTCCGCTGGCGCTCGCCGGAAACGCGTATGCAGATGTACCTGGAAACGGTACTGGCCCGCGAAGACTACGCCAAAGAGGTGAAACTGTTCCGGCTCGGCCCTAAATTGCTGCAACGCTACCGGTCGATCTTTGAAAAGCTGTTTGCCGAGGATCGCAAGTTGACCCTGCGCCGCGATAGCTGGGGCTTTCTTTTGGGGCTGATCGGCACCGCTGCTTTCTACGGTGCCTACGCCTGGATCGCCCTGTCAGCGATTAAAGGGGCCATCAGCCTGGGCCAGATGACCATGTACCTGCTGCTGTTCAAACAGGGACAATCGGCGGTTTCGGCCAGCCTCTCGGCGATCAGTGGCATGTACGAGGACAACCTCTACCTGTCAAACCTCTACGAATATCTGGAACAGGAGGTTCCGCAGCAACCGGGACTTCTGCAGAAGGGGCCGCAACCGGGCGACGGGGTCCGCTTCGAGCAGGTCAGTTTCAGCTATCCCGATGCCGAGGAAGCCGCCCTGCAGGAAGTCAGCCTGCATCTCAAGCCGGGGGAAAGCCTGGCGCTGGTCGGTGAAAACGGTTCCGGCAAAACCACCCTGATCAAGCTGTTGACCCGTCTCTATCAGCCCGATTCAGGGCGGATCCTGCTCGATGGCCTCGATCTTCAGCAGTGGGATGCCGAAGCCCTGCGCCAGCGGATCGGTGTCATCTTTCAGGATTTCGGCCGTTACCAGTTCCTGGTCGGCGAGAATATCGGCGCCGGCGACGTCACCCACTTTGAGGATCGGCAGCGCTGGCAACAGGCCGCCGAAAAGGGGATGGCCGAGCCGATTATCGACAAGCTCCCGGAAAAGTACGACACCCAGCTCGGCAAGTGGTTTAAGGGGGGCCGCGAGCTTTCCGGCGGCCAGTGGCAGAAGATCGCGCTGGCGCGGGCCTTCATGCGTACCCAGGCCGACCTGCTGGTGCTGGATGAGCCGACCGCGACCATGGATGCCGCCGCCGAGGCGACCATCTTTGAGCATTTTCGGGATTTAAGCCGTGGTAAGATGACCATCCTCATTTCGCACCGCTTCTCCACCGTACGGATGGCCGACCAGATCATCGTTATCGACAAGGGCCGGATCGTCGAACGGGGCAGCCACGAACAGCTGATGGAGCATGATGGCCAGTACGCTTACCTGTTCTCGCTCCAGGCGGAGGGTTACCGATGAAAATTTCCGATGAGCTGTTAAAAGCGCTACCGCTCTTGCTCGGCTCCCTGCTGCTGCCAGCACCGGTCAACGCCGCCCTGGAGCATATGTTCCTTTATTTCCCCGACCGCGAAATCATCATGACCCCGGCGACCATGCGTCTGGAGTTCGAGGACGTGTCTTTCACTGCCGCCGACGGCACCAGACTGCACGGTTGGTACCTACCCGGTGAGCCGGGGCAGCCAGTCGTGGTTTTCTGCCACGGCAATGCCGGTAACATTTCTCACCGGGTCGATAACCTGCGGTTGTTCAGGGGGTTGGGTCTGGCTGTGTTTATTTTTGATTACCGCGGTTACGGCCAGAGCGAAGGCAAAGCAGATGAAGAAGGCACCTACAACGACATGCGCGGCGCCCTGAGCTGGTTGCAGAAAAAAGGCTGGAAGACTGAGCAGATGATCTATTTCGGCCGCTCCCTCGGTGCCGGTGTCGCCCTGCAGCTGGCCTTGGAGCAACCACCGGCAGGGCTGGTGCTGGAATCCCCCTTCACATCAATAAAAGCGATGGGGCAGCACCACTATGCCCTGCTCTGGCTGGTGGCCGGCTGGGCCATCGAAGCCCGCTACGACAACCTGGATAAGATTGGCCAGCTCAAGGTTCCGGTACAGATTTTCCATGGCGAGCGGGACAATATCGTGCCGCAGGACATGGGACGGCAACTGTTCGAGCAGGCGCCGCCGCCGAAATTTTTTTACTCGATCCCCCGCGCGGGACACCACGATACCTACGGTCGGGGTGGTGAGAAATACTGGCGACAGTGGCAGAAATTTCTGCAGCAAACCCTTTAAATCGCCCCGAACTTGAAAAATGGCCCTCTCGCAAAGCCTGATTTAGAGCCCTGCTCGATTCCCACAACTCAAGAATTTTCCTGCCCGACAGGAATTTTCCTGCCCGACGAAATTCCCAACAGCCTGCCCAACCCCACTAAGACACTGTTTATACTAAAGAAATATTTCTCCGCTAATTTGGCACAGGACGTGCGATAGGAAATTATCAACTGCGACATAAATCAAAAAAGCGGAGACGATGATGAACGGATACCTGAATGCAAAAACCGGCCACAGCCCGAAACAGTCAACCCATTCTGCCCAGATATGGGAACGGACCGATCAACGCTATAACCGCTCCCGGCGCAACCTGTGGGGGCTGGTACTGTTTCTGTTGATCAGCATCGATGCTTATTCATTCAGATCGTTCAACCTGTTTGAGGCGTCCTCGGAGCCGGTCCGGCAATTGCTCGGCTACCCCCCGCCAGCCTACCTGGTCAGCATCGCACTAGCGGTTTATTGCTTTTCCGCTGTTATTTTGAGCTTAACGGCGATTGCCAACGATGTGCGCCCCGGATCGCCCTGGAAACAGCTCGGCTACCGCTGTTCGTTCTACCTGTTCTACAGTTTCTCAGGCGCTCTCGCCGGCCACTATCTGCCGGTACTGCTGATCGGCCTGTGCCTCTATGGTCTGGATCAGCTGCACATCTGGATCTATAACTGCAAAACAGTTCAGGAGCAAAAAGAGTTGTTGGGCGGAAGGTTCTGAGAATAGAGTGATCGATTCAACCACCCAATAATTGAACGGGCTGCTAAGTTGAACAGCCCGTTCCGCTTTTAAGATCTATTTCTTTTCGTAGGTAATGGCACAGAGGACCGCCCCCTGCGGGTCCTGCAGTACGCAGAAACGGCCAACTCCAGGGATGTCGGCGGGTGGCTGCAAAATTCTGCCGCCAAGCCCCTCGACTTTGGAGGCGGAGGCATCGACATCATCGACCGTGACATAGACATTCCAGCTTGGCGCCATATCGCCGCACTCCGCTGACTTTTTCATAATCCCACCGACCGGTTCACCATTGACTTTAAGCACCGTGTAGGCCATCCCCTCCATCTGCATCTCTTCGCTTTCCCAACCGAACAGGGTCGTGTAGAAAGAGGTGGCGGCAGCCTTGTCGGTTGTCAGTAGTTCGTTCCAGCTAAATGCTCCGTGCTTGAGACTCTCTTCATTCATGACAATTTCTCCCGTTATTCCACTCCGGCGGGTCGTCAATGAAATGTTCGCATGAAGATTTTGAGATAACTTTTGGCTCAATTCTATATTACCCGAACAACGACAAACGCAAAAGGGACAGGCTCGTCAGAACCTGTCCCTCTGTTTTCATCCTACGCTGTCCAGCGCTGGACCGTTTTTCCTATCAGGCGCCGAGGATCTGCTTGAGATCTTCTTCGGCGGTGGTGATCGGGCCGATATTGTAGTTCTCGACCAGGAAGTTGAGCACGTTTGGGGTGACAAAGGCCGGCAGTGTCGGCCCAAGCTTGATGTTCTTGATTCCGAGGTGCAACAGGGTCAGCAAGATCGCGACCGCCTTCTGTTCGTACCAGGAGAGGACCAGCGAGAGCGGCAGGTCGTTGACTTCGCACTCGAAGGCCTCTGCCAGAGCGAGGGCGACCTGGATGGCGCTGTAGGCGTCGTTACACTGACCGACGTCGAGCAGGCGCGGGATGCCGCCGATATCACCCAACTCAAGCTTGTTGAAGCGGAACTTACCGCAGGCCAGGGTCAGGATGACCGTGTCCTGCGGGGCCTTTTCAGCGAACTCGGTGTAGTAATTCCGGCCGCTCTTAGCGCCGTCACAACCGCCGACCAGGAAGAAGTGCTTGATGGCACCCGCCTTGACACCTTCGATGACCTTGTCGGCCACGCCGAGGATGGCGTTGTGACCGAAACCGGTAAGGATCTCCTGGCCCGGGGCATCTTCGAAACCATCACATTCCTGGGCTTTTTTGATCACTTCCGAGAAGTCCCAGCCATCGACATGCTTGACGCCGGGCCACTGGACGAGCCCCCAGGTAAAGAGACGATCGACATAGCTTTCAGCCGGTTTCTGGATGCAGTTGGTGTTGAAGATGATTGCGCCGGGGAACGCTTTGAATTCCTTGTGCTGATCCTGCCAGGCACCACCGAAGTTACCGACCAGGTGCTCGTACTTCTTCAGGCCGGGATAGCCGTGAGCCGGCAGCATTTCACCATGGGTATAGATGTTGACGCCGGTCCCCTCGGTCTGCTTGAGCAGCTCTTCGAGGAACTTGAGGTCGTGACCGGAAACCAGGATCGCCTTGCCTGCCTTGGTCCCGAGCTGAACCGGGGTCGGCACCGGGTGGCCGTAGGTGTCGGTATGCGCTTTGTTGAGCAACTCCATGGTGACATAGTTGATCTTGCCTGCTTCCAGCGCCAGGTTGACGTTGGCCATCAGGTCGAGACTGTCATCCAGCTGGGCGGCCAGAGCTTTATGGGTGTAGGCATAGATATCTTCTGCTTCGCTGCCGAGAATTCTGGCGTGATCGGCATAGGCGGCATACCCCTTGATGCCATACATGGTCATCTCGCGCACCGAGTGGATATCGGCATCAACGCTGTAATCTTTCACGCCGTGCAGCTGACCCAGCTTGACCTGCTCATCGATCGATGCCGGCAGCGGCCAATCCTGAGCGGCGGCGGGAACGGCACCATCAAAAGCACCCGCGAGCTGCTTGGCCTTGCCGCGCAGACGTACCGCTTCGTTGACCAGTTTGGAAATTTCAGCGGGATCGAAATCGACATTGGTCACGGTGGCGAACAGACCATCGATCATAAAGCGATCGATCTCCGGGTCCTTGGAACCATTCGCACGCGCCTTGTCAGCCCAGAAAGCGATCCCCTTGAGGGAATAAACCAGCAGATCCTGCAGGGCAGCAACGTCCGGCTGCTTGCCGCAGACACCGACGACTGAGCAACCGCCGTTAGCGGCCTGCTCACACTGGTAACAGAACATTGACATATCAGTAGTCTCCTTTGTTTGAGGGATTGTTTCGGTCTCTTTTTTACCGAACAGAAAATCGAAGATGCCCATTATCTTAACCTTTCAATTTAGTGAAGATTTAATACTAATCTGGAACGGTATTGTTGCAACCGATGGCCAGAGATTAGTTGAGAAAAACCGTAAAAAACATGACCTGAGTCAAAAACCAAATTATTGTTCGTATTTTTCCACCAGCTGCCGGTATTTCACTGCCAATCCTGGAGTCTTGACTTCAGCTGCCGTGTAGGCCTGCAGCATCGCGGCCCGCACCTCTTCCGGCAGCACCCGCTCGGCCAGCGGGTAGAGGATCTTGTCTTCCTTGTCGATATGCCCGCGCAGCAGTTCGGCATAGCCTTTGGCATTTTCGGCTATCACTGGAATTTGTCCCATTTCACCAGCCAAGGCCTTGGTCGCGGCCTCTTCGATGGCGCGGACAAAAGCGCGGCCCTGGTCATGCTCCATGTGCATCGCCTCGATCGGTGACTGCTTTTCCGGCATGCCGTTTTTGATCAGCGCGATAAACAACACATCCTCTTCTTTGGCATGGTGGAAATGGTCGGCGTAGTTGCGGATAAAATCGACTGCATCGAGATAGAACTGCCAGTTGCGAAACTGGCCCTGCTCCATCAGTGCGGTATTTTTCTCCACCAGCGTAATCATGCGCAGGATCAGTTGATGTTCGTCGCTCATAACCTGGGTAACGTTGGTTTTCATCCGTTTTTCCTCGTACCATCGACACCGATGATCGCCACCTCGAGCGGCACATACTTGCCCGACTTCTCGATCGCCTGTTGGGCCAGCATCGCCAAACCACGACAGCAGGGAACTTCCATGATGGTCACGGTGACCGACTGGATATCGTTGTTGGCGATCATCGCTGCCAGCTTGTCCACATAAGGGCTGGTGTCATCCAGCTTCGGGCAGGCATTGACCAGCACCTTGCCCTTGATGAAATCACGGTGGAATTCGGCATAGGCAAAGGGGGCGCAGTCAGCAGCAATCAACAGATGTGCGTCCTGCAGGTAAGGAGCGGTCGGCGGAACCAGGTGCAACTGGGTCGGCCACTGACGCAATTCTGAAGCCACGCGATCGGTCTGGGTGTTTTCAGTCGTTTCTTTCTTTTCAACAGTACGCACCTGGGAACCAGGGCAGCCGCATGCAAGCTGGGACATAGTTTTATTCTCCTCTATTTTTCAGATAGTCGCTGATTTCCTGTTCGATCTTCGCTTCGATCTCGTCGCCGAGGGCGTGAATGCTCACCACATCATTCACCAGGCAGATGCCGACGCCACAGGTCACGCAATCGATCTGGTACCTGGTCAGCAGCTCACCAATAAAGGGGTGCTGCTCGATGGTTTTATTGATCGGCTGGTCGCCGATGCCGTCAGGAAGTCTCATTCTGTTGCTCCTCTGTTTGCGTGTGATGGCCAGACTATAGGGGAGTTGAGCAGAGGAAAACATGACCTGGGTCAAAAAATGACCCTTTTGGTAAGACTTTCAATAATAACCTGCCAGCGCTTATCTATAAACCGGGGCACAGCAGCGGAACTGATTATTACTGCTACACTTAATATGGCTGAAATCGAAAATTCAACAAGGAGAAAACATGGATCTGAACCTGACAGGGAAAATAGCCTTGGTCGTCGCATCGAGCAAAGGACTGGGAAAAGCGATTGCCGGTCAATTGGCTGCCGAGGGCGCCGACGTCATGCTGACCAGCCGTAACGCAGAGCAATTGGAGCAGAGCAAATATGAACTCCGCCAGACCGCCAAAGGGCGGGTCGAAAGCTATCCCTGTGACATCACCAAGATTGACGATATTCAGGCACTATTTGCCGCGACCCGCAAGCGGCTGGGACCGGTCAATATCCTGGTCAACAATGCCGGCGGCCCGCCCGGAGGCAACTTCGAGCAGGTTGATGACGCCGCCTGGCAGGCGGCTTTTGAACTGAACCTGCTCAGCTATGTGCGACTGATCCGCGAAGCGCTGCCCGACCTGAAACAGAACGGAGGCCGGATCATCAATGTCACCTCCTCCTCGATCAAACAGCCGATCCCCGGCCTGATCCTCTCCAATGCCTTCCGCATGGGGATTCTCGGCCTGGGCAAAAGCCTGGCCGACGAACTGGCCCCCTACAACATCCTGGTGAACAGCGTCGCCCCAGGGCGGATTGCCACCGACCGCACCGCCTATCTCGACCAGCTAAAAGCGGACAAGCTGGGCATCAGCAAACAGCAAGTGTTCGAACAATCGAAAAGCAACATCCCCCTGCAGCGCTACGGTGCCCCCGAAGAGTTTGCCAAGGTGGTCTGCTTCCTCGCCTCCGGTGCCAGCAGTTACATCACCGGCAGCACGCTAATGGTCGACGGCGGGATGGTCAAGGGGTATTAGTAACCCTTTTATTGATGACAGATTCTGTAAAGAATTCCGCAAAAAAGTTGAAACTTCTTGATTGGAAAGTAAAGTTTAGCTAGTTCCCCATGTTTCGAGCAAGACACCGCAATATTTGCCGGACGACCGGCTTGTAAGCGAAAACATCTATCATCATGAGGAGGAAAAAATGTTCATGCGAATCAGGCAAGTCATGTTTGTTGTTGCCGCTGTTGCAATGCTGTTCGGCTCCATCGCCACCGTCCAGGCGGCCGAAGAGCGCAGCTACCTGATGGCCACCGCTTCAACCGGCGGAACTTATTATCCGGTCGGCGTCGCGCTCTCCACCCTGATCAAGGTCAAGCTGCAGCCAAAGCAGAAGATCGGCATGTCGGCGATCAACTCGGCCGGCTCCGGCGAAAACATCAAGCTGCTGCGGGAGAATGAAGTTCAGTTCGCCATCCTCCAAGGCCTCTACGGCGCCTACGCCTGGAACGGCACCGGCCCGATCGCCTCGGAAGGGCCGCAGAAAAACCTGCGCTCTGTCACCATGCTCTGGCAGAATGTCGAGCACTACGCGATCCTGAAAAAATTTGCCAAGACCGGAACCGCCTCTGACCTGCTGGGCGTTAAAGGCCAATCCATGTCGATGGGAAAAAAGAACTCCGGCACCCTCGGCTCCAACGAAGTCATCCTCGGCAATCTCGGGGTTGATATTAACACAGATTACAGCTTGATCTACGTCGGCTACGGCCCTTCAGCCGATGCCCTGCAGAATGGCCAGATCGCCGGTTTCGGCATCCCCGCGGGGGTTCCAGCCAGTGCCGTGACCAAGGCCGCCGCCAATCTGGGCGATGACATGGTTCTTCTTGATTTTACTGACGAGCAACTCGCCCAGGCCGACGGTGGCCTTGGCCTCTGGACCCGCTACGTTATTCCGGCTGAAACCTACCCCGGCCAGACCAAGGCCATCAACACCATCGCCCAGCCGAACTTCCTCGGCGTCCGGGCCGATGTTGACGAAGATGCCGTTTACCAGATCACCAAAACCATTTATGAGAACCTGCCGTTCCTCAACGCCATTCACGGTGCCACCAAGGCGATGGCGGTCGAAAAAGCGATCGCCGGATTGCCGATGCCGCTGCATCCGGGTGCCGCCAAGTACTACCAGGAAGTCGGCATCACAATTCCGGCCCGCTTGCTGGCCAACTAAGTCTGAGTTCTGCGGTCGTCCCGGATGGGGCGGCCGCAACCGCCTGTGGAGTTCCAGCGATGAATACCTCCGAACTCGAACATGATATCCGCCCCGAACCGACCCGCCTGCTGATTGTTCTTGGTGTGGCCGTTTCGATCATGCACATCTGGTTCAACGTGGTTACGGTTTTGTCCTCGCTCTGGCAGAACTCCCTGCATTTTGCCGGGTTCGCCCTGATCGCGGCGATCGTTTATCCGCTGCACCGGGACGGCGGTATCAGCTGGCGACTGCTCGATGCTCTGCTCGGCCTGCTTGCGGCCGGCTCCGCCGTCTACCTGATCGCCATGGAAGATGCCATCTACGCCCGCGGTGTGCGCCTGGTCCCGATGGAATGGGCTGCCGGCATCATCCTGATCCTCTGCGCCCTGGAGTTCACCCGCCGGGTCGCCGGCTGGTTTATCCCGGTGCTGATCCTGCTGGCCCTGAGCTACGTCAGCTGGTGGGGACAGCATATCAGCGGGGTGTTCAAGTTCGCCGGGCTGAGCCTGGAGACGATTCTGTTCCGCTCGGTTTACGGCGATGACGCGCTGTTCGGCACCATCGCCAGCATCTCCTCCACTTACGTGTTTATGTTCATCCTCTTCGGCGCCTTTCTGCTGCGTTCCGGTGCGGGAGAATTCGTCATCGACCTGGCCCGCGCCGTTGCCGGGCGGATGGTCGGCGGGCCGGGGCTGGTGGCGGTGATGGCTTCCGGGCTGATGGGCACCATCTCCGGTTCGGCGGTTGCCAACACCGCTTCGACCGGGGTCATCACCATCCCGCTGATGAAACGCGCCGGCTTCCCGGCCAAGTTCGCCGCCGGGGTCGAAGCCTCCGCCTCAACCGGTGGACAGCTGATGCCGCCGATCATGGGTGCCGGGGCTTTCGTCATGGCCACCTACACGCAGATTCCTTACAACACCATCGTCATAGTCAGTATCCTGCCGGCGATCCTCTACTTTGCCACGGTCGGCTTTTTTGTCCGCATCGAGGCCAAAAGGAGTCATGTCACCGCCCTCGATAGCGAAAAAGTCTCGGCCATCGAGGTCTTCAAAAGGGGCGGCATCGTCTTTCTGCTGCCGATCGGCGTGCTGATCGGCCTGCTGATCTACGGCTTTACTCCGACCTACGCCGCCGGCTTCAGCATCATCGCCGTGGTGGTCGCCTCCTGGTTCTCGCCGAACAAGATGGGACCGAAAGCAATCATCGAAGCGCTCGCTCTCGGCGCACAAAATATGGTGATGACCGCCATCCTGCTCTGCTCGGTCGGCCTGATCGTCAACGTTATCGCCACCGCCGGGGTCGGCAACACCTTCTCATTGATGATCACCGAATGGGCCGGTCACAGCCTGGTGATCGCCATCGTGCTGATTGCGCTGGCCTCACTGGTGCTCGGCATGGGCTTGCCGGTCACCGCGGCCTACATCGTCCTCGGCACCCTGTCTGCTCCAGCCCTGCATGGCCTGATAGCCGACAGCATGCTGGTTGACGCGCTGGCCGCGGGTCAGATCCCGGAAGCCGCCAAGGCGATCTTCATGATTGCCGCGCCGGATAAGCTGGCGGAAATCGGCAACCCGATGGCGGCCGCGGCCGCCCGAGCAATTATCGATGCGGTGCCGATCGATATGGCCGGGATGATCCGCGAAGCGGTCTTGAGCGAACACACCCTGACCTTTTCGCTGCTCTCAGCGCACCTGATCATCTTCTGGCTCAGCCAGGATTCCAATGTCACCCCGCCGGTCGCGCTGGCCGCCTTTACCGGTGCCGCGATCGCGGGAACCAAGCCGATGGAGACCGGCTTCCAGTCGTGGAAGATCGCCAAGGGGCTGTACGTGGTACCGCTGCTGTTCGCCTACACCAACTTTATCGGCGGCTCCTGGGTGGAGGATTTCACCATCTTCTTCTTCGCCTTTTTCGGCCTTTATGCCTTTACCGCCACGCTGCAGGGTTTTATGGAGGCACGACTCCCCATCTTACTGCGCCTGGTGGCCTTCGCCTGCGCGATTGCGTTGCTCTGGCCGGCACCGATCTGGGTGCATGGAATCGGCCTGGCGGTGCTGATCCTCCTGTTCCTGCACAGTTTCCGCTCTTCACGTAAAGAGACTGTGGCCAGCGACGCTGCAGAGAGCCCGACGGTCGCGTAAATTTCATCGCGCTGGCAAAGATACCCGTGATTCGTTACTTAAGATCAGGAAGGGGTAACAAATATCAAAAACAAAGGCCACCCTCACGCCGAAGGTGGCCTTTGTTTTTCGCTGCGCCCAGGGGTAAAGAGATAGTTTCGTAATCCAAAGGGCGAACTTTTTGATCCTGGAGAAAAAGAGATCCTTTTGCGAATATTGTTGATCAGCATGCTCCTGATTGGCGTAATCCTCGGTTACGGGTATTGGCATTCGGCCACCCATGCGTCGTTTTTTATTCAGCTTGACTTCAAAGCTGCGGGTGAAAACGAACTGCAGGCCATCCCCAAAACCGAGATCGGTTTTAAAGATTCCTCCGGGCAGATGCTCGCCAAAGGGGCCAGTGATGAGCAATATAACTTTGTCCGTTTGCTCCACCCGGAGGTCGGCGATTGTCACGAGGTCGAAAAAACAGCAACGACTTCTGCGGATGGGAGAACGGCCTGGCAGGAGTGTTTTGCCCAGGTGGCAACCTGGATACCGCAATGGGTCGAAGAGGTGACACATATAGATCTGCAAACCGAAGCATGCCGATTGCAGAATCTTCCAGTCAGCGTCACAAAGTATAATTCTGATTGGCTTCTCTGGTGGGTGCCGCTCCCCCATGTCGGTGGAAAACCTTATTCCCATTACAGCTTGACGATCACCATCGATGAAAACGATTGTGGTCGCTGAACTGTAAATCCGAGAGTGCCAGTGACTGTCAGCATCCCGAGGTGGTTAAAATGAAAATGGCGCAGAGACTGCGAGAGGGCGGCAGAGCATTAATGATCTGTCTGTTTCAGCACCGCTCGCGGTTTTGGTGACCTTCCTGCCAATACGGTCTGGTCATTGTTTGGGGCAACCTTTACCGACGAATCGGTCGCTAAGGGCCGGCCCTTATGCCTGCACCGAAAAAGAGCATCGCTCGTAATCTGGTTTATAATGATAACTAAAGACGGGAGATTCCATGGACGTTGCGGCGATATTCTTCTGCTGGCTGCTGTTCGGCGGCACCCATATCATCGGCTCCAGTCTACCGGTCCGCAATTACCTGATCGACAGATTCGGCACCCTCGCCTTCAAAGGGATCTACTCACTGGTCGCCCTTGCCACCTTCATTCCTCTCTGCATGGTTTATGCAGCCAACAAACATGCCGGGGCGTTGCTTTATCGCCCCACAAGCATCCTGTCCGGCCTGGCCCAGCTATCGATGCTGCTGGCGTTGTTCGTGTTGCTGCAGGGGCTGTTGACCCTCAACCCGCAATCGGTGCAGGCGGAACTGAGCGACCGGGTGCGTGCCGAGCCACGCGGCATCGAACGGATCTGTCGTCATCCGCAAAACTTGAGCTTTGCGCTGTTCGGTGCCGGCCATATGCTGGTCAATCCTTTTGTCGGTGACTGGATCTTTTTCGGCGGTTTCGTCATCTACAGTCTGATCAGTGCCGGCCACCAGGATGGCCGCAACCTGGCCGGCGACTCAGCGGAGATCAAAGCCTATATCGCCGCCACCTCTTTCGTTCCCTTTGCGGCCCTGCTCAGCGGACGCCAGAGAATCGCCTGGGACGAGTTCAGCCGCCTCGGCTTGTTGCTGGCCGGCATCCTGTTCGTGCTGCTGCGTTATTTCCATCAGGATATTTTTGGCGGCTTCGACTGAGAGAAGAAACGGACGGCTATGGACAAGGAACTGATCGACGCGAGAAACAAGGCCTACGAAGAACACCATCAGAGGTTCACCTGCCCCCACCCGAGCAAGGAATTGCGCCGACAGGTCATCGCCGACGGCAGCACCCGCTACATCTATCAATGCCTTTCCTGCGGCCATGCGCAAGGCCAGTCGATCAAAAAAGAGACCGCTTTCGACCTGACTGCCGGCTGCGAACCGAGTCAATTCGATCTTGCCTTAAAAGACGCTTGGGATAACCGGGAAAAAAGTGAATTGAAAAGAATCGAGCAGGACTACTTGATTCAGTTTAAAAACAAAGCGACCGAATTCTGGAAGATATACGACGCTTACCTGGAAACGGATGAGTGGCAGGGCAAACGCCAGAAAGTCATATCCAGAGCCCAGGGCTTATGTGAAGGCTGTCAGGAACAACCGGCCCAGCATGTTCATCATCTCTCTTATGAGCATATTGGAAATGAATTTCTTTTTGAACTGGTGGCGCTTTGCAAAGCTTGCCATGAAAGAATCCATGCAGAGAATGAAGGGAAATAATTTCCCTATCCTATTTGCATCTTCCCCCTTTACGCGGCACACTTAAAGGAAGACTGACCATGTTTCCCTCGTCTCACCCAAAGGGGATTGTCATGAAAAAGCTGGCCGTTATTGTTCTGTTTCTTTTGCTGATAAGTCTGCTGAGTGGCTGCGCCAAGTTCCGCAAGGAAAACCCGCTGAACGTGAAGTGCCCATCCTGTGGCTACCTCTGGGATCGGACCCCGACTCAAGGATATTAAGTTTCGTCCCGAGGTCGATCAGATCCACCTTTCTCTACCCTGTGACAGGCTTCCTGTGGGGTACATAACGGCAATATTCTGGCTCACTTGCGAAACCACCGCCTGATGCGTGGCGGATCGAGATCAGCCCCATGCCGTCGCTCTCGTACATCGCCATCAGCAGTACCATAATCCCAGTCAGGATCGCCGCATTCAGCGTGGTCGGTCCGGCGGCGATTTCCAGTCCCGGATCGGTCAGCAGATCGACAGCAGTTATGCTAAACTTTCCACTGACTTTGATCTCATCTGCACCCTGGAGCCACTATGCCACGCTGGAAAAAATATACCCTGATCACTGTCGCTAGCATTTTCGGCCTGTTGCTGTTGTCGATGCTGATCGTCCCCTGGCAGATCAAGGCCCAGGGGAGTAAATGGTTCGCCGAGAACACCACCCGCCGGCTGACGATCGAAAAGGCCTTCTTCAACCCCTTTGCCCTCACCGTTGAAGTCAAGGGAGTGTCCCTCACCGAGCAGCAAAGTAGCGAAACCTTTGTTTCCCTCGATCGGCTGATGCTTTCCGCCAGTAGCCGCTCACTGCTCGACTTTGCCGTGATCTTCGATCGCGTCGAGCTGGATGCACCCTACGCCAACATCGAACTGCTCGGCAAACAGGAATTCAACTTCTCCGACTTCACCAGGCTGGGGGACGGCAAACCACAACCGCCCCAAGCAGAGTCGTCAGAGCCACTGCTGTTTTCTTTCAACAACATAGTTATCACCGCTGGCCAGATCGATTTCACCGATCAGACCTCGCCGAAAAAATCGCAGCACCAGATCTCCGAATTGAACTTGTCGGTCCCCTTTGTCGGCAATGTTTCCTACCTGACCGATGAATATGTTGAGCCGCAATTGAGTTTGTTACTTAACGGTTCGGAAATCAGCGCGATCGGCCAGTTGAAACCTTTCCACCAATCGCTGGAAACGAGCCTCTCACTGGTATTGAACGAGGTCGACCTCGCCTTTTATGCCTTTCACTCGCCGGTCCCGCTGCCGGTTGACCTTAAAACCGGGGTCCTCGATACCCAGATCGATCTCTCTTATCGCATCTCCGCTTCAGAACAGCCAAAACTGCTGCTCGGGGGCGAACTGGCGCTATCCGATATCGACATCCGCCAGTTAACCGGTGAAAATCTGTTCCGCATGCCGACCCTGATTCTCGATCTTGACTGGGCCGACCTGATGCAGCAGGACTTCAATATCTTCTCCCTCGATATCTACGCGCCGGAATTTTTCGTCAATCGCGCTGCGAACGGAGCCTGGAATTTCCAGCAGCTGGCGACAGCCAATCATGAAATCCGTGATGTCGCGGTAGAGGATGAGCCTGCGGGTAACCAGACTGCGGCACTGCCATTACTGATAATCGAACAGGTGGCCCTGTTTAATGGCAAGATCCACTATCAGGATGAGTACCCGCTCGGCGGCTTCAGCGAAGAGATCGGGGCGATCAATCTGCAGCTCGACAACCTTTCCACCCACATGGATGAGCTGACCGAATTGGCGCTTAATCTCCGCAGCGCCCGGGAGATGAGTGTGTCACTGAACGGCCGGGTCGGGCTCAATCCGCTCACTGCAGACCTGGCTCTGCTGCTGAACGGTTTTCAACTGAAACCCCACTACCCCTTCGTCTCCGACCTGCTGACACGGCCGCTGGAAGGGAGTTTGAACCTGGCCACGACGATCAACTTCGGGCCCGAGACCAGCCTCAAAACGGAACAGATGCAACTGGCTCTGCACCAGCTGAAAGTTCCCTTTACCGAGCAGGACTATTTCACCTTAAAAGATCTCAGTATGACTGGCGGGTCCTTCGACCTGCAGCAGCAATTGCTGAAAATCGGTAACATCTCCCTGATCGGCGGCGACTTGCAGGCCAGCCGTGATGGTGATGGGGCGTTATCGCCTTTAGCGCTGCTGCGCGACCGAACCGACCAGTCCGAAGCAACGGCGGCGCAGCCAAGCAACGAACCGGTCACCGTTGAACTGCCCTGGCAAAAAAATGCCACCCAGGTTGATATCAACAACTTCAAACTCCAGCTCGACAAGATCGCCCTTGAAGATTTCGACCTGCAGTTTACCGACAACAGCCTGGTCAGAAAACCGCAGCTGAAGGTTGCTGACCTGATGATCAGCCTGGCCGACCTGGCCTACCCCGAATCGCAGCTGAGTCCGTTTAAAGTTGACGCCAAGCTGGGCAAAAAGGGCAGCGTGGCCCTGTCTGGCAACCTGGCCCACAGCCCGTTGCGCGTCCAGGCACAAACACAAGTCAACGCCCTCGCCCTCGCCGACTTCAACAACTTCCTGCCCGAGAAGGTCAAAGTCAGCCTCAAGGATGGCAAGCTCTACACCAACATGGCGGTCAAACTGCTTGAGACTCCGGAAGCATTGACCGGCAATTTCGCTGGCAGCGTCACCGTCAGCGATTTCAACTTAAGAGATCCGCTTATCGAAGGCGAGCTGCTCGCCTGGGAAAACCTCAACCTGACCGGGATTAAAGGTGACATCGCCCCCTTCAAGCTGGGCATCAAAGACGTGTCCCTGAATAAATACCTGGCGAAAATCCAGATCGATTCTGAAGGCCGGGTCAACCTGGCCAATGTCACAGCGACAGAGGAAACAGAAGTAGAAGAGGCAATTGTAACGGAGGAGGAGCAGGAACCGGTCGAGGTTGCGGCTGAAGAACCGGCCGCCAGCGGACCACCGGCCGATATCCGTATCGATGCGCTCACCCTGCAGGGCGGCACGGTTTCTTTCACCGACCGTTCGATGCCGAACATTTTCAGTGCCACCATGTACAAACTGGGCGGCCGGGTCACCGGAATGGCCTCCGATGAGCAGATGCTGGCCGATGTCGACCTGCGCGGCGAGCTGGAAAACCATTCGCCGCTGACCATCGTCGGCAAACTGAACCCCTTGAGCAAAGATCTGTACGCCGACCTGACGATCAGTTTCAAGGATATCGACCTGGCGCCGATGACTCCCTATTCCGGCACCTATCTCGGCTACGCGATCGACAAAGGCAAGTTGTATCTCGACTTGAGCTACCATATCGAGCATCAGAAGATCAAAGCTAAGAACAAGATCGTGATCGACCAGTTCACCTTCGGCGACTCGGTCAAGAGCGATAAAGCCACCACCCTACCGGTCTCGCTGGCGATCGCCCTGCTGAAAGACAGAAACGACGAAATCCATCTCGACGTACCGATTTCTGGCGACATGAGTGATCCCAGCTTCAGCATCACCGGGACCATTTTCACGGTCCTGAAAAACCTGCTGGTTAAAGCGGCCACTGCGCCTTTTTCCCTGTTGGCCTCGATGCTCGGTGGCGGTGGTGAGGATTTCAGCACCATCGCCTTCGCCAGCGGCATGGCCCGACTGGATGAAAAGCAGTCGGAAACCCTGGCCAAGCTGGCCGAGATGTTGGCCAAGCGACCATCACTCACCCTGGAAATCAGCGCCTACGCCGATGGAGACAAGGATCCGGAAGCGTATCGTAAAGATCAGTTACAGCAGAAAATGATCGAGGCCAAATGGCTCGAGCTAAAAGAAGCTGGCCAAGCACCGGAAAGCCGCGACCTGGTCAGCATCAGCCCTGAAGACTACCCGGTCTACCTGTTGGAGGTTTATAAAGACGCAGATTTTCCACGGCCACGAAACTTTGTCGGCATGCTGAAAAATCTGCCTGAAACCGAGATGGAAAAACTGCTGTTGGCCAATATCCGCGCCGATGGTGCCGAAATGCAGGCTCTGGCGCAATCCCGGGCACAGTTGGTCAGAGATCAACTGATTGCCGCCAACGAAGCGATCAAGCCACGAATTTTCCTCAAGTCGGTCGATATTTATCAACAACCGGAAAAAGGCCCGGCCAGCCGGGTCGAGTTTAGGATCAGTAGCAAATGAACCAGCTGAAGCAGCTCGTCCTACTCCTGCTACTCCTGCTGCCGACCACCATTCAGGCCGAACTGCAGCTTAGCGGCGCCCTCACCCAGGGCGGGCTGGTGCGTGGCCAGGTTGCGCCTGGAACCAGGGTCTATTACGGTGATCGTCCGCTGAAGCTGACTGCCGACGGACAATTCATCCTCGGTTTCGGTCGTGACGCTGTCCCGCAGCACAGCCTGACCCTGATTGCCCCGGATGGAAAAGTCCGCATCGAAGTGCTGCAGATCTCCGAGCGCGTCTACCAGATCGAACGGATCGACGGAATCAGCAAACGGATGATGGAGCCGAGTGCCGAAGATTTGCGTCGCATCGGCCACGAAGCGGAACAGGCGCGAAAAGCCCGCCTGAACGACAGCGAACTGACCCATTTCACTGCTGACTTTATCTGGCCCGCCACCGGCCGGATCAGCGGTGTTTATGGCAGTCAGCGGATTCTGAACGGCGCGCCGCGCCGCCCGCACTTCGGCGTCGATATCGCCGTTCCCACCGGTACCCTGGTCAAAGCCCCGGCCTCAGGAAAAGTGACCCTGGCCCATCAGGGGATGTTCTTTTCCGGCAAAACCCTGATCATCGATCACGGCCACGGGCTCTCATCGAGCTTTCTCCATCTGCATGAAATCCTGGTCACGGAAGGGCAACTGGTAGGTCAAGGAGACAACATCGCCACCGTCGGGGCAACCGGCCGGGTCACGGGTGCCCATCTCGACTGGCGGATCAACTGGTTTAATGAGCGCCTCGATCCGGCCCTGCTGGTCCCAGAGATGTCTATAAAATGAAAGGGCTTTAGCCGTTTTCCGTCGTTAAATTCTCTCCTCAAAAATAATTAGAAATTTGCAATCTTTTGTCAATTATTATATAAAAATTATCAACAGCTGGACAGTCTCAGCCAACCTCTCTGGATAACATCAACCATCGGGAAACAGATGCCGGATTACGTTCATGTTCTGCTCAATTTCATGACTCAGTTTGCCGGGGGTCGCGGCGGTATTGATCATAACGTGGTACAGTTCGGTCTGGCGGCAACGATCTGGGGCACCCTGCTGATCTATGCCCGCGACCGCCAGCAAGAAGATAATCCGGATCGCGAACGACTTCTGGTTCTCGGTTTTTCTCTCGGTCTGGCCCGCGAACTGTTCATGTTCGGGTTAGCCTTTATCGTTGCTCTGGGATGGGTCAACCACGACCTGATGCATATTATCTTCCCGCCCCTGGAGCATACCCTGATCAATGCGGCGATGTTCGTTGTCGCCGGAGCCTTTCTGCTTTTTCTATTGCATGACCGGGATCTGGCCCGACGCTACCTGCGCTGGAGTCTGAGCAGCCTGGCGCTCTGCTACCTGGCGACCTTCTCGTGGTGGGGAGCATACATCGTCGCCAACCCGGCCTCCAAGTTCAGTCAGACCTGGTGTAACTGGGCGCTTCACCTCAACTCATCATTCTGGTTGTTGCTGGCACTGATCGTTGTCCTGCGCAGCGCACGCAGCACCCTCCGCAACCTGATTTCCGTCGCCCTGTTCCTGTTCTTTACCACCGAATTCCTGAAAATTCCGGACATGGCCCTCAGTGAAGTTTACGAAGCCAACTTCACCCCGATCCGCCACAGCTGCTACCTGTTCGGAGTTTTCCTGCTCGCTTTCATTTACCTGCGGGAGCAGGCTATCGAGAGAAAACAGGCCAATAAACAGGTGCTCCGGCTGGCCCATTATGACACCCTGACCGGCTTGCCTAACCGCGCTCTGTTTCATGACCGCCTGAAACAGACCATGGCGCTGGCCGAGCGTTCGAAAAACCGCTTCGCCCTGCTGTTTCTCGACCTGGACCGCTTTAAAGCGATCAACGACAGCTACGGACATACCTGCGGCGACGAACTGCTGAAAGCGGTCAGTTCACGCCTTTCCAGCTGTCTGCGGATGGGAGACACCCTGGCCCGGCTCGGCGGTGATGAATTTGTCGTCCTGCTGCCAAATATCGACAGCACCAATGCCGCGGTGACGGTGGCCGATAAAATCCTCGACGAAATGCAGCAGGAGTTTCAGCTCAAGGAGCAGCAGATTTTCACTTCCACCAGTATCGGACTGGCCTTTTATCCCGACAATGGTGAAGATATCGAGTCGCTGCTAAAACATGCCGACTTGGAGATGTACGCGGCCAAGGACGAGGGGCGCTACTGCTACCATCTGTTCTCGGCCGAGATGCACCGGGAAATCGTTTATCGGCACAAGGTCGCAGAAGAACTGCGGTTGGCCATCCAGCAAGAAGATTTCATCCTCCACTACCAGCCGCAAATCGATATTGCAACGGAAAGAATTGTCGGGGCCGAAGCGCTGATTCGCTGGCAACATCCAAAGAGGGGGCTGATACCTCCCGGTCAATTTATCCCGATTGCCGAAGAAACCGGTCTGATCCTAGCCATCGGCGAATGGGTTTTCCGCAATGCCTGCAAACAGTTTAAGGTCTGGCTCGACCAGGGGCTGGGTGAGTTCAAATTATCGATCAACCTCTCCGCCCACCGCCTGGAACAGACCGATTTTCTCGAAGTGGTCGAGATGATTTTGCTGGAAAATGAAATCACTCCCCAGCATATCGAGCTGGAATTGACCGAAACCAGCATGCTGGCCAACACCGACAAAGCGACCACCCTGCTGAACCACCTGAAGCTGCGCGGGTTCACCCTGGCGATGGATGATTTCGGCACCGGTTATTCTTCTCTTAGCTACCTGAAACGTTTACCCTTTGACCAGGTTAAAATCGACCAGTCCTTTATCAAAGGAATCAACCTCAACGATGGCGATACCCTGCTGGTCAAAACCATTCTTTCGATGGCTGACCACCTCAACCTCTCGGTGGTCGCCGAAGGTGTGGAAACCTATGAGCAGTACGCCTACCTCAAGGAACACGGCTGCGGACGCGCCCAGGGCTTCTATTTCAGCCGCCCGGTACCGGCAGATGAGTTCGCCGAAAGGCTGTTTGCATCGCAGTTCAATAGCGAGCTGAACTCCGCCTGAACCGGCCCCACCTCCTAACGACTATTTACAGCAGCCCCCTGCTTCAGGGTATGCTAGTTTCTGCTGAGCAATAAACAACTGGAAAGCAGAGCACAATGGCCCAATTTGAATTGATCTCCGATTCCCAGCCGCGCGGAGACCAGCCCCAGGCGATCGAGGAACGGGTCGATGGCATCCAGCGTGGCGACAAGCACCAGGTGCTGCTCGGCGTCACCGGCTCGGGCAAGACCTTCACCATGGCCAACGTGGTCAACCGGCTGCAGCGACCGACCCTGGTGCTGGCGCACAACAAAACCCTGGCGGCGCAGCTCTACGGCGAGTTCAAGGAATTGTTTCCGAACAACGCCATCGAGTACTTTGTCAGTTACTA
>CALZHQ010000045.1 GCA_945787295.1 uncultured Desulfuromonadales bacterium
GCAATGTTTTTCATAAAGCCGAAGATGTCGACGAACTGCAGCCGGAAAAAATGGACATTCTTTTCTTCAACAATTTTCATGATTTCATCGCGGGTCATATCCTAAGCTCCCTTTCCTTTGTGACTGGCCGGGGCCGCCGGCAGGCTGATATCATCTGAAAATTTTACCGAATCAGAAGATCGATGATTCGGTTCTGGTGGTGAAAAGTTCGAGTATTTTCATGCCACGATACGAGTTCCCCTTGGCGTTTAAACGGGGACTCCAGACGGCGATGCTGTAGTTTTCAGGGTGCACTGCAATAATACCACCGCCAACGCCACTTTTCCCGGGCAGGCCAACCTTGAAAGAAAATTCGCCGGCTTCATCGTAAAAACCGCACAACTGCATGATGGCATTGATCCGTTTTGACTTGCTGACGCTGATAACCCGCTCACCGGTCAGCGGGTTGATACCTCCTGCCGCTAAAAACAGAAAGGCCTGGGCTAATTCCTGGCAGGTCATTTCGATAGCGCAGAGCTTGCAGTAAAAGCTGAAAACCCTGTCAATATCATTGTGTATGTTTCCGTAGGACTTGATCAGGTTGAGCAAGGCGGCGTTGGTGTAGCCGGTGAGTTGCTCCGATTCGGCAACCTTCTGGTTGTAGTCGATGGCGCTGTTTCCGGACAGGCTGCGGATAACCGCGATCAGGTCCTGCAGCGGGTCCTGCAGCCGAGTGATCAGGACATCGCAAACCACCAGCGCTCCGGCGTTGATCAGCGGGTTGCGCGGAATCCCTTTTTCGTACTCCAGCTGCAGCAGCGAGTTGAAAGGGGTGCCGGAGGGTTCAACGCCAACCCGGTTCCACAACTGGTCTTTTTCAAGCATAAAGGCCAGGGTCAGGGAAAAGACTTTTGAGATGCTCTGGATGGAGAACTTTGTATCTGCCGCCCCGAAAGAGAAGTTCTCGTTGGTAACGGTCGTCAGGTGGATGCCAATTTTACTGGTGTCGACATGAGCCAGCTCCGGAATGTAGCTGGCGACCTGACCGAGGTTCTCGGTCAGGGCTAATTCTTCGGCGATGTCCCGGAAAATTTCATTGTAGTTCATCAGTGACCAGACCTTTCCCATAAAAGCCTTTGGAGCCGATTTTCTGCTTTCTTGCAGAAGGCTAGAAAAAATGAGTATACAGGTAAATTTAAATAGCGAAATCAGCTTTTATGCTATTATGGCAATTCATTAGCCAGTCGTCTTCATTCTCTTGAGGATTGATATGCTAAGTCTGCCCAGTCTGCGTTTGGATTGTTTCTCGATCTGTGTTGCTTGCTCTGGGAATCGAAAGATATCCCGGCCATTAGTTGAGGGTTCTTCATGCCAATCCGCATCGCTTGTAATCATGTCACCAGCTATAAATTCGATCGGCCGATTTCCCTTTCTCCGCATGTGTTACGCCTGCGACCGGCGCCCCATTGCCGGACGCCGATCCAGTCTTATTCACTGAAGGTGACCCCCGACACCCATTTCCTGAACTGGCAGCAGGACGCCTTCGGCAATTACCTGGCGCGGCTGGTTTTCCCGGAAAAGACCCGCGAACTGCGCTTCGAAGTCGAAGTGATCGCCGATATGACGGTTTACAACCCGTTCGATTTTTTCATCGAAGAATCGGCCGAGAAGTATCCGTTTGAGTACAGCAAGCAGGAGCGGACCGAGCTGGTTCCCTATCTGCAGAAAGTGGTGACCGGGCCACGCTTGGAAAAGTGGCTGAAAAAGATCGATCGCAGCGAGGTCAACACCATCGATTTTCTGGTGGAAGTGAATCGGCAGGTGCAGCAGGCGGTGAATTATTCGGTCCGCATGGAGCCGGGCGTGCAGAGTTGCGAGGTAACCCTGCAGCGGGAAATTGGTTCCTGCCGGGATTCGGCCTGGTTGCTGGCCCAGGTGTTCCGGCATCTGGGACTGGCAGCACGGTTTGTCAGCGGCTACCTGGTGCAGTTGACGGCGGATGAAAAATCACTGGACGGCCCCTCCGGTCCTGAAGCCGACTTCACCGACCTGCACGCCTGGACCGAGGTCTATGTGCCGGGGGCCGGTTGGGTCGGGCTTGACCCGACCTCCGGACTGTTGGCCAGTGAAGGGCACATTCCGCTCGCCTGCACGCCGCACCCGGTCAGTGCTGCGCCGGTCACCGGGGCGATGGACCAGTGCGAAGTCGAGTTTGAGCACAGCAATATCGTCACCCGGATTCATGAAGATCCCCGTGTCACCAAGCCGTACAGTGATGATCAATGGGCACTGATCAATGCCCTGGGGGAGCAGGTTGATGAAGAACTGGTCGCCGGTGATGTCCGCCTGACCATGGGCGGCGAACCGACCTTTGTCTCGATCGACGACATGGAGAGCGCCCAGTGGAATACCAGCGCCGATGGGCAGCACAAGCGGAAGCTGGCCTACGACCTGACCCTGCGACTGCGCGACGCCTTCGGTCCCGGCGGTCTGCTGCACTTCGGTCAGGGCAAGTGGTATCCGGGCGAGCCGCTGCCGCGTTGGGCGAACAGCTGCTTCTGGCGTAAGGACAAGGAACCGATCTGGCACGAACCGGAACTGCTGGCCGACATCAACAGGGATTATGAATTCTCCCACACCGATGCCAAGCGGTTTGCCGAACGCCTGGTTGAGCATCTGCAGATCAGGAAGGATTACCTGGTGCCTGGGTATGAAGATACCCTTTACTGGCTGTGGAAGGAGGGGACGGTTCCGGCGAATGTCGATCCGCTGAAAGCCAACCTCAAGGACTCTTCTGAGCGCCGTACGCTGGCACAGGTCCTGGAAAAGGGCCTGGGCGACCCGGTCGGCTATGCGTTGCCGCTGAAATGGAACTTGAACGAGCAGGTCTGGGAGAGCAGCCCCTGGGAGTTTCGCCGCGAGCAGATGTTCCTGATCCCCGGAGATTCCGGGATGGGCCTGCGCCTGCCGCTCGATTCGCTGCCATGGGTCGCGCCGGAAAAGCGGGAGCCGTTTTTCGAGCAAAGCCAGTTCCAGCCGCTGCCGGGTTTGGAGAATTATCACGGCCTCTGGGCCGGGAAGCTGGTGCCAGAGCCGGAGCTGCAAACGGGCAGAGAGAGCGAAAATGAGCCGGAAAAGTCAGAAGAGTTAAAAGAGGTTGAGGTGTCGCATACCGCTCTCTGTGTCGAGGCGCGGGAGGGGCGGGTCTACATTTTTATGCCGCCGCTGGGCCGGCTTGAAGAATATCTTGACCTGATCAGTCTCATTGAAATTACCGCCGGGGAGCTGAAGCTGCCGGTGGTCATTGAAGGCTATGAACCGCCGCGCGATTACCGGATCGAACGGCTCTCGGTGACGCCCGATCCCGGGGTTATCGAAGTCAATATCCATCCAGCCGGCAGCTGGAAGGAGATCGTTGACAACACCATCCTGCTCTACGAAGAGGCCCGGCAGTGCCGCCTCGGTACGGAGAAGTTCATGCTCGACGGCCGCCATACCGGAACCGGCGGCGGCAATCATATCACCCTCGGCGGTGTGACGCCGGTCGACAGTCCGATGCTGCGGCGCCCCGACCTGTTGCGCAGCCTGGTGACCTACTGGCAGCACCATCCGGGGCTGTCCTACCTGTTCTCCGGGATGTTCATGGGCCCTACCAGTCAAGCCCCGCGGATCGATGAAGCGCGGGATGATTCGCTCTACGAACTGGAGATTGCCTTTGGACAGATGCCGGAGGGAGAGACCCCGGCGCCCTGGCTGGTCGATCGACTGATGCGCAACCTGCTGATCGATGTCACCGGCAACACCCACCGGGCCGAGTTCTGTATCGATAAGCTCTACTCGCCCGACAGTTCCTCGGGGCGGCTGGGATTGCTTGAGTTACGGGCATTTGAAATGCCGCCCCATGCCCGCATGAGCCTGGTGCAGAATCTGCTGTTGCGAACCCTGCTGGCCTGGTTCTGGAAACAGCCCTACAAGCATGATCTGGTCCGCTGGGGGACAGCGCTGCACGACCGGTTTCTGCTCCCCTATTATGTGCGCCAGGATTTGAAAGAGGTGATCGCCGATCTGCAGCAGGCCGGGTACCCGTTCCAGCTTGACTGGTTCGAGCCGTTCTTCGAGTTCCGCTTCCCCCGTTACGGGACGGTACAGGTCGACGGGATCGAACTGGAACTGCGCTTCGCCATTGAACCCTGGCACGTTCTCGGCGAAGAGGTCAGCAGCCAGGGAACCGCCCGTTATGTCGACTCTTCGGTCGAACGGCTGCAGCTGCATGTTACCGGTCTGACTGACGGTCGCCATGTGATTACCTGCAACGGTCGCAGGTTGCCGTTACAGGCCACCGGGCGCAAAGATGAATTTGTCGCCGGGGTCCGCTATCGGGCCTGGCAACCACCGTCAGCGCTGCATCCGACCATCCCGTCCCATTCGCCGCTGGTGTTCGATGTGATTGACGGTTGGAACGGCCGCTCGATCGGTGGTTGCACCTACCACGTGTCCCATCCGGGTGGGCGCAGTTACGAGGATTTCCCGGTCAATGCGATCACCGCTGAATCGCGCCGGGTCTCGCTGTTTCGGGACACTGAGCATACCCAGGGCCCGCTGCAGCCGCCGCCTGAATTCAGCGGTCTCGGCCGCTTCTTCCCGGAAGGCACTCCTCCCGGACCGATGGCACCGGCATTAGAGGAGAACAACCTGGAATTTCCCTATACCCTGGATTTGCGGCGGGGACGTCAGTAATATTCTGAGTCAAAAGCCCGGTCAAAGCCGGGATGAGTGAGATGTACCTGTGAACATGAAATTTGAACAACAACAAAATCAGCGTCAGAACCGCGGATCCCAGTCGTATACAACCGAATTGGCAGAGTTTGCTGAAATCTGCCCAGCGACCGGTGACCTTCCGCCCCACGAACAGGAGCTTCTGGGGGTTCTCGAAAAAACCGGCACTAAAAAACTTGCCAGAAGGCGCAAAGAGGGACAGCGGCTGTTGCGTGAAAATGGCGCCACGCATAATATTTTTGATCCTGACGATGCTTCGCGGAACTGGCAGTTTGATCCTGTCCCACTGGTCATCGGCCATGAGGAATGGAAAAAAATTGAACAGGGACTGATCCAGCGGGCCGAACTGCTGAACCTGGTTCTTGCCGACATCTATGGCCCGCGCAAACTGCTGGAAAAGGGCTTGCTGCCACCAGAACTGGTTTATTCCCACCAAGGTTTCCTCTGGCCGTGTGTCGACCTGGTTCCTGAGGCCGAGCGGCGATTGATCATCTATTCCGGAAATATAGCCAGGGGCCGGGATGGGCGCTTCTGGGTTCTCGAAGACCGCACTCAGCCACCATTCGGATCCGGTTATGCGCTGGAAAACCGGATTGTCATGAATCGCAGCTTTTCGAAACTTTTCGAGAATTTTCAGGTCCATCGTCTGTCGATGTATTTTCGCGCCTTGCGTAACAGTTTATCGCTGCTGGCGCGGCACAACCGGGACGAGCCACGGGTTGTCGTGCTGACCCCGGGTCCAGAGCATGACGCCTACTTTGAACATGCTTACCTGGCCGCCTATCTTGGCTACCCCCTGGTCCAGGGGGGGGATCTGGTGGTTCGAGACGGCTGTGTCTGGATGAAATCGGTCGGCGGCCTGTATCAGGTCGATGTGATTTTACGTCGTCTGGACGATGAACTCTGCGATCCTCTTGAATTGCGCCGCGACTCACTGTATGGCATCCCCGGCTTGCTGGAGGCGGTTCGCCTGGGCAATGTCGCCACCGCCAACCCGGTCGGCAGCAGCGTGTTGGAAAATCCCGCCCTGCTGTCTTTTTTGCCGGGACTTTGCCGCCATCTGCTGGGCGAAGAGCTGCAACTGCCGTCGGTCGCCACCTGGTGGTGTGGCCAACCGCGCGAGCGCGAGTTTGTGCTGCAGAACCTGGACAAATTACTGGTCAAACCGATTCATCCGATGGCAGATCTGCCGGACATGGTGCCCGGGGAGATGTCGAAAGCCGACACCTGCCTGTGGCGGGACCGAATTCTGGCCGCTCCGCATCTGTTTGTTGGCCAGGAGCTGGCGTGTTTGACCGCGAGCCCTGCGTTCGTCTCCGACCGGGTTGAGTCGCGCCCGAGTGTTTTGAGTACGTTTCTTACCGCACAGGAACAGACCTACGTTGCCATGCCGGGCGGGGTCGCCAGAAGCAAGGACGATATCCGCAGCCTGCTGACGCCCGATCAGAAGGGCGGCTTCTGCAAAGATACCTGGGTTCTGACCCCGGAACCGGGAAAACAGGTGACACTCTGGCGGCAGGTGCAGCCGGATCAGCTGATTAGACCACTGGTCGGACTGCTGTCGAGTCGGGCTGCGGAAAACCTGTTCTGGACCGGCCGTTATGCCGAACGGGCCGAGGGAACATCCCGGTTGCTGCGCTCGGCTCTGATCAAACTGCAGGAATTTAAGGAATTCCGCGACCCGGATGACCAGGCCAACCTGAACGGCTTGTTACAGGCTCTGACCAATGTCACCGCGACATTCCCCGGCTTTGTCGGAGAGGGGGCTGCAGCAAAGTTCGCCGATCCGCGGGCCGAACTTCTCTCCTTGGCGACCGATGTTGAGAGGTCCGGCAGCCTGCGGGCTTCGCTGCGAAACTTCGGCCGCTCTGCCTATACCATCAGGGACATGCTGCCGGAGGATGCCTGGCGGGTTGTCGATAACGTGCAACGCAACTGGCATCCGAAACTATCGGTCTACCTGATCGGTAGCGGTCGGCTGGTGGAAAGTGTCAACCAGCTGATCCTGCAGTTGTCGGCTTTCAGTGGGCTGACCAGTGAGAATATGTCACGCGAAACCGCCTGGCTGTTACTGAATATCGGCCGCAGGTTGGAGCGGGCGCTCAACCTGATTGAACTGCTGCGGGCAACCCTGGTTCCGCGTTATGGGAAATCGGAGGAAGCCCAGATGCTGGAAACGGTGCTTTCAACGACCAACAGCCAGATTGTTTTCCGGCGGCGCTACCGTTCTTTTATGCAGCTTTCGACGATTCTGGAATTATTGTTGCTGGATGAAAATTACCCGCGGGCGCTTGCTTACCAGCTCCGCCTGCTGCAGATTCATATCGATGAGCTGCCGCGGGAGCTGCAGCAGGCTAGACCTCACCTGGATGAAAAGCTGATTTCAGAAGTGCTGGGACAACTGCGGAGCACGGATCATAAGCAATTAACCCAGTTGGCCGGCGGAGACAGTTCATACCCGCTACTGGAAAAATTACTCCTTTCACAAAAAGAGCGACTGGAGCAACTCTCCGGGGTCCTGATGGAGCTTTATTTCAGTCCGACCCAGGCGCCACAGCAAATGGGCTCAATGGTGCAGGATAAAGCCTCATGAACTATCGCGTGACCCATACAACTCAGTACCTCTATAGCGCACAGGTCGGTCTTTGCCGGAATGAAGCCTGTCTGCTGCCCCGCAATACTTTGCGTCAGGCCTGTTTGACAAGCCACTTGCAGATCGATCCTGCACCTGCAGATCTGCGGGAACGGCTCGATCCCTTCGGCAATCGCGTCACCCATTTTGCGATTCAGCAACCGCATAAGAAGCTGGAGGTGACCGCAGTCAGTGAAATTTCGACCCTGCCAAGGGATGATGAGTTTCTCCGCCTGGGGAATCAGCTTTGCTGGTCAAAGGTTCGCGACCACCTGCAGACCGATCGAACTCGAGAGACCCTGGAGGCTTTGCCGTATCTGTTCGATTCGCCGATGATCAAGGGCTTCCCCTTGCTGGCCGAATATGCACGCCCGTCCTTTGCCGAACAACGACCTTTCGTTGATGCAGTGACCGATCTGATGGAGCGGATTTTCCGCGAGTTCAAGTATGATCCCGGTTTTACCACCATCGCCACGCCGCTCTCCGAGGTGCTGAAAAATCGCCGCGGGGTCTGCCAGGACTTCGCCCATCTCGGCATCGCCTGTTTACGCGCCATGGGACTGGCTGCGCGCTATGTCAGCGGTTATATCGAGACCGCTCCCCCTCCGGGACAGGAGCGTCTGATCGGTGCCGATGCGTCACATGCCTGGTTTGCTGTTTATGCACCGACGGTCGGCTGGATCGACTTCGATCCGACCAATAATCAGCTGCCCGCCGAACAGCATATTTCGGTCGCCTGGGGACGGGATTTTTCTGATGTTTCACCACTCAAAGGGGTTGCCTTGGGCGGTGGTAAACACAAGGTTTCCGTTTCTGTAGATGTTGCAAAAAAAGTCTGATTTACAATGACGTAAGTCCCTGTCTCTCTATTAGGAAAGGATTTTCAAATGAGATTTGATGGGTATGATACCGAGGGATTTTATGATGAGCTGTTCGACCCGCAGGGCAACCCACGCGCAGGCGCTGATGTGCTTATCGAGCGGATTAATGCATTGCCGGAGACCGAACTGCAACGGCGCCAGAAGGCTGCTGAGCATGCCCTGTTGAACCTGGGGATCACGTTTAATGTCTACGGCAGCGAAGCCCAGACGGAGAAGATTTTCCCCTTCGATATTGTGCCGCGCATCGTCCAGGCCCACGAGTGGGAGGTTCTCGAACGTGGGCTCAAGCAGCGAATAACCGCGCTGAACTGCTTCATCGATGATATTTATAATGAGCAGAAAATTCTCAAGGACAAGATTGTTCCTGCCGACCTGGTGCTTTCGGCCGAGGGGTTCCGTAAGCCCTGCATCGGTCTGCAGCCGCCCAACGGCGTCTGGTGTCATATCACCGGGACCGACCTGGTGCGCGGCGCTGACGGGGAGTTTTATGTGCTGGAAGATAACCTGCGTTGCCCGTCCGGGGTTTCTTATGTGCTGGAAAACCGGCAGATTATGAAGCGCACCTTCCCGATGGTTTTTGATGCCTGCAGTGTTCAGCCGGTGATGGAGTACCCCAGCCGACTGCTCGACATGCTGCAGGAAATGGCGCCCCCGGGAGTTCGTTCTCCGGTGGTGGTCGTCTGGACGCCAGGAATCTATAACTCGGCCTATTTTGAACACAGCTTTTTGGCTCAGCAGATGGGCGTGCCGCTGGTCGAAGGTGGTGATTTAGTGGTCCAGGGCGGCGAAGTGATGATGCGGACCACCAAGGGGCTTGAGCGGGTCGATGTCATCTATCGCCGGATCGATGACGATTTCATGGACCCCAAAGCCTTCCGGGCCGACTCGATGCTGGGCGTACCGGGACTGATGAAAGCCTACAGCAAGGGGAAGGTCGCGTTGGCCAACGCTCCGGGGACCGGCGTCGCCGACGATAAAGCGGTCTACGCGTATGTGCCGGACATCATCAAGTATTACCTTGGAGAAGAGCCGATCACCAAGAATGTGCCGACCTATGCCTGCTGGAAAGATGACGACCGCCAATATGTGCTGGAGAACCTGGATAAACTGGTGGTCAAGGCGGTCAACGAATCGGGTGGTTACGGGATGCTGGTCGGACCTCATTCGACTGCCGAAGAACAGGCGGAATTCGCCAAGCGGATTAAGGCCAAACCACGAACCTACATTGCCCAGCCGACCCTCGCTCTGTCGCGGGTTCCGGTGCTGGTCAACGACCACTTCGAAGGGCGGCATGTTGATCTGCGGCCTTATATTCTGTATGGCAAAGAGAGTGTCTATGTCCTGCCGGGTGGGTTGACCCGGGTGGCGCTGAAAAAAGGCTCTCTGGTCGTCAACTCCTCGCAGGGGGGGGGCAGCAAGGATACCTGGGTGCTCAATGCCGCCGGTGGCCGATCTCCGGAATCGCCCCTCCAGAGTCAGAGCCAGAGTCAGGAGGTGAAGTCATGTTGAGTCGCGTTGCCAACTCTATTTACTGGCTGAATCGCTATATCGAGCGGGCGGAAAATGTCGCCCGGTTTATCGATGCCAACTACCATATGACTCTGGATATCCCGGACAGTGCTGGCGATCAGTGGTTGCCGTTGATCAATACCACCGGTGACCATGAGAATTTCAAGAAGCTGTACAATACCGCGAATCGGGAAAATGCCATCGAATTTCTGGTGTTTGACCGCAATAATCCGAACTCGATCTACTCCTGTGTCCGGTCGGCGCGCGAAAATGCCCGCTCGGTGCGCGAATATATCAGTTCGGAGATGTGGGAGCAGATCAACACCTTTTACCTGATGATCAGTGCGGCGGCCAAGGATGTGTCGATGGATCTGCCACATAAGTTCTTTGTCGATATCATGACGGCCAGCCATACGTTTAGCGGTATTACCGATTCCACCATGAACCACGGTGAAGGCTGGCATTTCGGCCGGATGGGGCGGATGCTGGAACGGGCCGATAAGACTTCGCGGATCCTGGACGTCAAATATTATATTTTGCTCCCATCGGTCGATTACGTCGGCAGCTCTTACGATAACCTGCTCTGGGGAGCTCTGTTGCGTTCCGCCAGTGCCTTCGAGATGTATCGTAAGCGGCACGGCCGGATCGATCCGAACAAGATTGTCGATTTTCTGCTGCTCGATCCTAATTTTCCCCGAGCCGTTCATTACTCGATTATCACGGCCATTATTTCGATGAACAATATTACCGGCAGCGCCCGGGGAACCTTCGCCAATAAGGCTGAACAGAAGCTGGGCCGTCTGCTGGCCGATTTCAACTTTGCCTCGCTGGACGAGGTTCTGGATCAGGGCCTGCACGAATACCTTGACCAGACCCAGACCCGGATCAACGAGGTCGGTGCTTCAATCCACGAGGTTTTTTTCAGTCCCCAGCTGGTCGAGAGCGTATCGCCAGCTAAGAATGTCGTCTGAGTCGGAAAGGATATGAGTTGACAGAGGTGACCTTCGCGACAGGTCTGAGAGCGACCTGTGCGCTTGATTTTCAGATTGAGGAGTCAACGCCATTGATCCTGATGCTACGCCCTCGCAGTGGGGCTCGGCAGTGGGTTGTGCGTGAGTCCTATGTGCTGACGCCGTACGTCGGGGTGGTCGAATATTCCGATATCTTCGGCAATCTTTGTCAGCGCCTGGTTGCGCCGCGGGGAGAGTTTTCCATTCAGACCTCGTGTGAGGTGATGACAGTGGACGGTTTGGAGTCCGCGCCGGGAGCTTGTTTTGTAGACATACAGAACCTTCCGGACGCGGTGCTCGCTTTTTTACTGCCGAGCCGCTATTGCGAGTCAGACCGGTTCGGTGACCTCGCCCGGGAGATCTCCGCCGGAGAGTTGCTCGGTTACGACCAGGCGTCGAGTATCAACCGCTGGGTTCGCAGCACCGTTCAGTATACGCCCGGATCGAGCACCTATGCGGTCTCTGCCGCAGAAGTCAACGCTCGCGGTGAGGGCGTCTGTCGAGATCTGGCACACCTCGGCATCGCCCTTTGCCGCAGCATCAGCATCCCCGCCCGATTAGTCGTCGGCTACCTATATGGTCTGCAACCGATGGACTTGCATGCCTGGTTCGAGGCTTATGTTGGCGGGAATTGGTATACTTTCGATCCGACTCAGAACCAGAATTGTGGTGGCCGGATCGCCATTGCCTATGGCCGGGATGCCGCCGATGTCTCCATCTTTCATCAATTCGGGGCTGGCGATATTTTGATGAACATGGATGTTCGCGTTGAATTTCTCGATACTGCTTTTTGAAGGCCTTATTCAGTAATATTGATTATTATTGCAACTTACTACTTTTGATGGAAACCGGCCGGTCCTCCCCTGTACGGCTCTATCAAGAGTGATTGACCGGTTTAAGCAGGCATGAAAAAGCCCCGCTTCGATACAGAAACGGGGCTTCCTCTGGTCATTTTTTACACCTTGACAGGGTTTATTTTTTACCGGGCGATTTATTAAGATTTTTCTTGAGCTTAGTAAATCGTGGTTTGGCTTTTTTAAGCTGCGACGCCTTCCGGTCGACAACTTTAATGCTATTTACTCCAGGAAAGGTTGTCCCATCGTACAAGGCTCCGGCGATCGACAGGTCAACGTCACCGGCTCCCAGCGGTTCAAGAAGAGCTATCAGGGCCTGTCGATCGAATTTAATGATCATTTCGACAATGCCATTATCATCAAAATCGCCCACCTGGTATTTGCCGGTTGAGTAAAGGGGGGCAACAAGGGGGGCGGAAGGAGCATCAGCAGAGCTTATCATGGTGATTGCCACGCTGGCAGGATCGATGTCAGCAGCAGAGTATGGCAGCGGCAGGTCGATGACTGCGGAAAAGCTTTTGCCATTGCTCCGCAGGTTGACGGTCCGCGGCTTGAAATAGACATCATCATGAATGCTGCCAGGAGCAGAGGCGGTAATGATTTCATAGTCGTTTCCATCCCAGCCGCCCCAGACAATTTTGCCCTGATTGTTGATATCCGGTACCGAGTCGTAATGACCGGTATAGGTATCGCTTAACTTGCTGATCGTCTGGTTGCTGGCCTGGAACAGGTAGACACCAATTTCATTTTCCCCCATTGCCAGCCAGGCGATGTCGCCGGCATCATTTATCTGCGGACTCAGATCTTCAAAGTTGTTATCAGTAATCTGGGTGGTCACCCCGTTGGCATAGGCATAGATTTCGTTGTCGTTGCCATCATGACCCTGCCAGACAACCACGCCGGACGCGTTGATCATCGGGAACCAGTCTTCCGTTTCATTGTCGGTTATCTGCACCGGGACCGTATCAGCAGCAAGTTTGACAACAATTTCACAGTCATTGCCGTCAGCAACCTCCCAGACAAGATCAGCATTATTGTTCAATTGCGGATTATGATCATGCAGGTCATCACTGTTAACCTGGGTGGTTGAAGCGCCAGAGAGTAAAAAGATGTCTGAACTCATCTCCGCCTTTCTGCGCCACATGACATCACCGGAGTCATTGAGCCTGACCTGGACATCATTCACCTCATTGTCGGTAATCTGTGTACTGCTGCCGTTTGAATACCGATAGATCTCATAGTCGTGGCCATCAACCGCAAGCCAGACGACATCACCCAGATTATTAATCTTGGGAAAGAGATCGTCCATAGTGTTATGGGAGATCTTGGTGCTGTTTCCGTTGCTCTTAAGGTAAATATCCCAGTCTGTGCCGTTGTGGCCCATCCAGGTGATTTCACTTAAATCGTTGACCCATGGATAAATATCATCAAACTCATTGTCGGTAATCTGCTCGATGACCGTTGAGTCGCCGGCTTTAAAAAATATCTCGAAGTCCCCAGAAGCAGGGCTCCCCTGCCAGACAACATCACCGAATTCATTTATCTTTGGCAGCTTGTCATGGAAATCATTAAACGACAGCTGTTTATTGGTATAGCCGGAGCAATTACCACCAGCAGAACCACACTCGTTAATAGTCGAATAGAGTGGTGCGGTATTCAACAACTCTGACTCTGCAACTTGAGCATTCGCAGCACTTGGCAAAGAAATAATACTGACAACGGCCGAGGAAAGGAGCAGATAGGAAAATACTTTAAAGCTTATACGCAGGCGCATCAATAATCCTCCAGTTTGTTCAATGAGTTGGTTGCAAACAAACAGTCCAAGAAGCTGATAGGAAATTGCTTTTTCGGTAATAGTTAGAATCTTGTCCTAATGAGCAAACATCGCACCAATAATTAACGAAATATATGACATGACGAGTCGCAGTTTGGCTAGGGACATGAAATGATGAAACTTTTCGAATAATTAGTTTATGCTTAGCTTGAAAAAGAACCGTGCTTCTTTTGTTTGGGAGGTTGCCTGAATTGCCATATGGCTGATTCTGGTAAGTTTATATCCAAAACTTTTATTACCACAGCAGCATACTGTGCCATAGCCACTCACCAAGTTACTAATCTTCCATAATGAGTCTTGAGGATGGTGGTTAAATGAGCATCTCCGAAACATTCCTGATTAATTGACATTCCAAGCATATCTTCGTATGGTCAAAGGTACCAGGCGGCATCCTGCCAGGGTGTTCCGACCTTGTCCCGCAAGGAAATCGCTAAGAACTTCACCCCGCGTGTTGCTTCGCAGATTTCCTTTCCTATCAGAGTTGCGCTTGATTCTGTGGTTCCCACAAATCGAGTCGCGGGTCGCTCTGTCCTTTTTATAATTAAATACTGCAGAGTCTTGGGTCGCTGTAGATAGCAGTCAACCTCCTATTTCTTCCATTTGTTTTCGGATGTGGCCCTTGGGCATTTTTTTTGCCTTCCAGGGATTTGTTCTGCATCCCCCTTCTCAGCATAACCTGGCATGAGTTGAAAAATAAGGAGAATCAATGTCAACAGAAACAAAAGTTGAGGTAAAAAATTTATATAAAATATTCGGCCCCCAGCCGAAAAAGGCGATGAGTTTGCTTGAGCAGGGGCTGGACAAAGAAGTGATTTTCGAAAAGACCGAAACCACCGTTGGTGTCCAGGATGCGAGCTTTGAAATTAAGACCGGCGAAATTTTCGTCATCATGGGTCTGTCGGGATCCGGAAAATCGACGATGGTGCGGATGCTCAACCGGCTGATCGAACCGACCGCCGGGCAGGTGCTGATTGATGGCGAGGATATCACCGCGATGAGCGACGAACAGCTGGTCAAGCTGCGGCGCGCCAAACTGAGTATGGTCTTTCAGTCGTTTGCCCTGATGCCCCACATGACAGTGCTACAGAATGCCGCCTTCGGTCTGGAGATGGATGGCGTCGAAAAGTCGACCCGCGAAAAACGTGCCTTGCAGGCGCTTGAGCAGGTTGGCCTGGAGGCCTGGGCGGAGAGCAATCCGGATGAGCTTTCCGGCGGTATGCAGCAGCGGGTGGGGCTGGCCCGTGGCCTGGCGGTCGACCCCGATATCCTGCTGATGGACGAGGCCTTTTCCGCCCTCGACCCTCTGATCCGCACTGAGATGCAGGACGAGCTGCTCAAACTGCAGGCCAAGGCAAAACGCACCATTGTCTTCATTTCTCACGATCTTGATGAAGCGATGCGCATCGGCGACCGGATTGCCATCATGGAAGGCGGCCGGGTGGTGCAGGTCGGCACACCGGAGGAGATCCTGCAAAATCCTGCTGATGACTATGTGCAAGCATTCTTCCGCGGAGTCGATCCGACTAACATTCTGACGGCCGGCGATATTGCCAGCGACACCCAGGTTACCATTCCGATCACCGACGGCAAAAACCCTCGAGCCGGCTTGCAGCGTCTGATCAAAAACGATCGTGACTACGCCTATGTTCTGGACAGTAACAAGATTTTCCAGGGGATTGTTTCTTCCGATTCCCTCCGTGAACTTCTCGATCAAGATAAACCGCAGCAGTTGATCCCTAACGCCTACCTTGAAGACGTCGTGACCGCGAAGGTTGGTGATTCGTTGCAGGATATCCTCCCCGATGTCGCGAACCATCCGTGGCCACTGCCGATTTTGGATGAGGATGGAAAGTTTCTGGGCTGCGTGTCGAAGAACCTGTTCCTGAGGACACTGCACAGAAACAGTGACGATGACCAATCAACAACCGAACAACAGATTAACGGAGCGACAGCAAACTGATGCGTATATTCAATTTTGACGAACAACTAATCCCGCTGGATGAATGGATTCAGACCTTTGTCGATTGGCTGGTGTTAAATTACCGGGAATTTTTCCAGATCATCAAAGTGCCGGTCGAAATCAGCCTCGAAGGACTGGAGTGGCTCCTTTTCTCCCTGCCGCCCTGGCTGATCATTGTCGCCTTCGCTTGTGCGGCATGGCGTTATGCTGGTAAGCGAGTCACGGTTTTCACCGTGCTGACCTTTTTCCTGGTCGGTTATCTCGGTCTCTGGGAAGACACCATGACGACCCTGGCGATGGTCATCTGCTCGGTGGTTTTTTGTGCAGTCACCGGCATCCCGCTGGGCATTTTAACCGGCCGCAGTGATCGCTTTGAGATGTGGATGCGACCCTTTCTTGATGCCATGCAAACCACCCCGGCCTTTGTGTATCTGATTCCGGTCGTCATGCTGTTCAGCATCGGCACCGTCTCCGGTATTCTCGCCACTATCGTTTTTGCCCTGCCGCCGATTATCCGTCTGACCAGCCTCGGCATCCGCCAGGTCCATCCAGAACTGATCGAAGCCGCCCTCGCTTTTGGGGCCACCCCTTGGCAGGTGTTGCGCAAAGTCCAGTTCCCGCTGGCGTTGCCATCGATCATGGCCGGGCTCAACCAGACCATCATGATGGCTTTGTCGATGGTCGTTATCGCTGCGCTGATCGGGGCAGGCGGACTCGGCAATCCCGTTGTGCAAGGGCTGAACACGCTTGAGATCGGTCTGGCAACCATCGGCGGCTTGTCGATTGTTCTGCTGGCCATGGTCCTCGACCGCATTACTCAGGGGATCGGCCAGAAATAGATTTTTTGTTCAATTCACTCATAGCAATGAAAAAGGAGAGACGTATGAAACGCATTCTGATGGTCCTGCTACTATTGTCATTGGCCTTGCCGGCACTTGCTGATCAGCAAAAGCCAGGGAAGGGAATCAAGGTACAGCCAGCCCGTGCCACCTGGAATACCGGTTATTTCCAGGAAGCTCTGGTCCGCGCCGGGCTGAAAGAGCTGGGCTACAACGTCAAGAAACCGAAAGAATTAACCAACCCGCTATTTTACCAAGCGCTTGCTTTAGGTGATCTCGATTACTGGACCAACGGCTGGTTCCCTGTCCACGACGGCCAACTGCCGGAAGGGTTTTATGATAAAGCTGAAAAGGTCGGCTATGTTGTAAAAGCTGGTGGCCTGCAAGGCTACCTGGTCTCAAAGCGAGATGTGGAAAAATACAATATCCAGTCGATCGCCGATTTTAAACGTCCCGAGGTTAAAAAGGCTTTCGACGCCGACGGTGACGGCAAAGCCGACCTGACCGCCTGTCCGGCGGGTTGGGGCTGTGAAGGGACGATCGATTTCCATATGGAAGCCTACGGCCTTGAGGATGACATTAAGCCGATTAAAGCTGCTTATTCAGCGAGTATGGCTGACGCCCTGGCCCGCTACAAATCCGGAAAGCCGATCTTCTTCTACACCTGGGCCCCGAACTGGACCATCTTCAAGCTCAAGCCGGGTGAAGATGTGGTCTGGATGAATGTTCCGGAGATCAAGCCGACAGAAGCTCAGAAACCGCAGGTCGATCGCCTGACCATGAGTGGTGTTGTCGGAGCCGTCAGCGACCCGGTCAAGCTCGGCTTTGTCGCCGCGGATATTCAGATCGTTGCCAATAAAAAGTTCCTCGCCGAAAATCCAGCTGCGAAAGAATTTTTCAATGTCTTCAGCCTGCCGCTTAGTGACATCAACGAGCAAAACACCAAGATGCAGGAAGGTGAAAAATCAACGAAGGATATTGATCGGCACGTCAACGAGTGGATTACGAAAAATATGGAAATATGGGACGGTTGGCTTGCCGCGGCTCGTAAGGCGGCTATGTAGCAACCGGTAAAGAGTGAGCAGCAAAGGCCGGGGGGGAATCTCTCCGGCCTTTTATTTGCCTGCGTCACGCGTAATAGAATGCTTCCGACTCGCAAATCCCGATAACCAGCACTCGGGCAATCGTACCATTTTCAACATTTAGCAGATTTAGAGCATCAGCAGATTTTGCTCTTCAAAAAGTGAAAACCTGAATTTGGCCAGTCCAATCTGAGCATGGTTTTCTCTTCAAAAGCTCATTCAGCAAAACAGAGAACTACCGCGAGGGCACCTGGGACCCTGCCGGAGGCAAGCCCCTCTTGAAGCGCCTGCCAGGTAAAATAACTGGCACCGACCACTCCCAATGTAATCAGCAACATGAAGACCGCAAACAAGGACAAAAACAGGGTATGCCGGTAATAGGCACTTCGGTAACAGAGGTAGGCCAAGTAGAAACTGAGAAGACAGAGCGGGCCGGTTAAAAGAACCATCATAACGATTGATCTCCTGTTGTCACGCGACGAACGCTTCATCTCAGAACGCAGGTCAAGTGTGTCGCAGTGCCGTTTTCAGCTGTATGGCAGCGCGACCTTGTTTCGGATATTTAAAAATCCCAAATCGCATCAACAGAGGCCCTAAGATTAATTCCAGCTATAAAACTCACTACTTTTAAAAGCAGGTGTCACGTCGGCCGACAGGTTGGCCACTCTCATCAGAACGTGCGGATACGGATCTGTGATTGCTGATCTTCAGACTGTTCCTGGAGGATCATTCCCTGATGTTGAAAATGATCCAGGGGGATCTGCATCGCCACCATACCGAAAGATGTGATCGCCAACAGTCCCAGAAAGGCGGCCCCCATGGCGATCCGTTTGCCGGGCGTCACTGCATAGTAGCGGGCTTTTTCGGCCGCCGGCTTTTTACTCGCAGAGTAAATCTGGAAGCTGCCCATGATAATCACCAAGGCGATGATCGGTGACCAGGTGTAGTAGAACAGGGCGACCGCCCCAAGGAGTCCGAGAATCCAGAGTTTGGGACTGATGACGCCGATGATCCGGCCACCCGCCAACGCGAACCAGAAGGGATTGCCAGTGACAAAACCGGCCCCGGCGCAACCGATCGCGCCCAAGGTGCCGAGCAGCGGTCCGCCATAAGCCATCACCGCTTCGGCAAAGGCATTGTCCGGCATCTGCTTCATGCCGATATAGGCGCCCATAAAAGGGATGAACATCGGTGCCGTCGCCTTGATGCCCATCATCCGCAATGCCACCACATGCCCCATCTCGTGAATAAACAGTAGGGCAACAAAGCCGACGGCAAATGGCCAACCCCAGAACATGGCATAGGCCCAGATGCTGATCAGCATGGTGAAAAAGGTTTTGAACTTGCCGATCTGCAGAATTAGCCCGACATATTTGAGTTTGCCGAACAGGTAAAACAGCAGCAGGCCGACGGGCCCCAATTTTCGCAACAGGCTCTTTTTTGCCGGCGGAGGCTGTGGTGGTAAATATTCTACAGGTTGCTCGATCTTTGCTGGCTGCGGTTTTGATTCTGCGTGTGGGTCATGCATATTGCTATTTCCGTAAAAAAGGCTGAGTGATTGTTTTGCGCAGCATAAGGCATTTTTCTGCAGGCGGCCAGCAACAATCTCCGGTAGTTTCAGTTCAGTTAATCGCGCATGTTTTATACTGTTGAAATATCGGGGATAGATCTTTGTGAAAAAGAACTTCTCCTTCATTTGATTTACCGATATACTAAAATAGAACGTTGTCTCAAAAAGAACCCATGGAGAGCTTTTTAATATGCCTAAAAGTCAGTCTATTTCCTATTTTAAACTGTTTTACGAAACGGCTCAGTCGATCCTTTCCACCTCGACCCTGCAGTCCAAGCTCGATACTCTGGTCGAACGTTGCGTTGCCGCGCTGGGTGTCAAAGGGGGCAGCCTGCGGCTGATCAACGAGCAGACCCATCAGCTGGAGCAGGTCGCATCCTGCGGGCTGAGCGAAGCTTATCTCAATAAGGGAGCGCTGAGTTCAGACCACAGTGTGCCGCAGGTGCTTTCCGGGGAGATGGTCTGCATTCAGGATGCTTTCGATGACCCGCGTATCCAGTACCGCGACGAGTTGCGCACAGAGGGGATCAACACCATGCTGTCGTTACCGTTGGAGGCTTCGGGTGCGTCGATCGGTGTGCTGCGTCTCTACAGCGCCGAGTGGCGTGAATTCAGTGACGAGGAGATCGAACTGGTGGCAGCAATGACCGAACTTGGCGGTCTGGCCATCGCCAATGCCCGGCTCTATGAAGCTGAAGGGATCAAGCTCTCGAGTCTGTTGCGAGATGTTGGTGTCGAACTGGAGGGGGCACCGGTCGAGGTTGAGCAGCAAGTCTGTGCTTTCGCGTCTGACCCGAATGATGCGCAGCGCAGCCTCGAATATTTTCGCGCTCTGCATGAAATTACCCGGGCGATCCTCTCGACCCTCGATTCGAAAAAAGTGATGGAGCTGATTATTGAGCGGGTCACCGCTCTGATGCACGTTAAGGCTGCCGCGCTACGCCTGATCAACGAATCGACCAACGAACTTGAACTGCTCGCCAGCAAAGGGCTCAGTGAACGCTTTCTGACCAAGGGCTCCCCGCATGCCGACCGGAGTATTCAGGAAACCCTCAAAGGGGTGCCGGTGCTGATCGATGACACCAGCAGCGACCCGCGCCTGGAATATCCGACAGAGACAGTGGCCGAAGGGATTGCGTCAATCCTGTCGCTGCCGATTATCGCCCAGCATCGCGAAATTGGCGTGTTACGGGTCTACTCGGCGCACAGGAAAGCCTACAGCCAAGAGGATGTCACCTTCTTGTCAGCGGTCGCTGAAATCGCCGGGGTGGTTATCATGAATGCCCGGCTCTACGAGAAGACCCAGTACGATCTGTCATTCTGGAACGCAACCCTCGGCTATCTGCGGGAGCATGACGACCAAGATTGAAAGGGTCTTCGGCATCTCGTGTGAAATGAGCCGAGAACTCTTTAGGCCACTAATCGGAGCGGAATGATTAAAAGGGAATGTTTGTGTTGCCGGTCGTGTGGATACCTAAAACTTACTATTTTATGAAAAACTGCCAGACCCAAGCCGGAATCGATTTCAAAACTGAAACCTTTTTTTGAAAAATGGGCATGATAACCGGCGGCAAAGCGCACTTAAGTGTCCCAGCGCAATTTTAGTTTTTGCTTTTCAATTTTGTAATGACGTATTTTCCGTCCAGTTCATTGGTGTTATGCATTTTCCTGATCTATGTTCAGTAACAACTCTACCGATTGGCGGCTCGCGCGGAAATACATTCGTATTCTCCCATCTCAAATTCACGGCAAATCCATGGCCGATTCTCGTAAATCGTACACGTCATGGTATTTCTGTCCAAGGCCGAACACCAGCCATCTTCCAGCCGCGCCATACTCCTCTCTCCCCGTGAATCTGTCTCGATAAACTTATCGGGCACTTCGGTGTCGTTAAAGAGCATTGCTTCTAGACGGCAACAGGAGGCCTCACAATTTATACAAGTCACCTCAGTCTCAGGCAGGGATTTATCTTCGTTTGTCATAGGGGCCTTTTCTTATTGCTAGCGCCATATTTAGTTTTGCATGCCTATTGGGCAGACGGAAAGTTTTCCGTCTGTTTTTCCTGGCAAATTGGCGCTGTTTGGCGTGCTTATCGATTGATTTCTGGAGGTTAAGGACGGGTCTTCTTGATATGATATCCTCTGATTCAGCCAAGTCCAGATTGCTGCCCCGCCTTTAACGGCATCTCTGCTTGCCAGATTCCTCTATTTCCTCTTCGCGACTTCAGCTCAATTTTTATCAGCTGAGATGTGTCACACCCTAATACCGTCATTGTTATGATTGAGCCATTGAACTGAATACAAAAGAGCCCCACGGGTTGACCGTAGGGCTCTTTCGAATGTCAGCGGTTGTAAAAACTTTTACTATTATTTCCGAACATTAGATGCTTGAGGCCCTTTTTGCCCTTGGGAGACATCGAAAGTCACACGGTCTCCTTCAGCCAAAGATTTAAACCCCTCGCCTTGGATTTCGGAATGATGAACGAACACATCATCTCCACTCGCCTGCTCGATAAAACCAAAACCTTTTGCATCATTGAACCACTTCACAGTACCTTCAGCCATTTTTAACTCCATGCTCCCTGGTGGGAACGCTTTTTGTTGTGCAAACCATTATTTACGTAAAAATAAAAAACCACGCAACCGTAAGAGGTCTGCGTGGCATATTCGTGGCTGATTAACTATTAATCTCGTCCAACAAATTATCTCTGCACAAACGTTTAAGATAAGTGACCTTACCACGGATACCCAGGTCAGCACAATGTAGATATCAGTTTTGAATGATTCTGACAAGTTGATAGAGAAACCGAACCAGGCATCCAGGACACCTGAGGTTATAAAGCTTAGAGGGGTCGGTTCTCGGAATTACCGCTAATTTCCTTTGTTCTGCCTATCAAATGTCCTGTCAAAATGGGGGGATCACAACTCTATAGCCATTTCGCTAGGCTGTTTATGGTGGGATTGACTGATAAACCAGGTCAACTCTATGCACAAGCATGGCTTTGTTCAAGGTTCGCCTGCTGCGGAGCTGACGGGTAAATCAGCTCCGCAGTGCAGGTTCATTGTTGCTGATACTTCTCGCGCAGCGCTTTTTTATTGATTTTACCGACGCTGGTTTTGTCGATCACCTCCACAAATTTCACTTTCAGCAGGACCACTTCTTTTGAAATAATCCCTTTGTCGATAAAACCACGGATGTGTTGCAGCAGTTCTTTTTCGCTGACCTCCGCGGCTTCTTTTTTTACCACCAGGGCCAACGGCTTTTCGCCCCACTTGTGATCCGCCAAGCCGATCACTGCGACTTCGCCGACTGCCGGGTGAGTGCTGAACAGGTCTTCCAATTCGAGGGATGAAATCCACTCACCGCCGATCTTGATGACATCCTTGATCCGGTCGGTGATTTTGACGTAATTCTGCTTGTTGCGGTGGGCGACATCGCCGGTGTGCAGGTAGCCGCCGCGCCAGAGGTTTTCCGAATTGCGTTGGTCCTTCAGATAGCCCTGGGTCAGCCAAGGGGCGCGGACAATAATTTCACCAACGCTTTCACCGTCGCAGGGGATCTCCGCCAGGCCTTCATCAGCAACGCGCAGATCGACCAGGGGCAGTGGCCGGCCGGTCTTGCAGCGCAGATCGACCTCTTCCTCGAGACTCAGGTCGTTTTCCGTGACCTGGGCCAGGGTCAGGATCGGGCAGGTTTCTGACATGCCGTAGCCGGTGAAGATATCGATCCCTTTCTCCAGCCCGGCTTTGCACATGGCCTGCGGCAGGGCCGCGCCGCCGATAATCACTTTCCAGTTCGACAGGTCGATCTCCTGGTAGCTGGGATGGTTCATCAGCAGGTGCAGGATGGTCGGCACGCAGTGGGAAAAGGTCACCTTTTCTTTGTCAATCAGTTTCAGCAGCATGTCCGGGGCATACTTGCCGGGGTAAACCTGCTTGACGCCGAGGGAGGTGGCGACGAACGGCAGGCCCCAGGCGTGGACATGGAACATCGGTGTGATCGGCATATAGACATCCTGCTGGTGAAAACGCCCTTGGCTCGCCGGGGTGCCGAGGGCCGCCAACACGCCGAGGGTGTGCAGCACCAGCTGCCGGTGGCTGAAGTAGACCCCTTTCGGCAGGCCGGTGGTGCCGGTGGTGTAGAAAGTGGTGGCGCGGGTCTGCTCGTCAAAATCGGCGAACGCGAAATGGTCGTCAGCCGCATCGAGCAGCGCTTCGTACTCGCCTTCAAAGCGCAGGGCGGTTTCCGGCTGCTGGGTGCCATCCTGGAGCAGAACATAGCCTTTGACCGTGTCGATCCGCCCCTTTATCTGTTCCAAGATCGGCAGGAACTCTTCGTTGACCAGGATATAGTCATCTTCAGCATGGTCGATGGTGTAAAGGATCTGCTCAGGCGACAGGCGGATGTTGACCATATGCAGCACCGCGCCGAGCATCGGCACGGCGTAGTAACATTCCAGGTAGCGATGGCTGTCAAAATCCATCACCGCCACGGTGTCGCCCGGCTTGACGCCCATTTCGGTCAGGGCATTGGCCAGTCTGCAGACCCGTTGGCGGAATTCCGCATAGCTAAAGCGCATCTGGTCACGGTAGACGATCTGCTGCTGAGGATCGTCGACCACCGGGGCCTGCAGCAGGCTCTTGATCAGCAGGGGATAGGCATAGGCGGACATGGTGCGTTGGATCAGATTATCAGACATGCAGAACTCCTTTGCGGAAGTTTGTTGGTTCGAATCTTAAGATTGAGGAAAGCAAAACTATAAGGGCCCGACTTGCTGATGGCAAGTGGAGAAGCTTGTGATGTGCAATTCATACAGGCTAGAATGATGCTTCCCTTTTCCGGAGGCTCGCATGAAATTACCATCCCCGCTGCTCGAAGGGGTTCTTGTCCGCCGCTACAAGCGGTTTTTTGCCGATGTTGAGCTGTCTGACGGCACTCTTGTCACTGCTCATACCCCGAATACCGGCAGTATGAAACAGTGCGCTGTCCCAGGCCATCAGGTACTGATCTCCCAAACGGACGATCCTAAACGCAAACTGAAATACACATTGGAATTGATCCGGGTTGGCGATTACTGGGTCGATACCCATACTCAGCGGACTAACCGGTTGGTCGAAGAAGCGTTACGCAACGGCTGGGTTGAAGGGCTGAGCGGTTATGATCTGACTGCCGAATTCAAGATTGGTGACAGCCGGATCGATTTTCTGCTGGAGAAAGGGCCGGAGAGGGCTCTGGTCGAAGTCAAGAATGTGACTCTGATCGAGGGTGTCTCGACCGCCTGCTTCCCCGATGCGGTGACCACCCGTGGGCAGAAACACCTGCGTGAGCTGTTGGCCGCCAAGCAACAAGGATGTCGGGCAGTGATCTTCTTTCTTGTACAGCGCGGCGAAGCGACAGAATTTTCTCCGGCTGACGATATCGATCCTGAGTATGGTCGGTTGTTGCGAGAGGTCGTCGCCGGAGGAGTTGAGGCGCTGGCGTACAAGACGCAGGTGACGCCAGAGGAGAACAGAGTCATTCAGCAGATTCCAGTAAGGCTGTAAATGCGCACCGTCGGACTGATTACCGAATATAACCCTTTTCATAATGGCCACCGGCATCACTTGCTTGAGAGTCTCAAGGCTGCTGCTGCGGATGTTTCGGTGGCGGTGATGAGCGGGCATTTTCTTCAGCGTGGCGAACCGGCCCTGGTCGATAAGTGGGTGCGTACCGAAATGGCTCTGGCGACCGGGGTGGATCTGGTCATCGAATTGCCGCTGCCCTGGGCCTGCAGCAGCGCCCCCGATTTTGCTCGAGGAGGGGTGCAGGCGCTGAACGCTCTGGGTGGTGTCGAGGCGCTCTGTTTCGGCAGCGAGGCGGGTGTGCTGGAGGCATTACAGACCTGTGCTGATCTTCTGCTGCAGCGGGGAGAGGACATCGCTCGAGAAGCATCTATCCTGCTGCGGCAGGGGCTGAATTTCCCCCAGGCCCGCGCCCGGTTGCTGGTCGACTATCTGCCGGGTGGACTGGACGCGGACACTCTGGCGGCGCCGAACAATATCCTCGGCATTGAATATCTCAAGGCCCTGCAGCAGAGCGGCAGCGAGATCGAACCACTGACCATCCAGCGGATCGGTGCTGGTTACCACGATACCGGAATTGGGGAACAGAATATCGCCAGTGCGACCGGTATCCGTAATATGCTTGTTGCAGGTCAGCAAGTTGAAAACCTGATTCCTGCCGCTGCGTTAGCTCCTCTGCAGGCAGCCTTGGAAAAGGGCCGCCATTTCTCCAGTAAGCGCTATGTTGCCTTGTTGTTAGCGCAGATCCTTCGTGGGCATGCCGATTTGACCGCTTACTGGCTGGTCGAAAATGGCATCGAAAACAGGTTGCTGGCAGTCGCGGAACAGGCTGCTGATCTGGAAGGGCTGATCAGTGACATCAAAACCAGGCAGCTGACCAGAACCCGGATCCAAAGGGTGCTGGTTTCGATTCTGCTCGGGATAAAAAAGCAGGAAGCGAAAGACTTATTGAAAGCTGGACCCCGCTATCTGCATCTGCTCGGTTTAAGTCGAAAGGGAGCGGAGTTCCTCGCCGCGACCCGTCAGCAGCGCGGTATCCCGCTGGTGCAAAATTTTTCCCGCATCCATACGCAGCTTAAGCGATTTTACGGCGAAGGTTCGGCAGATCATTCGTTGGCCTTTATGCAATATGAATTGGAACTGCGGGCGACGAAACTCTACACACTGCTGATGAATAACTGGCCGGGGGGGCGGCGTAACCGGGATTTCTTTGAAGATATGAGACAGGGAGCCGATTGATCAGGCTCCCTGTCTATTTTAGTATTTCTCTTTGATAATCAGGTTTGGCAGCTCGTTGGTGTCATCATCCTTGATCGGAAAATGTTCCTGCAGCAAATCTCCGCAACGTTTCACCGCATTGCAGACGGCATCGCAGGTCGTGTCCGATTTCAGCCCAGCGATAATCATCTCGACGATCTCTTCCCAGGTGTGCTCTGGAACCTTGGCGTTGATGCCGCTGTCAGCCAGGACCTGCACGCGATGTTCGAAAAGCGAGATCAGAATCAGGATGCCGGTTTTATCGCGGGTTTCGTGGAGTCCCTGTTCGACAAAGCAGACCAAGGCGTTCTCTCTGACTTCCTCAGTTAATTCGTCCGGGTGGATCAGATATCGTTTCAGCTTTGGCAGGCCGCGGATCAATTGTTGGAACGCAAAAAAACTAGCAATAAAGACTGGCAGGAACCACCAGATCGACTCGCCACCAAAAGCCCAGCTGACCAGCAGGCCGACCGCCATCGCCAGACAGCCGCCACCGATCAGTTCAGTGCGAGGATATTCGTAGCTGCTATCGACCACCATCGGCACTATTTCGCCGCTGGTTTTCTCTTCCGCCGCTTTGACGGCAGCTTCTATTTTTTGCTGTTCTGCTGTTGTGAAAAAGTTGACTGCTGATTTCATATTACCAACCTCCGGAAGCGCCGCCACCGCCGCCTCCACCGCCACCACCAGAAAAACCACCGCCGCCGAAGCCGCCGCCCCCAAATCCGCCACCTCCACCGATGAAGGGGCCGCCAACATGATAACCGCTGCTGCGGTATCCACGACGCCCCTGCCTTCTCATTCGCATTAAAAACGTGAGGCCGAAGAACAGCAGCGGAAAAATGAAGCCGATCGGGCTGGTCTTTTTCTTTTTGCTGTTGGTGCTGCCGGTGCCGGTGTATTCACCACGTACCGCCTCGGCCATGGCAACCACGCCACTAATGACGCCGCCGTCAAAATCGCCCTGCTTGAAACGGGGCGAAATTTCGTTGTCGATGATCCGCCCGGCCAGCAGGTCGGTCAGGCGTCCTTCAAGGCCATAACCGACTTCAATACGGATCTTCCGTTCGGTTTTGGCGATGAGCAGTAATGCGCCATTATCAAACCCTTTCTGACCAACTTTCCAGGTTTCGAGAACCCGCAAGGAATAATCTTCGAGCGCTTCACCCTCAAGGGTTGGAATGGTCAGCACGGTAAGTTGGGTTGAGTCGCTTTTTTCAAAATCGCGCAGAAACTGTTCAAGCTTGAGCCGAGCGGTTTGCGAAATGATCCCGGCAAGATCGTTGACGTACCCGGTTGGCTGGGGTATCTCGAGCGCTGGCGAAGACACCGCAGCCAGCAGCAAGAGGCAGAAACTGAACAGCAGTCTGCGCATCAGAAGGACACTTTCGGGGCCTGGTCTGCTCCGGCGTCCGCCTTGAACGGCTCTTTACGCTCCAGGTTAAGCAGGAAGTTGTTGGTCAGATTGTTTGGGAAGGTGCGGATCGAACTGTTGAAGGTCTGGACCGTCGTATTGTAGCGCTGGCGGGCGACGTTGATCCGGTTTTCGGTCCCTTCCAGTTGGTGCTGCAGATCACGAAAGTTCTGGCTGGCCTTCAGGTCGGGATAGCGTTCGACAACCACCATCAGCCGCGACAGAGCCCCCGACAGCTCGCCCTGGGCCTGCTGGAACTGCTGCATTGCTGCAGCATCGCCCAGTTTGTCGGCCGATATATTCATTTGGCCAACCTTGGCTCGGGCATTGGTCACTTCGGTCAGGGTTTCTCTTTCGTGAGAGGCGTAGGCTTTCACCGTTTCCACTAGGTTGGGGATCAGGTCGGCCCGCCGCTGGTAAGTGGCTTCGACGTCCCCCCAGGCGGCGAAGACCGCTTCCTCGTTTTTCTGGATCTGGTTGTAGCCGCAGCTGCTGAGCAGCAGGGGGGCGAGAAGCAGGGTCAGTAACAGGCGGAAATTCATGATGTCTCTCTCCTTTGGGCGATTGTATTGTTGATGATGAACGGGGATATTGTAGCACAGCCGTTTTAATGAACAATGTGCATTTGGCGGTTTTGTGCATCTGTCCGGGAGGGCGGTGTTACGAGCTTTCTTTGGGCTATACCGCCCCTGGCGAACTCTTCGGGACCGCGTTTGTTTAACCGAAGCGGCTGGTGACGCGGCCGAGGATCAGCTGGCGGGGGACGCGGCTGGCGCTGTTTTGCGCCGGGTCGGGGTTGTCACCGATCAGTTGGAGGTGTCCGTCATCTTCGACCTGGGTGATCCGTTTGATAATCCGCAGATTGGCCTGCGTCGGGTGTTGGGCCACGACCACCTCACCGACGCGGGGCGGTTGCCGTCGGTAGGCGCGCGGATCAACCAGGACTTCATCGTCGGCGGTCAGCAGTGGCAGCATCGAGGCTCCGGTGACGCGGTAGCGCCGTCGGAGCCTAATTAGCCACAAAAATAACTCTCTGCAGTTACTGGTCAGCATCTTGGTCGGCCGTCATGGAACAGTCAGCTGGCGGTATAAAAGCTCACTTCCCGTCCCTTGCTGGCCCAGAACATCCGGTGAATTCCCTCGATGGCCTGCAGCAGCTCTTCGGCCTTTTTCTGGTTTACCTCTACCTTGACCGCAGAGCAGAGCTTGGCCGCTTTCCAGAAGGTGTCGTGCAGGTCGGGGAACTGTTCCAGGTGGGCCGGTTTGAAATAGTCGGTCCATAGGACCAGCAGCTCGGTTTTGGCAAGGTGGGCTTGTTGCTCCTTGATGGTGATGTAGCGCGAAAGACTGTTCACGGTATTGTAGTCGCTGTCACTGGGGTCGAGCGTGAGAATTTTCTTGGTCATCGAGAGGGCCGCTTCGGCGGCTATCCGCGCCGAAGCCGGATCGTAAACGCCACAGGGGCCATCACAGTGCGCGCTGACAATATTCTTGGTCGGAAACAGCTGCTTAATATTACGGGTCAGAAGTTTCATATATCGCTCCTTTTTTCTTAGGACGCTGTAGGGCATGCGCAGATAAAGGCAATCTTTTCAGGCTTACGGGGAATCTGATCATACCGTTGCTGCCCTGACAGCCAATGAGCCCTTAGAAACAATAATAGCTCGTCCCTTTGCCAGCTGTCTATTCAGGGGCGAGCTATCCTTAAATCAGTAACTAGTTGTTGAGTGTCAGCGATGTTGTGGCACTAAAATCTGTTATCGATGTTGTGGCACTTATCAACTAGTGTTTTCCGTTTGCGGGGCATGGACTGCCGGATGCACGAGTGCCCACCGCCTACTTTGAAACGACGGGGGGGCGCGGCGCTTTATCGATCTGCTCGATAATCTCGACCTCTTTACTGCTGCCGGCGCCCAGTTCTTTGAACTTACGTGCCGAAACCAGCACCCGGCTGTCGAGGGAGGCCATTCCCTTGTTGTAGCTGTCGACCGCGCGTTCCAGGCTTTTACCCATCTGGCTGAAATGCTGGGTCAGGGTGGCTAAGCGATCATAAAGTTCGCGGCCCAGTTTGCTGATTACTTCGGCGTTTTCTGTCAACTGCTCCTGACGCCAGCCGTAAGCGACTGAACGGAGCAGGGCGATCAAAGTGGTCGGGGTGGCGAGCAGCACTTTTTGGTCGACACCCGCTTCGATCAATCCCGGATCCTGACCCAGAGCGGCAGAGAAGAAAGTTTCGCCCGGCAGGAACAGGACGACGAACTCCGGGGTCGGCTGGAACTGTTCCCAATAGTTTTTTGCCGACAGTTTCTGCAGATGGTCGCGAATCTGACGGGCGTGATGGGCCAGGTGGGTTTTTCGCTGCGTATCATTTTCCGCTTCCAGCGATTCCAGGTAGGCCTGCAGCGGCGCTTTTGAGTCGACAACGATATTGCGGCCGTTCGGCAGTTTGATGATCATGTCGGGGCGCAATCGGCCACTGTCGGCGGTCTCCTGCTCAACGAAATCGCAGTAGTTGACCATGCCGGCCATTTCCACCACTTTGCGCAGCTGGATCTCGCCCCAGCGGCCGCGGACGGCAGGAGTGCGTAGCGCACGGACCAGGTTGCCGGTTTCCGATTCCAGTTTCGCCTGACTGCTGAGCATCGATTTCAGCTGTTCATCGAGCCGGGCATAGGCACCGGTGCGCGCTTTTTCCAGCTGCTCAATTTTGCCATCGACCTTTTGCAGGGACTCTTCCAGCGGTTTGACCAGTTGATGGATCGCCTGGTGACGATTATCCAGGTCACCTTTGGCTTGCTTCTGGTATGATTCAAGCGTGGTTTTGGCCAGATCAAGAAAAGTTTGATTGTTGGTCGCTAACGCCTCGGCGGAAAGGGCGCGGAAGGCTTGTTCGGTCCGCTGGCGATTCTCTTCCAGCAGCATCAGCTTTTCTCCACTGGCCTTACGTTCTGCGGCCAGCTCGGCTTCTTTTCCGGCTATCTTCTGCAGCAGGGTTTCACGTTCGGCCTGAAGTTTTTTTCCGGTTTGGAGCCGCCCGATCAACCAGCCGCAGAGCAGTCCGAGACATAGCACGGCAGAGAGCAGGATCCAGGTTTCTTGTGGCAGGTTCATTTCAGCTATCCTCCGGAAAATACTGCTGATCGACAGGCATCACGATAGCAGACCCCTGCAGCGTCGACAAGAGCAGGTTTGCTAGCCAGAAAGCATTCGCTAGAAATTGAGCAGAGTGTTGAGGATAAAGAGGAGGCGTTGATGGAGAACTTCAATTTTGCCGATTTTCAGACCCGTACCAGTCAACTTGTCACGCAGCAGTGTCGAGAGCAGGAGGGCCCCGAACCGTTGCTAATTCAGCTGCGGCAAGTTGCTGACGAAGCGGAAGAGATAATCGAGAATTATCATGCGGGTGATCGCTCTCTGATCGATTGTGCTCCCGGTTGCAGTAGCTGCTGCGTGGTCAACGTCTCAACTCTTTTTCCGGAGGGGCTGGCGATTGTTGCTTATCTCAAAGAGCAGGGAGAGCAACAGGTCGTGCAAACAGCAGAGCGGCTCGAAAGACTCTGGCGGGAAGTCCGGGGGCTGGATGATGAAGACCGACTGTTTCTACGCAGGAGCTGTGCCTTTCTCGATGAAGATGGTTGTTGCTCAATCTATCCGGTACGGCCGCTACTCTGCCGCAGTGTCACCTCGACCGATGCGAATAGTTGTCGCGAGGCATTGGCCGGTAAAGTGCTGGGGGAGGAAACGTCTGTACTGATGCACCAGTTTCAAAATGATCTCTATGAAACCTTGTTTACTGGAGTTGGCGCCGGGTTAGAAGCGAGTGGGCTTGATGGCCGCAGCTTTCAGCTGACCGGCCTGATCCGCTATCTACTGCGATATCCCGCTGTCGAATCCCAATGGTTTGCGGGGCAGCGTTTAACCTGGCAGGAGCTTTACTAGCCTTCACGTGTAGCCGAAGTAGAGGCCCAAACCGGCCAGCGACATCAGCAGGCAGATCACCAAAGTACTGCGGATGTAATCCCCCTTGCGTTTCAAGCGTTTACTGTTGATGGCCAGCCCGACGATACTGGTTAGTCCGCTGAGGAGCAACATGATGGCGATGTAATCGACCAGCACCATGTCCCAGTGGGGTCTGCGGTAAACATTGACTTTGTAGAACCGATCGAAAAAGGTAACCGCTTCTGGCTTGGCCACGGCGGCAATGCAGATGGCGATGAACAGACCGATTGCGGCAATGGCGTTTGTCCAGGTCAGAATTTTTATCAGCGGATCCTGAGTCTTACGGCGATTTGGGTAGACACTCATACCGGTATCTTTCAGACAATCTTTCGATTCAGCAAAATTATGTGTTAGGATAACGGGAAAAATCTTCAGCATTTAGGTAAAATTGAGCTATGGCAAGCAACACCGGAAACAAAACTAAAACTGTGGTCAAAACCGAAGAGCAGGTAGAAACTCCTTCGCTTTTCAAGGTGTTGATGCACAACGACGATTATACCACGATGGAATTTGTCATCGAGGTGTTACGGGATGTTTTCCATAAATCGGCCACTGAGGCCGAAAAAATTATGCTGACCATTCATTTTCAAGGGGTTGGTCATTGCGGAACCTTCCCCTATGCAATTGCCGAAACTAAAGCTGACCAGGTCCGGTTGCGGGCCCGCAAAGCTGGTTTTCCGCTGCGTTGTTCCCTTGAGGAGGCGTAAGGAACGGTGGCCGAGATGTTTAACCAGGATGTCCAGATAGCTTTTACCTTGGCGGTTCGTGAAGCACAGCGCCGTCGCCATGAATATTTGACCACCGAGCATGTTCTCTATGCGTTATTGTTCGAAGGGGTCGGCCAGCAGATCTTGACGGCCTGCGGCGGAGATGTTGACGGGCTGAAGGAACTGCTGGAAAATTTCTTCGATCTGCATCTCGAGCATCTTCCCGAGGATGTCGAGGATGAAGAGGTGCCGCGGCAGACGCTGGCGCTGCAGCGGATGCTGCAACGGACCGTGCTGCACATGCAGGCCTCCAATCAGCGGGAGGTCGGGGTCGGTGATCTGCTGGCGGCGATCCTCGAAGAAGAAAACTCCCACGCCTGTTTCTTTCTGCAGAGTCAGGGGGTCGAACGGGTCGATCTGCTCGATTACATCTCCCACGGATCAGACCCGAGCAGTTCTTCGGAAGAACCGGAAGAGCGCCCGACTGAACAGCCCCCGGGTGAACGGAGTAAACCGAAGCAGCATCCGCCCGATCCGCTTAAATCCTACACCATCGATCTGATTGCCCGAGCCAAAGAAGGCAAGATCGATCCACTGATCGGGCGAGAGCAGGAACTGGAACGGGCGGTTCTGGTTCTCTGCCGGCGCCGGAAAAATAATCCGATCTTTGTCGGCGAGCCGGGGGTTGGTAAAACCGCCATGGCTGAAGGACTGGCCCTGCGGGTCGCTGAAGGCAATGTTCCGGAACTGCTCAAAGACAGTGAACTGTTTACCCTCGATATGGGCGCCTTGCTGGCGGGGACCAAGTTCCGAGGAGATTTTGAAGAACGCCTCAAAGCGGTGGTCAGCGCTTTGCAGAAGCGTGAACATGCGATTCTGTTTATCGACGAGATTCATACCATTGTCGGTGCTGGTGCGACCAGCGGCGGATCTCTTGATGCATCGAATATTCTCAAGCCGGCGCTCGGATCGGGGGAGTTGCGCTGCATCGGTTCGACAACCTACGAAGAGTACCGCAACCTGTTCGATAAAGACCGTGCGCTGTCGCGGCGCTTCCAGAAGATCGATCTGCCAGAGCCGAGCGCTGACGAGGCTCTGGATATCCTCAAAGGCTTAAGCTCCCGTTATGAAGATCACCACAATGTCAAATATCTGCCGGAAGCACTGGAGTCGGCCGTACAGTTGTCGGTGAAACATCTGTCGCAACGGCACCTGCCGGATAAGGCGATCGACGTGATCGACGAGGCGGGGGCGCAGCAGCGGCTCGATGGGCAGCTTTCTAAGCCGATCGGTCTTGATGAGATAGAGCGGGTCGTGGCGCGCATGGCCCGGGTGCCGATCCGAACCGTGTCCGGCAGTGACCGGCAGCGGCTACGTTATCTAGAGCGTGATCTTAAGCGGGTCGTTTTCGGTCAGAATCCGGCCATTGAGAGTTTGGTTAAATCGATTCATCGCTCCCGCGCTGGCTTGGGTCATCCCGACAAACCGGTCGGTTCACTTCTGTTTACCGGCCCGACCGGGGTCGGTAAGACTGAAGTCGCCCGCCAGCTGGCCCTGCAACTTGGTGTCAAGTTCCTCCGTTTTGACATGAGCGAGTACATGGAGAAGCACTCGGTGGCCCGTCTGATCGGTGCCCCGCCCGGGTATGTCGGTTTTGATCAGGGAGGTCTATTAACCGAGGACGTGAACAAGAACCCCTGGTCGGTGCTGTTGCTTGATGAAATCGAGAAGGCCCATCCCGACCTGTTCAATATCCTGTTGCAGGTCATGGATCACGGTACCTTGACCGACAATAACGGAAAAGAAACAGATTTTCGCAATGTAATCCTGATCATGACCAGTAATATCGGTGGCCGGGAAATGAATATTACGCCGATCGGTTTCGGGGAACGTTCCGCTGCAGCTCCAAAGAATGCGGTTGAAAAGGCCTTTTCACCGGAATTCCGCAACCGCCTTGATGCAACCATCCATTTCGATCCGCTCGACGAAAAGATCATGCAGCAAGTTGTCGATAAATTTATCGGTGAACTTGCGGCGCAGTTGGCAGAGCGGGATGTACGCATCAAGATTTCTCCGGCCGCGCGGCGCGATCTTGCTAAACGTGGCTACGATCCGCTCTACGGCGCTCGCCCGTTGGGTCGGTTGATTCAGGCTGAATTGAACGATCCGCTGGCGGAGAAAATTCTCTTTGGCGAATTGCGCGAAGGTGGCGAGGTCCGGGTCGGCTGTAAGGCCGGCAAGTTGACCTTTAAATTTGTTCAGGACTGATGCCTTGCTATCAACTTGATGAGGAACTCTGGTTTCCATCCGTAGACTGCGCAGAAGATTACGGGTTGTTGGCAGTCGGTGGCGATCTTTCCGCCGAACGTTTACTGCTTGCTTACAGCCTCGGAATCTTCCCCTGGTATAACCCGGGGGAGCCGATCCTCTGGTGGTCGCCCGACCCGCGTTGTGTTCTCTTCCCTTCCGAACTGCATATCTCCCGCTCAATGCGCAAGTTTTTGCGCAAGCGACCGTATCGCGTCAGCATTGATGAGAACTTTCCAGGCGTCATTTACTGGTGCCGACGATTGCGGAAAAATCTTGATGGCAGTGGAACCTGGATTACTCAGGAAATGGAACATGCGTTCCTCCACCTGCATGAGCTGGGCTTTGCGCATTCTGTAGAGTGTTGGGATGGCGATGAGCTGGTTGGTGGGATTTATGGTGTTTGCCTGGGCTATTATTTTTGTGGCGAGTCGATGTTCAGCTTGCGAGACAATGCCTCGAAACTGGTCCTGATCCATCTGGTCCAAAAGCTCAAGCAGCTGGGGTTTGAGTTGCTCGATTGTCAACAGACGACCGATCATTTACTCAGTCTGGGGGCGACAGAAATTTCACGCTTGGAGTTTCAGCAGCATTTACGGGTTGCAGAGGTGCCGCCCTATGGACCGCTGGTGAGTCGGTTTTCGAAAGGTGAGTTAATTTAGTCGCAAAAAAGCGGGAGGGAAACTCCCGCTTTTTTGCGACTCGTCTTGTTTTCAGCGATAGATGCCGGCAGCGGTGAACATTGACGTGCCGGGAACCCGGTAGACATAAGTCTCTTTGATCGATGGCTCAGTGCTACCAGGTTTGGGCCACATATATTCGACCCAGCCTTCGCCTTGGGTTCCTGCCATGACAACAAACTCGACAAACAGCATTTTCGGCTCTTTGCTGTTTTTATCCGGAGTTCCGAGCAGGCTCTTCATTTTCATCAGGCCGGGCATCACCGGGTGGGCGAGCATTTTCCCTTTCAGGTCCATGACGAAAACATAGGAATCTTTCCAGACAAACTTGCCGTCTTCTTTCGAAATCTCTGCCAGGGCTGCATCCTTGTCCTGCAGAATCATTTCTGCGGCCTTTTTGCTCATGTCTATACATTCCGAAACCGTTGCACTCTCTTCAGAGGCAAAGCCGTTACCGCTGATGGTGAGCAAAATGAATGCTGCCAGGATTAAGGTCAGTCGTTTTTTCATGATTCCTCCTTTGTGGGTCCGCTCGGTAAATTACAGTCTATAGGGTTTGCTGTTCAAAGGCATTGTCAACTCACTTCTTCGGGCCAACAACCGTCTTGAATAATGATTTATTATAAACCCGAAAAAATAATCTGCACCCTTTTGATGTGATTGTAACATCGTTTTATGGTAGGCAAAACGGTTTTTTACTTTTGTTTGCTACGTTTTATTGTACCTGAGATGAGAGGTTTGCTTGAGAAATGAGAATTTCTGCTCGTGTGCAGAAGATTTGCTGACAAGGGAGGCGAAGCGGTTTGCATTCCATTCCAGGACCTTGGCCGGATGCCGGAAAGAATGCAAACCGCTGGTGACTATTCTTTCAGCCAGTTATTGATGGCAGTGCATTCGTTCTGCCAGCTCCCGCTGAGACGGATTTCCAGGAATTGTTTTAACAGGCTGCTGAACATCTGTTCCCCTTCTTCGATTGCCCCCAGCTTGGAGAAAAAGGCTGCTTCAGCTTCAGCATGCGGATCGTCATTCGGGTCTTTTTCCGGCTTGACCATGGGAGTACGAAAACCGCCGAACTGAAAACGTTCTCCTTTGAGAGTCAGTTTCCAGCCCTCATCTTCTTCCTGCTGCAGGTGTAAAGTGGCTTCTTCGATCTGTTTGCCTTGAGCCAGGGCAGCGCGGACTTCTGAATACTGATCCTGGGGACCGGCAACGACAACTTTCTGTACCCCCTCCTGACTGCCGCCAACCAGGACCAGGCGATTATCAAGAAAGGCTCTGAAGGGTTGCTTGTCCAGGAGTGGGCCGGGGCAGTTGATGCTGTACCCGGAATCTGAATTGAGGGTGCGGTAGAAAAGCCATTGCAGAAATTCAGTACCCAGCCAACGATTCGATTCGATCTGCTCAAGGATGCTGTCGGTTTGCGCCTGGTTGGCCTGCTGAAGTTCGTTCTGCAGGTCTGCAGAGAGGAGTTGTTCGGCACGAGCCAGAGGGTGTAGTAGCACCAGACGCAGCTCGGTAAAGGTCTGGTGGAAAAGCCCCTGGAAACTGTCGAGCACTTTCTGGTTGAGGGTGCAAAGACGCAGCAACTGTTTATCTGTATCCCAGATAACGTCATAGCAGGAGGGGGTCGGCAGGGTTCTGGCCATTAACAGACTGCGGGCAGTGTCGCGGATCTGTTCCATTTCTCCTTTGGGAACCCGATTGAGAGTGGGGTTTTCGGCCAGAAACTTCTCGCTCAACAGTGTAACCTGACGTTTGATCAAGGCGGCGGGAACCCGCCGCCGATCCTGACGCAAGGTGAAGCAGAGGTGCTGATCACGGCGAAACAGGTGCTCCTGGTCGAAGCTGCTGGATTCGTAGTCGTCGAGTTGAACCCAACCGGTTGAAAGTTCATCCGTCGATTGTTCGATGGAACGGAATCCTTCTGCAGCCAATTGTTGTTGAACTTCGGACAATTGTTCCTGCAACTTGAATGAACCGGTTACCTGAAAATAGCAAACGCTGGCAGATGCGGCCAGAAAACCCATATAGGTACTCCTTGATTGGTAGAGTGGAAAGTCTGTCAGCTGTTAATTCAGTCGGCAGACGAGATGCTTGCGATTATTTGCGATGATAGAAATAATAATTCCCGCCGTAGCCTTGACGGTAGCTGCGGTTGTGGTCAGCTAACTGGGTGAGAAGTTGATTGAGGGTTGCTTCATCAAAAAAACCCTGATCGATAAAGTAGTGCCCCATCTGTTTTTGTCGTGTTCGCTGGTGAAGCAGCACGGCCCGGACCTGCAATGAAGTGAGCAGCCCCAGATGTTCAGCCCGCTCACCAAATTTATGAACTCCGCTGATGCGCAGATGCAGGATTTGTTTGATCTGCTCGTCATTCAGCCAGCCCCAGCGTTTGGCTATCTCACCGATCACCGGACGCTGTTGCCGTTGCCAGGTGATGGCCGAAATAACCGCATTGAACGGTATCAGGCCCATGTAATAGAGAAAAAGCCCGAATTGCAGCGGGCGGGCTGGTAAGGGGCCGCGATAGAATTTGCTGTAGGGACGCTCCTGCCGCCGTCTTTTTGGACGGGAATAGGTTGAGCTGTTCTGCCTGCGGAAGTAGAAGGCTGCAGGTGTTCGGTCCCGTTGTTTGAGGAAATTCTGGACCGTTTCGTGGGCCTGGTTCAGGTCCTGAAACAGGCGTTGTTGTTTTTCCTGGGTACTGCTGGCAGATACTGCAAAGCGGTCCGGGTGGGTTGCTTTGGCTTTTTTACGGTAAGCAGAACGGACGCCGGCCGGTTGTAAATAATGCAGAAAATCCCGGTTCAGTTGGAGCTCCTGACCGAACAGGGTACGACAGGCGCGAATAACTTCAGCTTCGGTAATCTGCGGCATAAAAGGAAAATCCTGCTCCTGAAACTGACCGAATGATCAGCCTGTTTAAACCTGGTTTTTTATAGCGCAATAAAGGGGCAAGAGACAAGCGAGAAGAGTGTTGTGGAGATTAGTTTTTGCCCCGTTGTTTGATGAATTTGTCGATACGGCGCTGATCTTCTGCGAGAATGTTGATAAAACGCATACCGGAGACAATGATGGTTTCATCGTTTGCCGGCCGGGTCCAGATGATTTCCGCCAAGGTGCAGATAGGGGCCTTGGCGTCGTCGAGGTTGAGCAGGATCAGGCAGAGCTCAGCCGGTTGAGCTGGAGGGCGCAAGTTGAAGCGGATGCCGCTTGCGCTGAGATTGATCTGACAGGGCTTGAACCCCTCGAAAATCAGAGGAGCATCAGGACTCTTTAGAACTTTGATGTTTTTTTCCCAGGTGCTACGCAAAGCCTTCAGGGTGCCGTGGCCACGGGTAAAGCGGATGCCTATTTTGCAATCGATACGCGGCGAATTGCGACGTTGAAACATCTGCAGGTCGCTGTTGACTGACAGGGCGATTCTTTTGCCATCGACTTTTTTTACGAATTTAGCGGTGACCCGGACTCCCAGGCCCATCGCTTCGGAGCTGATTTCAAAAGGCATGGCGAGGGTGAATGGATACTGGCCCGTAGCATCGTCACTGTACGGCAGGGTGATGATGAATTGGTAATTTTCACTGCTGAAGATTTCACCCGTTAACAGCTCAGTGCGGCTGTCCTCTGCTTTGTTGAGGGCTGTCAGCAGAATCTTTTGACCCGCTTTAAAGTAGCGCTGATAGTTCATTCCGGTCTTTCCATTTCCCCCGTCAAGTGTGCGCAGAGTTCAGGTCTGCTTTGGGGGTCCTACTGGTCGTGACAGCTGTCACAATTATCATCGACCGAAAATGCTTTGTCTCCATTATGGCAGGCACCGCATGATTTGCCTTGCTCCATCTCCTCCATGCTGAAATCTGGATTTTTTTTCGGATCGATATGGAAGACGTTGTTGTGGCAAAGGACGCAGTCTTTACCCAAAATTTCCAGGTGCTGGTAGTGGCTGAAGTGAATGTCACCGGCATCTTCATTCTTAAAGGTCACGATATCGTCAATCCAGCGGGCGGAAACCAGTGTTGGCAGCAGGATGAGGCAGGTGATAGTTAGGTATTTCAGCATGTTGGGATTCTCCTGAGAATATTTTAACCTGCATTATCGCAGAAAAATGGTTTGGAACCAAATGTAAAATAATGAAAGTTCTTAACATCCCGGTTTTTTCTCTGTAATCTTGCAAGCGCCCGGAGGTTAATGATGTCGAAACAGCAGAATCGTTACTTTGCCGTGGCTCCGCCCGGATTTGAAAAAATCTGTGTCGCGGAGCTGGCTGCGCTCGGAATGACTGAGCTGGAAACTTTGCCCGGTGGGGTGGAGTTTTGCGGTGGGCTGCGAGAACTGTATCTGGCAAACCTCTGGCTGCGCTCTGCTTCGCGGGTTCTGGTTCGTGTCGGTGAGGTGACGGCGCGCGACTTTCCGACGCTTTACAAACGGCTGGCACGTCTGCCTTGGGGGCGATTTGTTAAACCGGGTGCCGCTTGTATTGTCCGGGCGACCTGTCATCGTTCCCGGTTATCCCACTCGGGCCGGGTCGCTGAAACCTGCCGTGAGGCACTCAGGAACGCCCTGGGTGCAGCGGAACCACTAGAATCGAAGGCAACAGTTTATTTGCGGCTGGAAGATGACCGCTGTCAGGTGTCGATCGACAGCTCTGGTGAACTGTTGCATCGACGTGGTTATCGGGTTGCCAATGTCGCTGCTCCGCTACGGGAAAATCTGGCTGCCGGTTGTCTATTGGCCCTTGGCTATGATGGTTCTGCGCCGCTGATCGATGCCATGACCGGTTCGGGGAGTTTTGCGATCGAAGCGGCAATGATAGCGTTGAACCGAGCACCGGGAGCAAAGCGTCATTTTGCTTTTATGGATTGGCCGAAATACCGTCCCGGACTCTGGCTTCAATTGCTGGACCATGCACAACGGCAGGAGCGGACTGAACTGGCGGTGCCAATTATGGCGGTAGACAATAACAGCAAAGCGATCGAGGCGGCGCAACAGAATCTGCTTGCGGCAGATTTGCCAGTTCAGGTGCAGTTCACGTGTCAGCCGATGCAGGAGCTGTCTGCAGAATCACCATTCGGCATGCTGATCTGCAATCCTCCCTATGGGGAACGGATCGGACGGACTGCAGCGTTACTTGCTCTCTATCGTGATTTAGGGCGGGTTTATGCCGCTGAATTCTCTGCCTGGCAGGGGGCAATTGTCTGCCCCGATTCGGAACTGGTGCGGGCCACTGGGATCCCGTTTGAAACCTGCTTACGTTTCTCCAACGGCGGAATTCGGGTTAGCTTATTGAAAAAGCCCTGAAAATCGGCAGTTGCGAGATAAAAGCGCTTGACTTGAAATGTCTCTGCGGCTATAAATTCAAGCTCTTGTGGCCATGCGCCGCAAAGACAGCAAAGAAAGCGGGGTGATTGTTCGTGGAAATCACTGTTATTGATGGTAACGTCGAAAAAGCGATTAAAGTTCTCAAGCGTAAGCTGCAGCAGGAAGGCCTCTTCCGTGAGATGAAGCAGCGCAAGTTTTACGAGAAACCGAGCGTAAAAAAGAAGCGCAAAGAGAAAGAAGCTCAGCGCCGTCTGCGTAAGAAGATGCGCGCCATGAAGCGTTTTAGCTAAGTCGCTTTGTTGAT
>CALZHQ010000046.1 GCA_945787295.1 uncultured Desulfuromonadales bacterium
TCTTCCGCAGTCTCGAAAGAGTCCGCCGCCGCAAGGCGTCGGGAAATTCGCAAGGGGGTAACATCTCCAATGGTAGAAGAAAAAGAACTGCAAGACGAAATGGCTGCGCTGGACGCAATGGATGCGCAGGACGAAAAGGACGCGCTGGACGCAATGGATGGCGAGTTTGAAGAAAGCTTCGAGGAACTGCTCAAGGATTATGAGCAGGGTGGCTTCGAGCTGAAGCGGAATGATGTCGTTGAGGGCACGATTGTTCAGGTGAACCCTGACTCGGTCGTTGTCGATGTTGGCTATAAGTCGGAAGGGGTTATTCCTCTTCGTGAATTTGCCGACGAAAAAGGCGAGATCAATGTCAATGTAGGTGACGTTTACGACGTCCTGTTTGGTGGTGGTGAGAGCGACAGTGGGCTGATCGTTCTTTCCAAGGAGAAAGCCGATCGGCAGAAGATCTGGAATTCTCTTGAAGAAGGTGCCGTGGTTGAAGGTAAGATCGTCAGCCGCATCAAAGGCGGTCTGTCGGTTGATATCGGCGTTAATGCCTTCCTGCCTGGCTCTCAGGTTGACCTGCGCCCGGTCCGTAACCTGGACAAGGTGATTGGTGAGTCCTTCGAGTTCAAGATCATCAAGCTGAACAAGCGTCGTGGTAATATAGTTCTCTCCCGCCGTGTCCTGCTCGAAACCGAGCGTGAATCACAGCGTGGCGAAACCCTCAAGACCCTGGAAGAAAATCAGGTCACCGAGGGCGTGGTCAAGAACCTGACCGATTACGGTGCATTTATCGACCTCGGTGGTATTGATGGTCTGTTGCACATCACTGACATGTCCTGGGGCCGGGTCAAGCATCCGTCCGACATTCTGGCTGTTGGTGACAAGATCAACGTCAAGGTTCTCAAGTTTGATAAAGACAAAGAACGCGTCTCGCTGGGCCTCAAGCAGATATCTCCTGATCCTTGGTTGGACGTTCAGGCCAAGTACCCGGTTGAAGGCAAGGTCACCGGCAAGGTTGTCAGCCTGACCGATTACGGTGCATTTATCGAGCTGGAAGAGGGTGTTGAAGGCCTGATTCACGTCTCGGAAATGAGCTGGACCAAACGGGTCAAGCATCCGAACAAGGTTCTCTCGATCGGTGATGAGGTTGAGTCGGTTGTGTTGGCTCTCGATACTGATAATCGCCGTATCTCCCTCGGCCTCAAACAGGTTGAGCCGAACCCGTGGGATGTCATCGGCGAGAAGTTCCCGATCGGCACCATCATCGAAGGCCAAGTCAAGAACATCACCGATTTCGGTATCTTCGTCGGTGTTGACGAGGGCATAGACGGTCTGGTGCACATCTCGGACCTGTCCTGGACCAAGCGGATCAAGCATCCTTCCGAGGCTTACAAGAAGGGTGATCTGGTCAAAGCGGTTGTCCTGAATATCGATCGTGAAAACGAGCGTTTCTCCCTCGGTCTTAAGCAACTGGCTTCCGATCCTTGGGAAACCGTGCCGACCCGCTATGCACCAGGGACCATCGTTCGCGGCAAGGTCACTTCGGTCACCGACTTCGGCATCTTCCTCGAACTGGAAGAGGGTATTGAAGGTCTGGTACACGTATCCGAACTGAGCAAGGAAAAGATCGATGCTCCGAAGGAGTTCGCCACCGTCGGTGATGATCTAGAGGCAGCTGTTCTGCAAGTCGATACCGTCGATCGCAAGATTGCCCTGTCGATCAAGAATATCGATGAGCAGAAGGAGAAAGCGGAAGTCAATGAATTCATGGGGGCGCAGAAGAGTGCCACCTCGAATCTTGGCGACCTTCTCCAGGGTGCCATGGGTCGCAAGAGCGACGATTAACAGTCATAGCTGAACCAGGGGACTTCGGTGACAGCCGGAGTCCCCTTTTTATGTGAAGTTTGATGAAAAAACGCCCCTTTTTGATGGCTTCAATGACCATTGGTGCTATCTTCCTATTCTTTCTCCTGGTCGTCTTTACTGCCGGTATGTTGAGCGGTCGCTCAGTCATCGTTCCGGTAGGGAAAAAGATCGGAGTTCTGGAAGTCCGAGGCACCATCTTTGATGCTCGAAAACTGACTGAGCAGATCAGTGAGTTCCGAGATACCGCTGCCGTTAAGGCAGTTGTGTTGCGGATTGATTCTCCTGGTGGAGGTGTTGCCCCATCTCAGGAGATTTATGCGGAGTTGAAGCGCTTGGCGGAGCAGAAACCATTGATCATTTCGATGGGCTCTGTCGCTGCTTCCGGTGGTTATTATCTGGCCATCGCAGGAGAGCATCTGTTTGCCAACCCTGGAACTATTACCGGGAGTATCGGGGTGATCATGTCTTTTCCCGATTATCGTGAGTTGATGGGCAAGGTCGGCGTTAAGACAGAAGTTATCAAGAGTGGCCAGTTCAAGGATATCGGTTCTTCATCACGAGAATTTACCAGCGCCGACCGAGACCTGCTGCAAGGCATGATAGATGATGTCCATGAGCAGTTTGTGCAAGCTATCAGCGAAGGGCGGGATATTCCTGCTGATCGGTTGCGACCTTTTGTCGATGGGCGAATCTTTACCGGAAAGCAGGCTTTAGCTGCCGGGCTTGTCGATGAGTTGGGGACATTCAACGACGCGGTTCGTCATGCTTCTCAGGTTGCCGGATTGGGGGACAATCCTGATTTGGTCTATCCAGAACCTGAGCATCTAGATTTTATTGACCGTGTGCTGCAGGGCGCTGCCACGCGTTATTTGGGTATTAACTTACGCCAGAAGATCACAATTGGACCACAATATTTGTGGGATGGTTATTGATTTAATAGCTAATTTTTTGCTGCCAGGAAGGTGAAGATGACCAAAAGTGAATTGATTGAAAAGCTTTCTGATGAGCATGATCTGCTCAATAAGAAAGATGCAGAGGCGATTATCAACCTTATTTTCGGTGGTATTGGTGATGCTCTAGCCGGCGGGGATCGGGTTGAAATCAGGGGGTTTGGTTCTTTTTCTGTGCGTGAGCGTGACGCTCGCGAAGCCAGAAATCCTAAAAGTGGTGAACTGGTTAAGATTCCGTCTCGTAAGACGCCGTTTTTCAAAACGGGGAAAGAACTTCGTGAACGGGTTGACGAATAGGTTCCCCAAGGTGACACGGAAAAAGCCCTGAAACGTGATTTCAGGGCTTTTTTTATTAGTTTCGACAATTGGCTTCGACAATTTATGCTGCGAACTGACCGACGTCCTACTCAAAAGATTCGGAGCAACTTACGACGGTTGCCGCGTAATCGATGTTTCGGTTGTCTGTTTTACCGGTTCTGCTGCACAATGCCGATGCCAATTGTCAAAGACGATCCGGGATGCCGGTGTGGTTCGGGACGGATGACCTGACTACAAATCGTGTCGTCGGGAGTGACTTCAGGCTTCCTGCTCAAGGGCAGGCATGCTCACCATCGCTCCACGTATTGACAGGTCAAACTGAACGTTGGTCAAGGCGCCATAACCAACCCGAACATCCCAGAATTCAAAGACCAAATTAAGCTTGTTTCGATCATAGCAACTCATAGTATATTGTCAAGTAAAAACATTAGATGCTATAAATAATATATTATAAAAATCAAACATTTACGACGATTTTATCTTATGAAGTGGAAAATACATCGCATTACAGTTTCGAGTGATCATACCGCTCAAAGGCTTGATCTCTTCCTGGCAGAAAATTGTGCCGAGTTATCACGCACGTTAGCTAAGAAAATCATCGATCTCGGTGGTGTTCATGTGAACGGTCGGCGGGTGAGAAGCTGTTCTCTGGCGGTGAAAAGCAACGATCACATTGAAGTCTATATCGATCACTATTCAACCGACCCTTACCGGTTAGCAGCGACAGATATCGTTTATCAAGATTCTTATCTGATTGTTTTGAACAAGCCGGCTGGTATTGACACCCAGCCGACCCATGCACGTTTTAAAGGAACGCTATATGAGGCGTTGCAGTGGCACTTGAAAGATTCTTTCCGGCCGCAGCTGAAGCCTGAGTTGGGAATGGTTCAGCGGCTCGACCGTGGTACCAGTGGCTTGATTGTATTTTCCACTCATCCAAGAGCACATAAAATGCTGACTAAAATTTTTGTGGAACACCAGGTGGAGAAACGTTATCTTGCTCTGGTAAAAGGTGTGCCAGAACCTGCGCAGGCTGAAATCCGCTCATGTTTAGCCCGTTCCCGCAAAGAGAACCGTGTCAAGTCGGTTGAAAAGGGTGGTAAAGAGGCGATAACGAGTTATCAGGTCGTTGAGAGATTGCCAGACGCTGCATTGCTGGATGTTGATCTGCTGACCGGACGCTCACATCAGATTCGTGCCCATATGTCCGAGCAGGGGCATCCTTTGCTGGGCGACCTACGCTATGGAGGGCCTCAACAATTCCGGGGTGTCGAAATAGATCGGCCCATGTTGCATGCTGCCAGTTTGCGATTCTGCCATCCTGTTACAAGTGAGCAGCTTAACTTTTCCGTCCCACTGCCAGCAGATATGAAACAACTACTTGCATCAATAAAGATCTAAATAGATGACTTTTCCACAAATAGACCCGGTTATTTTCAGTATCGGCCCATTGGCTGTCCGTTGGTACGGAATGATGTACCTGTTAGGTTTTGTCGGTGGTTACTTTGTTATGTGCCATGTGGCACGCCTGCGTGGCTTTCCTCTTGATAAGGAAAAAATTTCCGACCTGCTGTTTTACGGGGTCATCGGCGTTGTCGCTGGCGGCCGTCTCGGCTATACCCTGTTTTATAATTCTGATTATTATTTAACCCATCCACTGGAAATTCTCTATGTCTGGGAAGGCGGGATGAGTTTTCATGGGGGTCTGCTCGGCGTATTTATCGTTCTGTTGGTGTATTGCAGGAGGTGCAAATATCCGTTATTGATGATTGCTGATTTGGTCGTTAGCGCAGTGCCGATCGGTCTCGGGTTCGGCCGTCTAGGTAATTTTATCAATGCCGAACTTTGGGGGCGTGTTACCGGCCTGCCATGGGGGATTGTGTTTCCTGGTGCCGGGGCAGAACCGCGCCACCCCAGTCAATTGTATGAAGCGGCACTCGAAGGAGTCCTGCTGTTTGTAATTATTTACAGTTTGCATCGAATGAAGGTCCGCTCCGGAGTGGCCGCTTTTAGCTTCTTGGTGTTTTACGGCCTGTTCCGTTTTCTGGTAGAATTCGTGCGGCAGCCGGATGCTCATCTCGGTTTTCTCTGGGGTGGCGCAACGATGGGACAACTGCTGTCGATGCCGATGGTACTGGTCGGTCTCGCTGGATTGGTTATGGTTTTAAAGAGGAAGCCGAATGAGTCGCATTGAAGGAATTATATTTGACTGTGATGGTGTTTTGTTTGAAAGTCGGAATGCCAACCTGGCGTACTATAACAGGATCCTGGGTAAGTTTGCTTATGAGCCGGTGACAGAAGAGCAGAATGAAAGAGCACACCTCTGTCATACGGCAAGCTCTCCGGACGTCTTAGCGGTGCTGATGCAAGCAGGGGATCTGCAGCCAGCCTTGGACTTTGCTGCGACGCTCGATTATCGTGAGTTTATTCCGCATATGCAGCCAGAACCGCACTTGGCCCATGTCCTTGAACAATTGGCGCACAGTTATCCGCTTGCAATTGCGACAAACCGGGGCGCAAGCGTCGAACCGATCCTCAGACATTTCGGGCTGGAGAGTTTCTTCACCACCGTTGTGACCAGTCGCGATGTTGACCGCCCGAAACCGGCTCCGGATATGTTGTTGCTTGCCTCTGAGAGGCTCGGGCCCGCTCCGGAAAAATGTCTTTTTATCGGTGACTCAGAACTTGATCAGCAGGCTGCCGCCGGAGCTAAAGTTCGCTTTGCTGGTTACGGAGGCCTGGTTGCTGGAGAAATTTCCCTGGGAAGTCATCTTCAGCTACTCGAATATCTTCGCTAGGTTGTCGGCATAATAAAGAGGGGCTAGTATTCACTGCCCCTCTTTATTGACAATCGAAGCTGTTTAATGGAGATGTTTGGTCATTTCCAGAATGTTGACTGGTCCATCGCTCAGGTATTTCACCTTGTCCATCAGTTTGAAAATCAGTTGAACACCCCGACCGCCTTCATCGGTCTCTTTTACTTTTACCTTGGCCAAGTGCTGGATATCAAACCCGTGGCCCTGATCGAATACCCGGATGATCAAGTCTTTGTCTGAGGCTGAAATGGAGACGCGCACTTCTTTCGTCGGGTCACATGCGTTGGCATGGCAGATAGCGTTAGCCAAGGCTTCCGTCAGTACCAGATTGAGGTGATAGGCGAGCTCTTCCCGGTCACCACGGTAATAACCGAGGGTGTGGGCAAGGCTTTCACCGATCTTGCCGATCATACCAAGATATTTGGTTTGATTCGGGACAGTGATATCGACTTCAATCTGTTGAGGCATTTCTCTTTCCATTTGCAGATTGCAGAATCGGTCCGGCTAAAAACTCTCTAAAGCTTCATCGACCGAGGCGAAAATTTCAAAGACCCGATGTAATCTGGTCAATTCAAACATGGATCGCACCTGAGGCTGGAGGCTGCAAAGCTTGAGGCTTCCATCTCTGGCACTGGCATTTTTAAAGCCGGAGACTAATGCCCCCAGTCCTGATGAGTCTACGAACCTGACTTCGGATAAATCGATAACCAGGTTACATTTGCCATCATCAAAGAGTTGCAGCATCTGCTCTTTCAGATCACCACTGTTATGGGCATCCATGCGCTCCTCTTGAATTTTGATTTTAACGATTTCGTCCTGTTCGGTAATGTTCAACTGCATGCAGTCCTCCTTGTATGCTTAGCGGAAATTTTAGATTAACAAATATTATACATCATTTTTGCCTGCACCGATATCAGCTAGGCTATTTTAGGATCTTCATCACGACTAAGGTGATGTCATCATTGAAATGTCGCAGCCCTGTAAAAATGCGTACTTGGTTCATAATCCGATCGATTAACTCCTGAGGCGACAGGTCACCACATTCTTTGATTAATTTGCCTAATCGTTCAACGCCGAAGAACTCACCCCTGTTATCTTCTGCCTCGATTATGCCATCGGTATAAAGCAGCAGAATGTCACCCGCTTCCATATGGGTCGTTTTTTGTTCAAAATCGACTTCTGGTTTGATGCCGAAAATCAGACCTTCGGCGTCCAGCAGTTCAATCTGGTTCTTGTTTTTACGCCAGAGCAGGGGGTTGTTGTGACCGGCATTACTGTATGTCAGCTTGTGGCCGTCCCGGTTGTACTGTAGGTAAAACATCGTGACAAACAGGTCGGAGCAGTCCATGTTGCCGAAGAAGAACTTATTAAGCGAGTGAAGCATTCCCGCCGGCTGTTTGAGACTGTCCACACGCGCATGAATAAAGGTGCGGGTCTCAGCCATAATCAGTGCTGAACCTATGTTGTGTCCAGAGACGTCAGCAATAATCAGATCAACATCTGTATCATCGCGTTGGATACAGTCGTAATAATCGCCACCGATCTGATGGGCCGGAACACAGAGCCCGGCGACCGTGTAATGGTCTGTCTCCGGCAGGCTTGCCGGCAGCAGACTTATTTGGATATTTCTCGCGATCTGCAACTCTCGTTCTTGTTCGCGAACTTCAAGCAGACTCTGGAGTTGTCTGTCGTTACGCCAGGCGATGGCGACCTGGCCAGCAAGGTTTTCGAATAAAGCGATAAATTCATTGGTGAAGATCCCTTTAACGCTCCGGGAAAATGCTGACAACATCCCGACCGCTTCCCCTTCTAGAACGATCGGCGTATGGGCGAAGCAGGTTATCCCTTCGCGGTGAATAATTTCAGCTGAGATTTGTTTGTCAAGGAAGTCGGTATCATTGACCACAGCGGTAATGTTGGAGAGGAAGGCCTGGCCGATATAGGTTTCCATATTCAGATTACGTTCTGACTGGCCGAAATGGACAGAGGACATCCCCTGCTGGCTTTTTACCACCAAAGTCATGGAGTCTTTTTCGAGGAAACGGATGACACAAAGGTCGAATTTAAACTGGGCCGAAAGAAGACCGAGGATGTTGTCGAGGATTACTTTTAGTTCTGCCCCTCCAGCGACAATCTGTGCCGCGTCGTAAAGAACGCTGAGTTGTTCCCGACTGGCCGCATGACTGATGGTCACGGTGCCGAAAATGTCGAACACATCCTCCATTTTGCTGCCGCGGGTTGAAAGGTAATTTTCAAGAATTATCCGTGCCGGAGCCGCGCCCACATACCCGGCCAAGGTTCGTTCGGTAAACGATTTTAAATCCGGTATCTCGTGATCTGCCAAACTCCCTCGAGCATCTATTTCGCGGTTCTCTAAGTATTCAGCGATCGCCTGATTGGCTGGCTTCTCACCGATGAATTTAGACATCAGTTCAATAAATTCCATGATCGTCGGAGCTTTGCTGATTCTTTTTAACTGAGTTGGGTGGTCACTGGTATCGGTCAGGACATCAACAAATTTATTCGCCTGAATCAATTCTGAATCACTCTGTTTGATAAAGAAGGAAATTGTCAGGTAAGCGGCAATATTGAATAACAGGCTCCAGAACAGCGAATGGGTATAGATGTCGAAACCGCGCAGGCCGAACAGTTCAAGGGGTTTCAGGAGTTCAATACCGTAGAGCCCATTCTGCAGGATGTCAGAGTCGAGCCAGCCGGAACGGACAAAAGACGGCACCAGAAGGGTATAGACCCAAAGCAGAAAACCGAGTATCAGACCGGCAGTCGCCGCCTTGCGATTTGCACGTTTCCAGTAGAGACCGCCAATAACCGCCGGAGCGAACTGGGTGGCAGCCATAAAAGAGATCAAACCCATGTTCACCAGGGCGTAGGAATCGCCGATGATTTGAAAATAAAAATAGCCGAGGAAGACAACCCCGATGATGCCAAGCCGTTTCAGGTTGATCAGGATTCCTGATAGATCCTGGATCTGCATTTTCAGTTTCAGGATGACCGGCATGACCAGGTGGTTCAGAATCATGGTTGAAATGGTCACCGAGGAGACCATCACCATGCCGGCGGATGCAGATAAGCCGCCGAGAAAAACCAACAACGCCAACCAAGGGTGACCAGAAGACAAGGGCAGGGTGAGTACAAAGAAATCTGCTTGAGATGTGTCGCCGCCGTTCAGAATCAACCCGCCAAGGGCAATCGGAATGACGAACAGGTTGATCAGAAATATATAGGCCGGGAACCGCCACATCGCTTTTTTTATGTGATTTTCATCCGGGTTTTCGGTGACCATGATATGGAACTGGCGTGGTAGAAACATGATCGCCATCATCGACAGGAAGATCAGAGAAAACCATTTTGTATATGGAGTCTGCTCTGTTCCCAGGCGGAATAAATCCTGTCGTTCCGGGAATTGAGTAAAAAACTTGTGGAAAATGTCGAGGAAGCCGTCAAAAAGACCGTAGGTGACAAAAATACCGACAGAGATAAAGGCAACCAGTTTGATCAGTGATTCCAGAGCGACCGCTACGACCAGGCCTTCATGACGTTCCGATGAATCAAGGTGTCTGGCACCGAACAGCATCCCGAATAGACCCAACACCAGGGCGACGATAAAGGCCGTATCGATGTAAGGAGGTAGCTGTGGGACTAAAGTTGTCAGCCCGGCAGCGGGGAGATCGAGTGGCGACGAGAGAATGTCAACGGTGCGGGCAATCGCCTTCAGTTGCAAGGCGATATAGGGCATGATGCCGAAAACAGCGAACAGGGTTACGATGGCACCGAGGATTGCCGAGCGATCGTAGCGGCTGGAAATGAAGTCGGCGATACTGACGATGTTTTGTTCTTTACTGATCCGCACCATCTTGCGCAGCACGAACCACCAGGTAAAAGCCATCAGGGTCGGCCCTAGGTAGATGGGCAGGAATTCCAGGCCGCTGGTGGCTGCGCGACCGACACTGCCGTAAAATGTCCAGCTGGTACAATAGACCGCAACAGAGAAGGAATAGATGTAAGAATTGGACAACAGGCTTTTGCCCGCCTGTCTCCGCCTGTCGGCATGGTAGGCAACTGCAAACAGCATTGCAAAATATAACAGAGATATGATCAGGACGACTTGAGCAGAAATCATAGGACCTTATTTCTCCAGCGTCTCACTATCGGTTCTACGATCCTCTTTTTCCATCTGACGGATGAACAGCCAGGTCACACAGATCGATGCCGGCCAGCCGACGAAAAAATAAAGCACCAGCGGCGGAACCCCGAAAATCATCCGGTCGTTGTTGAAAATATGGATAAAGGGGAAGTTGATCAAAATGACCCCGAGGATCAGGCAGAGGATCCAGGCTTCTTTGGTTGAGTCTCCTTGGCGGTCTTTCATTGCTCAGCCCTCGATATTATTATTAAGTAGAAACCGCTGCCTGTTACATCTGTTGGCGCAGACAGTAGAAATTTTGATATTATTTTAACATCTGTCTATGTTTGAAATTTATCAGAGATTTCGCGCCTGTAAAGTCATTTCTGGGCAACGGGAAAGGGTTTGACGCTTTTTATTGGAGTATGTTAGTTATCAAGTAATATAATGGTTTTTTCTTCTGGGCTCGTTCTGATAATGCTGGAAGTCGCCTCTAAATGGATCTTACCTTTTTAATGACAAAAAAAATATTATTATTCTCCCGCCACTTAACTCTCTATTTAGCCGTTCTTTTGTTAATGCCGGTCGGTTGTACTATTCAGCCCGTAGCTGTTCCCCAGCCCGTTGAGTCAGCTGGATATCGTTCTGAACTTGCCGATCCTGAGGCAAAGGCCTTATTCGCTTATGTCGAGTTTCGCATGTTGGCAGTTGAAAACCGCTGGGATGACGCGATCGCCGCCTTGCGAAGAGCTGTTGCCTTTGATCCGCAGACAGAATATTTGCGGATGAATCTCGCCAAGGCGCTACTGCATAAAGATGAAGCGGATGCGTCGATCGAAATTTTACGCGAGGTTCTGCAGCAGTCTCCGAACAAAGTCGAAGGACATGAGTTGCTTGGTGACTTGCTCGGTTATCAGGGGCAGAACGAAGCGGCCGTGAAGCATTATCGGTTGGCGCTGGATCTGGATCCTGACAATGAAATGCTGCAGATGCGTTTGGCGATGGCTCTTGGACGTTTAGATCGTAATGCTGAGGCCATCAGTTTGCTGGAAGAGATGGTAATTCGGCAGCCGGACGCCAAGCTGGCACACCTTTCTCTGGCGCGTTTTTATCTGGAAGAGGGTCGGCTGGAAAAGGCTAAATCGACCTACCAGACCCTGTTAAAGCAGCATCCCGATCAGCAACAGGCACTGCTGGAATATGGTGACCTGCTTGAGGAGGAAGAACTTTTTGCGGAAGCTTTTACTCTCTACCGCGAAGGGATAAAGCAGAACCCGCGGGCCGCTGCCGTGCGCCAACAGCTGGCTCTACTCTATTTACGCCAGAACCGAAAGCAGGAGGCCTTGGAACAGCTGGTGGTTGTTCGGCAGCTGGTACCGGGAAATTTGCAGGTGCTGGGACGTGTCGGACTGCTCCATCTGGAGATGGAGGACTGGCCCCGAGCGGAGGTCGATTTCCGCCAATTGCTTCAGCACGGAGAGAATGCCGGTCGGAACCGTTATTATCTGGGGCTGGCCCTGCTTGGCCAGAACAAGTACACCGAAGCGATTGAGATAATGGCACCGATTGATGAATCGTCACCGGTATTTACCGAAGCGGTGATGCAACTTGCCTATCTTTATCGTCAGGCAGGCCAGTTTGATCAGGCGATTAGCGCTTTAAAAAAGGTCTTGAAACTGGACCATCAAAGGCCGGAAATCTATTATTACCTCGCCTCTTTCCTTGGTGACAGTGATGACCTGGAGCAGGCGGCGGAGGTGGTGGATGAAGGACTTGCGAATTTTCCCGACAACATTGAACTCTTGTATCAATCTGCAGTCATTTACGAACAACAGGGGGAGCGGCAAAAAGCTTTGGGACGGATGGAGCAGGTTCTGGCCATCGATGCTGATTATCCTGACGCGCTTAATTTTATTGCCTACCATCATGCAGAAGAAGGGACTGAGTTGGAGTTGGCTCTGTCGCGGGTGCAAAAGGCGCTGAAATTCAAGAAAAGCGGATATATCATCGATACGCTGGGCTGGATTTATTTCAAGATGGGACGCTACCATGAAAGCCGAAAACAGCTTGAAGAAGCCTCAAGCCTGATGCCGGATGATCCCGTGATCCTTGAACATCTCGGTGATCTGTACCGAGCTTTAACTCTTTGGGAAAAGGCCGCAGAGGCCTACCGGAAATCGCTTGAACTCGATCCGTTGGCAGAAGGGGTGGAGACTAAATTGAAAGATCTGCCACTGGAGAACTCTCTGTGAAGCGGCTGTGTGCTTTTCTGTTGTTACTCGGTCTGGCTGCTTGCGCGCGTCCTTCGAAACCGGTCTGGACTGAACTTCCGAGTCGTGAAGCTTTACTGCAAAAACTGGCGTCCACAACCGGTCAGGTCAACTCTTTGGATGGTGCCGCAACCGTCAATTTGACGGTTAAGGGCAAGTATGTTTCCAGCCAGCAATTTCTGTTATTGGAAAAGCCGGATCGTTTGCGTACCGATGTGCTGACCGGGTTTGGCCAGTTGGTCCTGCAGTTGACTTCCGATGGTGAAGAGCTGTCCGTGTTTATGAACACGACCGTGCCCGGGCGTTTTTTCCGTGGCCCGGCGACAACAGAGAATCTGGCTCGCTTTACCCGTATTCCTTTAGCAAGCAGAGATATGGTTCGCTTGCTGCTCTATGACCCGCCTTTGATTAACTATCAGCAGCACCAGGTTCTGGTCGACATGGATGTTTTAGTGTTGCGTTTGACAAATCCGGAGATGCAGCAGGAACTGATGTTCAATGATAAGTTGCAGCTGGTCGGCTGTCGCTATGTTTCAGATGATAAAATACTGCTTGAAGTCCTGTATGAAAAGCTCGCCGAAGAGGCTTCTTTTCCAAAGACGATCCGTCTGGAAATGGCAGCCGAGGAAACCAAGGCAGCTATAAAATTTTCTGAGTTGCAGACGAACATTGAAATTCCTGTCGAGCGTTTTCGCTTGAAGAAACCGGATAATATTTCGGTTGAAGCATTGCCTTGAGATGAAAATTTATCCGGAGGTTTCCAGCATGCGATCTTTGCTGTTTGGCTGTTTGATTCTGTTTTCGCTGGTCGCTTGTAATAACACGGAGCAGACAAGTTTGCCCGGGGTGGAAGAAGTACTGACTCCTGAGTATGGTGATACTTTTATCGAAGCTTCGATCGGCGATGCCAGTACCCTTTTGCCGGTTCTTGCCTCCGATTCTGCGTCGAGTGATATCAATAGCCTGCTCTATAATGGTCTGGTTCGTTACGACAAAAACTTGCAGGTTGAGGGCGAGCTTGCTGACTCCTGGGAAATCTCAGCGGATAATCTGCAAATTACCTTCAAATTAAGAAAAGATGTCAAATGGCATGATGGGGCACCATTTACCTCTGCCGATGTGAAATTCAATTACCAACTCTATATCGATCCGCAGACACCGACCGCCTACGCCGAATCATTCAATCAGGTCAAAAGCGTTACTGCACCAGATCCTTACACCTTTATCGTGCGTTACGATAAACCCTATGCACCGGCGTTGATGAGTTGGGGGATGCCGATTCATCCCAAGCATTTGCTCGAAGGTCAGGATGTGACCAAAAGCTCTCTGGCTCGTAAGCCCGTTGGTACCGGTCCTTTTAAGCTGGTCGAGTGGCAGTCCGGGGAAAAGATTGTGCTTGAATCAAACCCGGACTATTTCGAAGGGCAACCCTACATTAAGCGGGTGGTTTATCGAATTATACCTGACACTTCAACCCAGTTTCTCGAACTGCAAACCGGCAGCCTCGATTTTATGGGGCTTTCCCCCCTGCAGTATGATCGACAGACTGACACGCCGGCGTTTCGCAGGCTTTACAGCAAGTACAGCTACCTTAATTTTGGCTATACCTATCTTGGCTACAATTTAAAGCGGCCGATATTTCAGGATAAACGGGTGCGCCAGGCACTTTCCTATGCCATCAACAAACAGGAAATTATTGATGGCGTGTTGCTCGGCTATGGTGCCGCAGCGACCGGCCCCTATAAGCCTGATACCTGGGTTTACAACCAAAAGGTGCCGACGTATGACTATAATCCCGATAAAGCCCGCGCCCTGTTAGCTGAAGCCGGCTGGCAGGATAGCGACGGCGATGGGGTTCTCGACAAGGACGGCGCGAGATTTTCCTTCACCATCGTGACCAATCAGGGGAATGATCTGCGCTCCAAGACCGGTGAGATTATTCAGCGGCGTTTCAAGGATATCGGTGTCGAAGTAAAACTCCGCATTATTGAATGGGCGACCTTTCTCAAGGAATTTATCAATCCGGGAAATTTCGACGCAACAATTCTGGGTTGGACTGGCGGGCCGGAACCGGACCAGTACAATATTTGACCAATTGCTTGAAGAGGGGCGCAGGGTGTTTGCTCAAGCGCAGCGAAAAGCTTATTATGATCGCTTCCAGCAGATTCTCGCTGAGGAACAGCCCTATACGTTCCTCTATGTATCAGAGGCGTTGCCGGCTGTTTCCAAGCGCTTCCGCCGCGTCGAGCCGGCCCCGGCGGGGATCAGGTATAATTTTCACAATGGTTGGTTTGTGCCGAAGTCAGAACAGAAATATTCCCGCTAGAACCGGATAGCGATTAAATGCTGCAATATATTCTTAAACGCGTCGTCTTACTGTTCCCCCTGTTGCTCGGGATTACCCTGATCTCGTTTGTGGTCATCCACCTGGCTCCAGGTGAACCGACCGATTTGCAGACCCAGATGAATCCACAGGCCAGTTCCGAACTTCAGGAACGGTTGCGTGTTCAGTATGGTCTCGATCAGCCGCTCTATGTCCAGTACGGCACCTGGTTGTCGCGGTTGCTGCAGCTCGATTTCGGGGAATCTTTTGCCACCGATCGGCGACCTGTCCTCGATAAGGTGCTGGAGCGGCTACCGGTTACCATTTTGCTGAATGTGTTGTCGATTGTTTTGATCCTTGCGGTTTCGGTGCCGCTCGGTATTATCTCGGCGGTGCGACGCAATTCAGGTTTCGACCGCAGCACAACAGTCCTGGTCTTTGCCGGGTTTGCGATGCCCTCATTCTGGCTGGCACTGTTAATGATGGACTGGTTTGGGGTGCGGCTTGGCTTGCTGCCGATTTCCGGACTGAAATCTCTCGGCTATGAGTATTTAAACTGGGGAGAGCAGCTGCTTGATCGGATCGCCCACCTGATTCTGCCGGTGTTCATTTCTGCGATCGGTGGTCTGGCCGGCTTTTCCCGTTACATGCGCTCGAACATGCTTGAAGTGGTGCGCCAGGATTATATCCTCACCGCTCGGGCCAAGGGCCTGTCTGAGCGGGTTGTCATCTATAAACATGCTTTGCGAAATGCCTTGCTGCCGGTTATAACCATCCTTGGCCTGTCGGTTCCTGGTCTCATCGGCGGCAGTGTTATTTTTGAAACTATTTTCGCAATTCCCGGGATGGGCAAGCTATTCTATGACGGTGTCATGATGCGGGATTATCCATTGATCATGGGAATTCTGGTGATGGGTGCGGTCCTGACTCTGCTCGGCAACCTGCTGGCAGATATCTCCTATGCCCTGGCCGATCCGCGAATTCGGCATGGTCAGCAAGGCGAAGGGTAAAATATGCAACGAACAAATATCGCTATAAAGGGGAAAGTATGCAGTTAAAGGCAAACCGCCTCGGTGAAATGTTGCTGGAGGCAGGGCTGATCGATCAGTTTCAGCTTGATTCGGCACTTTCGATGCAGCGGAATCTGGGCGGACGGATCGGCAGTGCGGTGGTCAAACTTGGCTACTTGCCTGAAGAAACGATTATGGAGTTTCTTGAATCGCAGTCCAAGTTCTCGCGGGTTTCTCTGCAGGATCTGGAAATTCCGTTGGCACTGATGACCATGTTGCCGGCTGATAAAATGAAACTTTTGCTCGTGGTGCCGATTGAACTGCGCCAATCAGGGCAGGAAAAAACCTTACGCGTGGCAATGACCGATCCGACCAACCAGAAACTGATCTCAGATTTGCAGTTTGCAACCGGTTGTCGAGTCCTACCGGTCTTGGCCTCTGAAGAAGAGATCCGTCAGGCACTAAAAAATAACCTGCCGGTCGAGCCACCGAAAGCACCGGAGCCTGACTTAAGCAAAGTCAAAAGTCCCCCCTTGCCCGATCACAACCTGTTCGACTTTACTGAACTGCCGGCCATTGACCCACGGCTCGACCGTTTGCTGGACGTTCTCAAGGAAAAGGGTGTTTTGAGTGCCATCGATGTGGAACGGGTGAAATTCGATTAGTTATGTTGAGTTCGCGTAGCAAATTTATCCGCGATGTCGTCTGGCAGCGGCTGCGGCAGAACCGCATGGCATTGGCCGGTGGTGTGATCGTACTCTGCATGTTTCTGATGGCGGCAACCGCTTCGCTGGTCAGCAGCGACCCATCAGCCATCGACGTTGGACAGCGACTCTTATCGCCCAGCTGGTCTCATCCCCTCGGCACGGATGACCTGGGCCGGGATGTGCTGGTGCGGATGTTTTACGGCGCGCGGATTTCACTTTTGGTCGGCTTTGTCGCGGTCGGGATTTCCTGCCTGATCGGGATTGTTTTCGGTGCGCTGGCCGGATATTACGGGGGCTGGATCGATTCCCTGATTATGCGCTTTGTCGATATCATGCTCTGCTTTCCGACATTTTTTCTGATTCTGGCTGTCATCGCCTTTCTCGATCCATCGATCTGGAACATCATGATCGTTATCGGTCTGACCAGTTGGATGGGGGTCGCACGCTTGATCCGGGCCGAATTTCTCAGTCTGCGGCAACGTGATTTTGTCTTGGCCGCCCAGGCGTTGGGGGCCTCCGATCTGCGCTTGATCTTCCGACATATCCTGCCGAACGCCATGTCACCGGTGCTGGTGTCAGCAACCCTTGGTGTCGCCGGGGCGATTCTGACTGAAAGTGCCTTGTCGTTTCTCGGTATCGGCGTACAGCCGCCGACGCCCTCCTGGGGGAACATGCTGATTGTCGGCAAACAGACCCTCGGCAGTGCCTGGTGGCTGTCGGTCTTTCCCGGCCTGGCGATTCTGATTACCGTACTCGGCTACAATCTTCTCGGTGAGGGAATTCGAGACGCACTCGACCCGAGGCTGAAAGAATGACCGCAGAAGAGCTTTTGGAACAACGGTTTGCCGCTCTTGCCAGTGGCGATTTCAAGGCTGTGTATGCCACCTACCATAAAGAATCGCCCTTTATTCAGCAGTTTTCCGATTGCAGCACCTATGTGCGTTTTGCTCAGCAGCAGCTCGCCTCTATTGAGGTGGAAAGCTGGCAAGCGTTACACACACGGCAGCTTGATGATCAGCGGCAGGAATATCTTTTGGTTATGGAGTTGGCGCTTGATGGAGCCAGGCAGTATTTCTATGAGTTGGCGCTGTTGATCGACACCGAGGAAGGTTGGCGTTATCACTCAGCTCAGAAGTTGGGAATCGAGGACTATCCCGGCCCGCCGGATCAGATCCAGTTTTCTCATTTTGATCAAGTTGTGCAAAAGATTCGTTACTGACTGTTGGGCCTATGCCAGAATTACCCGAAGTTGAAACCACCCGTCGCGGGATTGCGCCGCTGATTACCGATTGTCAAATTGAAGAACTGATCCTGCGGGTCGACAAGCTGCGCTGGCCTCTAGATCGTAGTCTCTGTGATACCCTGCCGGGACAAACTATCTGCTCTGTTGCTCGAAGAGCGAAGTATCTGCTGCTTCACTGCGAGCAGGGGACGTTGATTCTTCATTTGGGGATGTCGGGAAGCCTGCGGATCATTGAAGCTGGCGCCACAGAAAACAAGCATGATCATGTCGATTTGATTTTCACCAATGGCAAATGCCTACGTTTTAACGACCCACGCAAGTTTGGTGCGCTGCTCTGGTCGGCGGCTGATTCGGCCGAACACCCGTTGTTAGCAGGCCTTGGGCCGGAACCTTTATCGCCAGATTTAACCGGCGCATATCTCTGGCAAGCATCGCGCAAGCGGAAAATTGCCATCAAGCCTTTCATCATGGATCAGAAGCTGGTGGTTGGGGTTGGTAATATTTACGCCAATGAAGCATTGTTTCGTTCCGGCATCCGTCCAGATCTCCCAGCCGGCAAGGTCAGCCGAGACAAATATAGAAAGCTCGTCGCGGCGATCAAGGAAATCCTCGCTGAAGCGATCACTGCCGGTGGCACCACCATCGCTGATTTTCGTCAGTCGGATGGCAAACCCGGATACTTCAAGCAGCAGTTGCAGGTTTACGGCCGAGCAGGAGATGCCTGCCCGCAGTGCGGTCAGCCGATCAGTGCCATTAGGCTCGGTCAACGTTCAACCTACTTTTGCCACAAATGTCAGAGTTAAGCATGGACAAGTTTTCTTTTGTGTTTCCATACACCGTGCGGGTCGCTGATGTCAATTACGCTGGTCATGTCGCCAATTCAGCTGTGCTGAATATCTTTCAGGATGCACGGATTGCTTTTTTTGCCAGTCTCGGTCCCTTCAGTGAACTCGACCTGGGCGAGAGATGTGGCATTATCTTGCCGGAAGCGCACGTCTATTTCCGGGCGGAAATGTTCCTCCGGGACCATCTTCAGGTCGGGGTCCGCTGCACAGGGCTGAAGCGTTCCAGCTTTGCCCTTGAGTATCGTATTGAGAGGAACGGCCTGCTCACGGCCGAGTGGCATACTCCGATCGTTTGTTATGATTATCAGCTGAGAAAAGCCCGCCGTATTCCCGATATGTTCCGTCGCTCTGTTGCAGATTTCAGTAACGGATGAACGGATTATTCAGTCAATCTTCCTGATCAGGGTGAATCCTACTTCTCTTCTTCTTGAAACCCGGCTTTATCCTTGACGGAATGAGTCTGCAAAGGGTATTGTGCGCAGCAAAAAACCGGACCGCTCAAGGATTGCTAAATATGGAAGAACTTAACGAATTATTGCAACAGCGTCGGGCGAAAGTGGATGCTTTTCGTGATGCTGGCATCAACCCTTTTGCCAATGACTTCAAAGTGACGCACACCACCGCTCAGGTAGTTGAAGCGCACTCGGCAGATGACAAAGATAAATTGGAAGAGTGCGAGCAGGAATATCGCATCGGTGGCCGGGTTATGGCCCGCCGCGATTTCGGTAAGGCCGCCTTTCTGCAGTTGCAGGATGGTGGCGGCCGCTTGCAGGTTTATGTTGCCAAGAACCAGGTCGGCGATGAAGCGTTTGAGCAGTTCAAAAAGTTTGATATCGGCGATATCGTCGGTGTCTGTGGCGTACCATTTCGGACCAAGACGGATGAGTTGTCGTTGCGGGCCAATGAAATCCGCCTGTTGACCAAGTCGCTTTTGCCCTTGCCGGAGAAATGGCACGGCTTGACTGATGTCGAGACCCGTTATCGGCAGCGCTACCTAGACCTGGTCGTCAATCCCGATGTTCGCGATACCTTCCGTAAACGCAGCCAGATCGTCGGCCTGATCCGCGATTTTATGATCGACAATGACTATCTTGAAGTCGAAACGCCGATGATGCACCCGGTAGCCGGCGGTGCGACAGCAAAGCCGTTTGTCACCCATCACAATACCCTGAAGATGGACCTGTTCCTGCGCATTGCACCGGAACTGTATCTCAAGCGGCTGGTGGTCGGCGGGTTTGATCGAGTCTTCGAAATCAACCGCAATTTCCGCAATGAAGGCATTTCCATTCAGCATAACCCGGAATTCACCATGATGGAGTTCTACCAGGCCTATGCCAACTATCATGATCTGATGGATTTTACGGAAGAACTGATCTGTCATGTTGCTGACAAGGTGTGTGGTGGCCTGTTGATCCCCTATGGCGAGAAAGAGGTCGACCTGACCCCTCCATGGGATCGTTTGACTCTCAAGGAATCGATCGTCAAGTACGGCGAGGTTGAAGCGTCGATTCTGGAAGATCGTGAGCAGTCTTACAATTATGCTAAAGCACTCGGCCTTGAGCTGGATGCCAAGATCGGACATGGCAAGCTGTTGGCGGAAATTTTCGATGAGGTGGTCGAGCCGAAACTCTGGCAGCCGACCTTTATCACCGAGTATCCGACGGAAATTTCGCCCCTGTCACGTAAGAACGACGAGCAGCCCGATGTTGTCGACCGCTTCGAGCTGTTTATCGTCGGCCGTGAGCTGGCCAACGCATTTTCCGAGTTGAACGATCCGATCGATCAGAAAGAGCGTTTCGTCATGCAACTGGAGGAAAAGGCGGCCGGCGACGAAGAAGCGCATGAGATGGATGAGGATTATATCCGTGCCCTGGAGTACGGCTTGCCACCGACGGCTGGTGAGGGGATCGGTATCGATCGCCTGGTCATGCTGTTGACCAATTCTGCGTCGATCCGCGACGTGATTCTGTTCCCGCAACTGCGACCCGAAGTCGGTTAAACACTGATCGGAACGGATTACAATGTCTTATGAGTGGTTTGTCAGCCTCCGCTATTTAAGGGCCAAGCGGAAGCAGACCTTTATATCTGTCATCTCTTTTATTTCTATTGCCGGGGTGACTCTCGGCGTTGCCGCACTGATCCTGGTGCTGGCAGTGATGACCGGTTTTACCGACGGTGTCCGCCAGCAAATCCTTGGTAACGTGCCGCACGTGATGATCCAGAAGTTCGGCGACGGGTTGGACAACCCGGACGAGCTGGTTGCTGCTGCCGAACAGGTTAAGCACGTGGTTTCGGCGACCCCCTTTGTTTCCAAGGAGGCGATGCTGCTTTCGCAGGGGAATGTCGCTGCGGTCAGCGTAAAAGGGATTGGCAAACAGCATAAGATCTTTACCCAGCAAATGCTCACGGTCGATGGTCGTCCCGTCTCGGAATTGTTTTTTGACGAGACCGCGGAGCGTCCCGGAATCGTTATCGGGGTCGACACCGCGACCAGTATCGGTGTCGCGGTCGGTGATTCAATCAATGTTATCCCGCCGATGTTCACGATTACTCCTTTCGGCATGATCCCCAAAATGAAACCCTTCCGGGTGGTCGGAATTTTCGAAAAACAGAGCAGCCTGGTCGATAGCTTTTATGCCTACATCCCGTTAGCTGTTGCGCAAAAATTCTTCGATTCAGAAGGGGTTGTCAGCGGAGTTGAGCTGGTTGTCGATCGCTTCGATCTGGCCCCGCAAGTCGCTGCTGAACTCAGTTCAGAGTACAGCTTTCCTTACGTGGTCCGACCTTGGCAGAGTATTTATGGGTCTTTTTTGTCAGCACTGAAACTTGAAAAGCTCGGCCTGTTCATCGTGCTGGGGATCATCGTGCTGGTTGCGGCTTTCAATATCGCCACGACCCTGATCATGGTGGTCATGGAGAAAAGCAGGGATATCGCCATTCTGCGGGCGATGGGAGCGAACGCCAGCAGCATCATGAAGATCTTCGTCCTTGAAGGGTTCATTATCGGGACGGTTGGAACTGGCCTCGGCACTGCCCTTGGTGTGCTGCTCGCCCATTATGCCGATGCCGTTATCAAGTTTCTTGAGCGGACCTTCGGTATTCGGATTTTTGATCAATCGGTTTATGGCATGGAAAACTTTCCGTCCGATATCGTAGTGACCGATGTGGTTTCGGTGATGATCATGGCCATGTCGATTTCGCTGTTGGCAACCATCTACCCGGCCTGGCGAGCGTCACGGATGGATCCGGCTGAGGCACTGCGCTATGAGTGAGCAGGCGATGATCGAGATCCGCAATCTGCAGAAAAGCTTTGTCACCTCCGGTGGCGAGGTGAGTGTGCTGCGGCAGATCTCTCTAAAGATCGTTGCCGGTGAGCGGGTCGCGGTGGTTGGGACTTCGGGCGCCGGTAAGACAACGTTGATGCATATTCTCGGCGGTTTGGATAAGCCGAGCGAGGGGGAGATTCTCTTCGAAGGGGAAAGTATTTTTGCCCTGCGTGGAGCCGCTTTGGATGCTTTTCGCAATCGAACTGTCGGTTTCGTATTTCAGTTCCACCAGCTGTTGCCGGAATTTAGTGCCAAAGAAAATGTCATGATGCCGTTATTGATCGGTGGTGTTGCCCGCAGTGAAGCGGCAATGAAGGCGGAAGATCTCCTCAAAGAGGTCGGTCTTGGCCATCGATTGTCGCATAAGCCGGGGGCTTTGTCCGGCGGTGAGCAGCAACGCGTAGCGATTGCCCGGGCACTGATCCGAGAACCGCGCCTATTACTCGCGGATGAACCGACTGGGAATCTTGATAGTGGGACCTCTGATGAAATTATGGCTCTGCTCAACCAGATGCACCGTACGCGTGGTTTGACAATGATTATCGTGACCCATAACCGAGAACTGGCGGCCAGCCTTGATCGAACTTTACAGATTGAGGACGGCTACCTGGCGGATGATATTTTAAATTGAACTCCCAGGGGCGATTTCCTATAATCCCCCTTTTGGTTTTCTTAATTCAAAGCTGAGGGAAGCTGATGTTGAAAAGATTGTTGCTGACACTTTGTATACTGTTGATCGCGGTTGTTGCCGCTGCTCAAGGTTTTAAGGTGTCCGATATCCAGATCGAGGGGAACGACCGGATTGAAACCTCCACCATCCTGGCGACAACGCCGATCAAGCCGGGAGACGAGGTGACCCTTGAGGATGTCGATGAAGCAATGCGCAACATTTTTTCTCTCGGTCGCTTCGAGGATATCTCGGCGGAGTTGACCGAGGTTCAAGGTGCCAAAGTCATTACCTTTGTGGTTGTCGAATCGCCTCTGGTGCGGGATGTCCTGTTTGAGGGCAACGAAGAGCTAGGTGAAGATAAGTTACGGCCTCTGGTGAGCGTGAAAATTCCGGAAATTTTCAGCCATGCCAAGGTCAAGCAGAGCATTGTCGAAATTAAAAAAGCCTATGCTGAAGAAGGGTACCATGCGGCCGAAGTCGAACCTGATGTTGAGGTCGATGACCGGAATGAAGCGGTGCTGACCTTTAGCATTACTGAAGGTGAAAAGGTTCTTATCGACGAGATCCGCTTTGCAGGGAACACCGCCATCGAAGCGGATGACCTTAAAGATGCGATGGAAACCCAGGAGCGCTGGTGGTTGTCCTGGCTGACGGGGCGTGGTGCCTATCAGGAAGAGATTGTAGAACTCGATGTTGAGAGGATCAAAGCTCTCTATAAGGATAAGGGCTACATGGACGTCAAGGTCAAGCAGCCCGAGGTGACTTTGATCAAAGACAACGAGTATCTGGATCTGTTTTTTGAGATTGATGAAGGTCCGCAATATTCAGTCGGTTCCATCGGTTTTAAAGGCGATCTGCTCAGACCGAGCGAGGAGTTGGAAGAAGAGGTCAGCCTTAGCTCGGGTGACGTTTTTAATCGGTCTGAGCTGCATAAAAGTATTGAACGGTTAACCGACATTTACGCCGATGAAGGCTATGCGTACGTCAATGTTGCGCCTCTCAGCAGCAAAAATGTAGAGGACCTGACGATCGACTTGATGTTTGACATTGAGCAGGGCGTCAAGGTTTATATTGAGCGGATCCAGATTCGCGGCAACAATAATACTCGCGACAAGGTTGTCCGCAGACAAGTGCCGCTGGTCGAGGGCGATCAATACAGTGCCAGCAAAATCAAGGATGGTAACCGCCGAATCCGTAACCTTGGTTATTTTGAGGAGGTTAATGTCACGACTGGACCAGGCTCTGCGCGTGATCAGGCGGTATTGAACGTTGATGTTAAAGAGCAGCCGACAGGGACGTTCTCGGTCGGTATCGGTTACTCCTCGGTCGACCAGTTTATTTCGCAAGGTTCTGTTTCCCAGGATAACTTCCTGGGCTATGGTTTGAAATTGAAACTGGCGGGAGCTTTCAGCAGTAGCAGCCAGACCTTCTCCCTCGGGGTGACCGATCCGTATTTCCTCGACACCGACTGGACTGTCGGATTTGAGGTCTATAAATCTGAACGTGAATATAACGATTACGATGAGCACAGAACCGGTGGTGCCGTTAAGGCGGGCCATCCGCTTGGTGATTATACCAAAGGTTTTTTGACTTATCGCTATGAGCAGAAGGAAATCCTCAATATTGATCCTTCGGTCACCAGTAATATCATTTTGAGTGAAGAGGGAGAATCGACACTTTCCTCAATTACTGGTGTCATTGAACGCAACAGCACCGACTATCATCTTGATCCGAGTACCGGTGGGTTGTCGACGTTGACCCTGGAGTATGCCGGACTTGGTGGGACCGAGGACTTCGCTAAGGTGATCGCCGAACATCGCCATTTCTGGCCGTTATTCTGGGGGACAGTTTTTACCATCCATGGCGAGACCGGTTATGTGTTTAAAACCGGTGAGGACGAGGTCCCACTTGGCGAGAAATTCTATCTTGGCGGAATCCGCACCATGCGCGGTTTTGAAACACGTGAAGTGGGCCCTAAAGTCATCGATGCAAACGGGGATAGCGACTTCATCGGTGGCGAAACCATGGGCTATTTGAATTTCGAGTACATGTTTCCACTATCGAAAAAGCTGGGACTTAAAGGGCTGCTTTTTTACGATGTCGGTAATGCCTGGCGTGAGAGCAGTGACTACTTTACCACGGTGCGGCACAGCGCAGGCGCGGGAATTCGCTGGAACAGCCCGCTTGGCCCTTTGCGGTTCGAGTGGGGCTATAATTTGGATAAAGAAGATGATGAAAAACAATCGGTTTTTGAGTTTTCAATCGGTACGGCTTTTTAAAGCCGCTTAACAGGAGGAAAGAATGAAGAAAGTCATTATTTTACTGATTTCGTTGCTGATGCTGGCAGCACCGGCGCTGGCTGAAACAAAAATTGCTTATGTTGATCTGCAGAAGGCATTGAATCTGTCCAAGGCCGGGGTCGAGGCAAAGAATGAAATTGCTGCGCAAGTGAAAAAGTACGAGGCGGAGTTTAAAACCAAGCAGGACGATCTGCAGAAACTGAAGACTGAACTTGAGAAGCAAGCGGTGCTGCTTTCAGATAGTGCCAAGGCGCAAAAAGAACGGGATTTTCAGCAGAACGTCAAAGAATTGCAGCGTTTCCAGAAAGACATCAAAGAAGAATTGCAGCTAAAGGATGCAGAACATACCAAGCGGATCCTGAATGAACTGTTCGAAATCCTGCAGAAACTGGGTCAGGACGGTGGTTACAGCATGGTCATAGAAAAGAATGAAGGTGCCGTAATCTATGCTGATGAAAGCGTTGATCTGACCGATGAACTGATCGAAGCATTCGACGCGGCCCAGCAATAAAAAATGTCTGCAACCTTACAACAGCTTGCCGATCTCATCGGCGCCGAACTGCAGGGTGATCCGGATCTTGTGATCAATCGGGTATTTCCGATCGATTATGCTGAAGAGGGTGATATCACCTTTGTGGCCAATCCGAAGTACCTGTCTAAACTTGAAGGGGCTAGAGCCTCCGCGGTTATTGTTGCTCCCGGGATTGAAATTTCCGGTTTTAACCTGCTGATTACTGCCAACCCCTATCTGGCGTTTGCCAAGATCCTGACCTTTTTACAGCCGCCCGCAGATGCTGAAAAAGGGGTGCTGCCGGGAGCCTTTGTTGCTGAGTCGGCAGAGTTGGCGGATTCAGTTACGGTCCACCCTGGTGCTGTGGTTGGTGATAATGTCAAAATCGGACCTGGGACAGTGCTGCACCCAGGTGTCGTTATTTACGCTGATGTCACGATTGGCGCAGATTGTTTGTTGCATGCTGGCGCCATTGTCCGTGAAGGTTGCTTATTGGGCGACCGCGTGATTCTCCAGCCGTCAGCAATAATTGGCGCTGACGGCTTCGGTTTCGCACCGGATGGGGCCAGTTATTACAAAATACCTCAGGTCGGGATTGTTGTCCTTGAAGACGACGTTGAGATTGGAGCCTGTAGCTGTATTGACCGAGCGGCACTCGGGGAAACGAGAATCCGGCGCGGAACCAAGTTGGATAACCTGGTGCAGATTGGTCACAATGCTGTAATTGGCGAAGATACAATCATCGTATCCCAGGTCGGTATTGCCGGAAGTAGTAAGATCGGAAATCACTGCACTTTTGGTGGCCAGGCCGCTGTTGCCGGACATGTGTCAGTCGGCGACAATGTGACGATCGGTGCCCGAGGCGGCGCCTCCGGAAATGTTGAATCAAACCAGGTCATGTCGGGTGTGCCATTGATTCCGCATCGGGAATGGTTGAAAATGTCAATATCTTTGCCGAAAGTACCTGAAATGCGCAAAGAATTGCAACAATTGAAGAAGCGCCTTGCAGAACTCGAAGCGCTCTTGAAGGAGGATTGAGCATGTTGAAAATGAACATAACGGAGATCATGCGGGTGTTGCCACACCGGTATCCGTTCTTGCTGGTTGATAGCCTGGAAGAGATTGAAGAGGGAAAAAAGGTTTTCGGTTATAAAAATGTGACCATCAACGAGCCTTTTTTTCAGGGTCACTTCCCCGAACATCCAATTATGCCAGGGGTGCTGATTATTGAAGCGATGGCACAGGTCGGTGGTGCCTATACGTCGGTGGTTGATAAGGTCGGCGAGGACAAAGTGACCTACTTTGTCGGCATCGACAAGGCCCGTTTCCGCAAACCGGTTCTGCCGGGTGATGTGTTGCGCATGGAATTGGAAATCATGTCCAAACGGCGTGGCATCTATCAGTTTGAGGCCAAGGCTTACGTCGGTGAAACGTTGGTTGCCCAGGCTGAACTGAAAGCGACTTTTGCGGACAAATAGGATTGGAGACTCAGATGGTTCATCCGACAGCGATTATTGCACCAGGTGCCAAGCTCGACTCGACCGTTAAGGTTGGCCCTTATGCGGTCATTGGCGAACACGTCAGTATTGGAGCCGGAACCAGTATTGGACCGCATACTGTCATCGAAGGACGGACAGAAATCGGTTCGGAGAACCAAATTTTCCAGTTTGCCTCGGTCGGTGCTGTTCCGCAGGATTTAAAATTTCATGGTGAAGAATCGACCTTGAAGATCGGCGATCGGAATAAGGTCCGTGAATTCGTGACCATCCACCTCGGAACGGAAGATGGCGGCGGGGTGACCACCGTTGGCAGTGATAACCTGTTTATGGCGTACTCCCATGTTGCCCATGACTGCATTGTCAAGGACCATGTCATTCTCGCCAATGGCGCGACCCTGGCTGGTCATGTCGAAGTCGATGATTATGCCATTCTTGGCGGGCTGTCTGCCGTACATCAGTTCGCCAGGATCGGTTGTCATGTCATGGCCAGCGGCGGGTCAATGATTGCCCAGGATGTGGCTCCTTACTCAATCGTTCAGGGGGATCGGGCGACGACAGTTGGCGTCAACCTGACCGGTTTGAAGCGACGTGGTTACTCAGCTGAAGCCTTGTCGAATATCAAGCAGATGTATAAAGTGGTTTTTCGTTCAAACCTGAAGTTGGAAGAAGCGATTGATAAAATCGCGAAAGATTTCCCCGTGGACGCAGATGAAGTTGCCACTTATCTGAAATTTTTGAAGAAAAGTACTCGTGGATTAGCTCGCTAAGATTTAATTTCCTGAGTTTTTATTCTGAAAAAGCGAGAGCCGCAAGGGTCTCGCATTTTCTTTTTTAGGTCAGAATAAGCATGCCTGCAGAAAACCAGAAAGTATCCCGTAACATCATGATTGTCGCCGGTGAGTCATCGGGTGATCTGCACGGGAGCAATTTGCTGAAAGCCGCTGCAGAAAACCATCCAGGACTGAAGTTTTACGGTGTGGGTGGCGATCGGATGCGTGCTGCCGGCTGCCGGATTGTTTTCCCCTCGGATGAGCTGTCAGTGATGGGGCTGGTTGAGGTCCTTGCCCAGTTGCCGCGACTGATTGCCCGCTTTCGGCAGCTGAAGAGATTATTGCAGGGAAGCGATCGGCCCGACCTGCTGGTGTTGATTGATTTTCCTGACTTCAACTTGCGGCTGGCTAAAGTCGCAAAAAGTTGCGGAATCCCGGTGCTTTATTATATCAGTCCAAAGGTTTGGGCTTGGCGGAGTGGGCGGGCAAAGACAATTGCCGAGCGTGTAGACCGGCTGGCTCTTATCTTTCCATTTGAACCGGCGATTTATCAGTCTCTAGGGGTGCAGGCAGAGTATGTGGGTAATCCGCTGCTGGATGAGTTTGCCGCAAACAAGCCAGCAGGCAAACTACGGAAGCAGTTGGATATTGATGACTCGACGCCGGTTGTCGGCATTTTTCCCGGCAGCCGCAACAGTGAGCTGAAATATATATTCGACACGTTGCTGGAGACGGCTCAACAGATACACAGGGAGAAACCGAAGATTAAGTTTATCCTCCCGGTTGCTCCTTCGTTATCGAAACAGTTTTTTGCTGAAAAACTAGCCGCCAGCAAGTTGCCGATCGAAATTGTCGCAGAGAATATCTACGAAACCGCAGCGGCCTGCGATGCGATTCTATCAGTCTCCGGAACCGTGACTTTGCAGATTACCTTGGTTGAAACCCCGTTGGCGATTGTCTATAAGGTGTCACCTTTGAGCTATGCCATCGGTAAACGTCTGATCAAGGTTGCCTATGTTGGCTTGACCAATATTATTGCCGGGAGAGAGGTCGCCCGTGAATTTATTCAGGACGCGGCGAACCCTGTTGTGTTGAGTCAGGAAGTTATTCGCTTGTTGGATGACGAAAACTATGCCACAAAGATGCGGCAGGAACTGGCTGAGGTGGGCATGTTGATGGGCAAACCAGGCTGCTCCAAGAGAGTTGCACAGATGGTTGCTGAAATGTCTGGCTATGAAGAGAGAACGGGCTGAATCACGTGTTTCTGGAAGATAAACAGAAAAATATCTACAAGCGGCTGTTCAACTATGCCATGCCTTACAAAGGCTGGCTGGCCTTGGCGATGCTGGCGTCGCTGGGGGTTGGTGGTTCGGACGCCGTCATTGCCTACTTGGTCAAGCCTTTCGTCGATGAGGTGCTGGCTTCCGGAAATTACGACCTGGCCAAACAGGTGCCGTTTTGGGTTGTTGCACTCGCCGCCTTTAAGGGTGGCTCCCGCTATATCCAGCAATACAACCTGCGCTCGGTCGGTCAGGCGGCCATCCAGGATATCCGCAGCCAACTCTATCGACATTTCGTCAAGCAGTCGATGCGGTTCTTTACCGGGAACTCCACTGGCGCCCTGATGTCGAGGATTCTTAACGATGTCAACGTAATGCAGGTGGCACTCTCCGATGTCCTGGTCACCATTTTGCGCGAGACGGTGACAATGGTTGCGTTGATTGGCTATGCCTTTTATGCGGACTGGAAAATGGCGCTGATGGCGTTTTTGGTGATCCCGGCTGCAGCCGTTCCGGCAGCAGCCCTCGGAAAAATGATCAAGAAGTATTCCCGGCGCGGTCAGGGCGCCATGGGAGATGTGACCTCGATCATCGAGCAGACCCTGTCGGGAATCAAGGTGATCAAGGCATTCGGAACAGAAAAGCACCAGCGGGAGAAATTCGAAAAGGAGAATACGGCTTTTTATACTCTGATCCGAAAAAGTTTCCGCTACGATGCTGCATCCTCACCAGTCGTCGAACTGTTAACAGCTTTGGGCGTGGCTACAGTTTTGTGGTATGGGCTCGATCGGGTGATCGCCGAAGAAATCACCAAAGGGGAGATGCTTTCCATCTTGGCGGCGATTCTGCTGATGTATACCCCATTGAAGCGCTTGACACGGGTGAACAATGTCGTGCAACAGGCTCTCGGGGCCGGAGAGCGAGTTTTCGAGGTCCTGGATCAGCAGACCGAAATCTTTGACTCCACGGATGCTGTTAAAATGCCGCGCAGCTGTGGCGAGGTCATTTTTGACAAGGTCTGCTTTGCTTACGATGATGAACCGGTATTGCGTAACTTTTCCGTAAAGACGAAGCCGGGCGAGGTTATTGCCTTGGTAGGTCCGAGCGGCGCTGGGAAAACGACTATTATCAGTCTGCTAAATCGATTTTATGATCCGCAAGCTGGTCACGTCCTGATTGACGGGCATGACATCCGCACCGTGACGCAGAAGAGCTTGCATGAGAATCTGGCTCTGGTCGATCAGGAAACCTTTCTGTTTAACGACAGTATCCTGAACAATATCCGTTACGGTCGTCTGGATGCTGATCAGGAAATGGTCAAAACCGCGGCTCGGCAGGCTTATGCGGATGATTTTATCAGCTCGTTACCGGAAGGTTACGGAACCATGATCGGTGATCGAGGGGTGCGACTTTCAGGTGGCCAACGACAGAGAATTTGTATTGCCCGCGCAATATTGCGGGATGCGCCGATCCTGATGCTGGATGAAGCGACCAGCGCCCTCGATACAGAAAGTGAGTCGATGGTTCAGCAGGCCCTTGGCAATTTGATGGAAAATCGCACGACCTTTGTCATTGCCCACCGTCTGTCGACCGTGATGCATGCCGATCGCATTTTGGTGCTGGAAGATGGAGAAATAAAGGAACAGGGAACTCACCAGCAATTGCTGGCAAAGGGTGGCTTGTACAAACGGTTATACGATATTCAGTTTCAGGACTCACCGGATGAGCATTAAAGATCGATTGTTGTTCACTGTTGTTCCTTTCCTTGCCTCGCTTATCATTCGGCTGCTTTATTTTACGATCCGAACGGAAACGGTCGGGTCCGAGTGGTTGCAGCAAGTCTGGAAGCAGGACAGGCGGGCAATCATCGCTTTCTGGCATGAGCAACTGCTCTTGATGGTTATGGGCTATCCAGGGTCGCATGCTAAGCTCTTGATCAGTTCATCGAAGGACGGTGAATTGCTTGCTCAAACAATGAAATATTTCCAGCAAGATACCGTGCGTGGTTCTTCGTCGCGTGGAGGACGGGCCGCCTTTCGGGAAATGCTGGAGCTGTGTAAAGAAAAATCCGATCTGGTCCTGACACCCGATGGCCCGAGGGGGCCTAGGAGAGAGTTGAAAGACGGGGTCGTGCAGCTTGCACGATTAAGTGGACGGCCGGTCGTGCCGATGGCCTTTGCTTGTAGCCGTGGACATCGTTTTTCGTCTTGGGATCGATTTCTGTTCCCATATCCCTTTTGTCGGGGGGTCTTTTCCTTTGGGGAACCGGTTTACTTTGAAAAGGCTGAAGGAGTTGAGCGGTTTCGGGAGCGCCTCGTTGAGGCCATGGAACTGAATCAAAGACAGGCAAGTCTGCGACTGGAGGAATACGGTGTATCTGCTGTATGATCTGTTGCTGCTGATCGCAGCTGTAGTGCTGGTGCCCTATTATCTGCTCCGCGGTTACCGCTACGGCAAAAGCCGTCGTGGTCTCCGGGAGCGGCTCGGTTATCTGTCTGAAGAGCAGTTGCAGCGTTTTCAGGGACGAAACATCATCTGGGTGCATGCTGTTTCTGTTGGTGAAACCAGAGCCGCCAGCCCGTTGTTGAAGGCGCTACGAAAAAAACATCCTGAGCATCTGATCTTGCTGACGAATGTCACGGAAACCGGGCATGCGATGGCCCTGGAAAACCAGGATGTTGATTGTTGTCTGTTTTTCCCCTTCGATTTTTCCTGGACTGTACGTAAGGTTTTACAGATCGTAAATCCCGATCTGGTGGTCATTGTCGAAACGGAAATCTGGCCAAACTTTGTTCGTCAGGCACATAAGTTAGAAATTCCTGTTGTGCTCGTTAACGGTCGGATATCTGACCGATCCTATCCTCGCTACCGGTTTTTCCGTTTTTTGTTACGACCGGTGTTGGAATGTTTTTCCGCCTTCTGTATGCAGTCGCAATTGGATTCGGAGCGTATCGGTCAACTCGGTGCTGAAAAATCACAGATCGAAAATACCGGCAACCTGAAATTTGATTATGAATTAAAAGAATTGTCAGAAGCGGATGTAGCAATACTGAAGCAGTCTTTTGCCCTGCCTGATGAGCTGCCGATTCTGGTTGCGGGAAGTACTCACGCTGGCGAAGAGGAACTGCTGCTGACGGTTTATCAGGCCCTGCAACAAGCGGGGCGGCAACTTTTGCTCGTGCTGATTCCGCGCCATCCCGAGCGTAGCCGTGAGGTGCAGGCCATGTTGACGGAGCGTGGGGTCGAGAACCGGCTTCGTAGTGGTCTGGAGGCAGGGCAACCTCATTTTGAGGCGGGACAGGTATTGTTGGTCGACACTTTGGGGGAGGTGCTTGATCTGTATGCAGTTTCTGACTTGGTTTTTGTCGGTGGCAGTCTGGTGCCGATCGGTGGACATAATCTTCTTGAGGCTTGTTTGCTCGGCAAGCCGGTTTTATTCGGCCCACACGTGCAGAATTTTCGTGAGATTTCGGCCAAATTGATCCGCGCTGGTGCTGGAGTTAAAGTTAATAATCTCCAGGGTCTGGAGAGACAGAGTGCCCTGATGCTGGATGACCCGGTCCGCTGCCGGGCGATGGGACAAGCCGGTCGATCTCTGATCGCTGAAAATGCTGGTGCCACGGAGAGGACTATGCACCGGATTTCACGATTTGTGAAAAACTGATGGACGCTCTGCTGCATTTCCACCGCAGATTTGCTTTGTATGGCCCCTTGCAACCGCTAGAATGGGTTTTGTTTCTGTTCCTGCTGCCATTTACAATCATCTACGGGGTTGTTGGTTGGTTGCGCAACAAGTGTTACGACTGGTGTTTGCTGGCGAGTGATAAAGTTGAGGTGCCGGTCGTATCCGTTGGAAATATTGCGGTCGGAGGGACCGGTAAAACGCCGGTGGTCGATTGGCTGGTAAAAGAGTTTCTCGCACAAGGGAAGCGACCAGCTATTGTCAGTCGTGGCTATGGCGGCTCCTTCTCGGGCACTGTCGGCATCGTCTCAAATGGCAATGGCCTGTTGCTGGATGCCGCTGCGGCCGGTGACGAACCATTTCTGCTGAGCCGTAGGAATCCAGAAGCTGTTGTGCTTATTGCCCGAAAACGGTCAGATGGCGTACGACAGGCTATCGATAAGTTTGGCGCAGATGTCATCATTCTCGATGATGGTTTTCAGCATCGGGCTGTACAGCGGAACGTTGATCTGGTTCTGCTCGACGCGACGAGGCCGTATGGCAACGGTTGGCCGTTACCGGCAGGGTTAATGCGGGAGTTTCCCGTTTCGCTGCAAAGAGCTGACCTGCTGTTGTTGACCCGCGCAAGTGGCGATTCTGTCTTCTGTTGCAGTGATAAGCCGGTTTTTCTGAGCCGGCATCAACTGGCTGACATGGCCGTTTCTTTAGATGGGCAAGTCCGCCCGTTTCAAGAGTTGTCAGGGCAGAAATTGTTTGCTTTTGCCGGGATTGCCGATCCGAAAAGTTTTTTTTCTGCGTTGGCCGCTGCGGGGTTACATATTGAAGGGTCTTTGCCGCTCGGGGATCACTGTCGTTATGATCATCAATTAGGCAAGGAGATCGAGGTGGCAGCGCGTGGTTGTGATGCTTTAATTACCACGGAAAAGGATGCCGTGAAATTGGCCGCTGAAATGTTTAATCTCCGCTGTTATCAAGTGCCGATGAATGTTGCAATAGATAACGCAGAAACTTTTAAAGCTGAACTGCAGCAACGATTATGGAGTCAATGAATGAGTGTACGACCTGAATTGATGGAAATTCTTGCTTGTCCGAAATGCAAACAGGCAGTCGAACTGGCAGAAGACGAACAATCGATAACTTGTCAAGCTTGCCGTTTGAGGTATCCGGTACGGGACGATATCCCGGTGATGCTGATTGATGAAGCAGAGTCATTGTAAGGGCAGTGAGTGCAACCGAAACGTATACTGATACTCAGTGATGGCAAGCCAGGGCATTTGAATCAGTCAATCGCCTTTGCCAAACATCTTGGCTATGACTACGATATTTGCCCAGTCGCTTTTAAAAATCGGTTCGCGAAAGCGCTTTCTTACCTGGCGGATCGCTGCCATTTGCGTTTGATAGGTTTGCTCCGGTTAGAACCGATAACAGGTCGCTATCGGGCGGTTGTCTCTGCCGGGTCTGAGACTTATTACGCAAATCGCGTCATGGCAGGTAAGTTGAGGGCGAAGTCTGTTACGATCATGTTGCCCAAAGGCTATCGATATGATTTCGATCTGATTATTGCCCAGCAACATGATAATCCGCCCGAGCAAGACAACATTGTCTGTCTGCCGATCAACCTGACTTATGTTGAACCTAAAGGGTTGATCGTTCCAGAAAAAGGCCATCGCTACATTTCTCTGATTATCGGGGGAGATAGTAAACATGCGCCACTTGATCCCGCTGGTTTGCGTGAACACGTCGCGCAGATTTTTACGTTGTTTCCTGAGCATGAGTTCTGGTTGACGACCTCGCGGAGAACATCGCCAGAGGTCGAGACAGTTTTGCGTCAATTTAACTGGTCCCGGGCCGTTTATTATTCACAGGAACAGATCAATCCGATCCCCGATTTTCTGGCTCACAGCGAGTACCTGTTTATAACTTCCGACTCAACGTCGATGATTAGCGAGGCCGTCAGTTTCGGCTCCGCTTGTGTTGAGGTGCTGCCTGGCGAAGGTACGTTGACGGCGCCGGGCAAGTTGAACCGGATGATAAATTATTTAACGGATATCGACTCATTACATATGTTTGATTCTACCATTGGGATGGCTAACAAGAAGCTAGATTTGGCACGAAATTTAGGTGGGACTGAATTATGAGGGTGGTGCAGTTGCTACCGGAATTAAACGAAGGAGGTGTTGAGAGGGGGGTCGTTGAACTTAACCGTGAGTTGGTGAAAAAAGGGGTTGAGTCTCTGCTGACGGTGGTTTACATGTCACGTTTGATGTTGTCAGTAAAAACCCACTGACGATGCCGTTAAGGGTATTGCAGTTAAGGAAAATATTACAAGGTTTAGAACCGGATATTTTGCATGCACGAAGCCGGGTTCCGGCCTGGCTGGCATATCTGGCCAATAAATCTCTTAAGCTGCCTTTTATCACGACAGTTCACGGATTCAACAGTGTCAATGCCTACAGTCGGGTGATGACCTATGGTGATAAAGTTATTTGTGTAAGCAATGCCATAAAGGAATATGTACAGAAGCACTACCAGGTGCCGGAGGACAAGATCAGGGTTGTCCCGCGCGGAGTCGATTTGAATCTGTTCAGTCCGGATCACCTTGACCAGGATTTTCTTGATGCCTTCAAGGTGCAATTCCAGCTTGAGGGGCGACTGGTTGTCACGACTGTCGGGCGCATCACCCAGCTAAAAGATTATGAGACCTTTATCCGCGGGATCGTGTCTGTACAGAAAAAGATTCCGCATATTTGTGGTTTGATTGTCGGCGGTGTTCGTCAGGATAAGATCAGTTATCTTGACTCCCTTCAGCGACTTGTAAAAGATCTGGGTGCTGAAGAGCTTATCTTGTTTGCCGGCAGCCAGGACAAAATAGCGGAAATTTATGCATTGAGTGACATTGTCGTTTCGAGCTCGAAAAAGCCTGAAAGTTTTGGTCGGACGGCAGCAGAGGCCCTGGCAAAGAATGTGCCCGTGATTGCGACCAATCACGGAGGAGTGCTGGATATCGTGGTTCCTGGTCAAACCGGGCGGCTTTTTGAACCTGAAGCTTTAGAGGGTTTTGTTGAGGCCCTGCTCACTGTCTGTGATGATAAACGGGATGGTTTGAGAGACGTGGTTATTAACTGTTTTTCTTTAGGGAAAATGGTAGAAGGATATTTAAAAGTCTATAAAAGTCTGTATGTTAGTAGCTCTTGTGAAACTGAAACATCCTCGATTGGATCAATAATGGAGAAACATGTTTT